>JBJHDB010000104.1:0-5827 GCA_050486325.1 Nitriliruptoraceae bacterium | reverse complement strand
CATCGGCGTGTCGGTGACCCCGAAGCCGCCTGCTTCCATCCGGGCACGCACGCCGGTAGCGAGCGCCGCCAGGCTGCCGGCGGGTTCGTCGACCACCTCGAGGTACAGCACGCGGTCACCAAACGTCCCTGGCGCGCCGATCGTCAAGCGAAGTGTCGTGTCACCGGCGCGGGAAACCCAGTCGGTGACCCCCGCAGCCACGGCCGCGGCCAGTTCAGGCGACGAACGGTCGGCGACCCGCCGGGTGAAGGCCAGCGTCACGTGCCAGCCCTCCGGACGTGTCGGGCGCAACGTCGAGGCGCCACCGATCACGGCGGCGACCGGCGGCTCCAGTCCGGCACGCACATGCTCGGGCACACCGATCGCCACGAACCGGCGCGACGCGCTCACGCGTCGAGCAG
Source organism: Nitriliruptoraceae bacterium (assembly GCA_050486325.1). Taxonomy (GTDB): domain Bacteria; phylum Actinomycetota; class Nitriliruptoria; order Nitriliruptorales; family Nitriliruptoraceae; genus JBJHDB01. The sequence continues at coordinate 5,426 of JBJHDB010000104.1, read as the reverse complement.
CCGCTGGCGAAGCAGGTCGAGGACGGCGGTCCCCACCCGGCCGATGACCTGTCCCCGATCGCCGCCGATCACCCGCTGGTGGTCCTCCACCCTGCCGTCGGGGTGCGCCAGCGCCCACACACACGTGCCGACCGGCAGGTCACCGACGGTCGTCGGCCCAGCCACACCGGTCACCCCGATGCCCCAGTCCGTACCGGCGCGGAGCCGCACGTTGGCCGCGATCGCTCGGGTGACCTCGGGACTGACCGGGCCCGCACGTGCGAGGAGCTCCTCGTCGACCCCCAGCAGATCGTGCTTGGCCGCCGTGGCATAGACCACGACTCCGCCCACAAGGGCAGCCGACGCACCGGCGACGCGTCCGAGCCGGGCCGCGACCGCTCCGGCAGTCACCGATTCCCCCAACGCGAGGGTCTGGTTGCGTTCGATCAGCAGGCGGACGACGACGTCCTCCAGTGACTCCTCGTCGACCGCTGCCACCGACCGGCCGAGCGCCCGCATGACCCGGTCGACCAACGGTTGCGAGGCGAGTTCGGCCGCGCGGTGGTCTTCGGCGGACACGGTCAGCCGTACCTCGATCTCCCGGTCGTGGGCGAGAAACGCCAGCGTCACCCCGTCGACGCCGGCCAGCAGGGGCTCGACCACCTCGGCGACATCGGATTCGCCGCGGCCGGCGACGTGGACCGACCGTGTGATCGTCACGCGTGAACCGGCGAGTGCGACCACCTCGGGAACGACGTGGTCGGTGAACATCGATCGCAGCTCCCAGGGCACCCCGGGAAGCGCCATCACCCGGGTCGGCGAAGGGTCGGTGACCGTGATCGCGAAGCCCGGCGCGGTCCCGACCGCGGGGAACGCTGTCGCCCCGACGGGGATTCTGGCCTGACGCCGGTTCTGCTCGGCCATCGTTCGGCCGAGCTCGGCGAATCGTGCCTGCAGGGCAGCCACGAGCTCCTCACGTTCCTCGAGGGCTACTCCCGCCACGGAGGCGATCGCCTCCCGGGTCAGGTCGTCCGCCGTTGGACCGAGCCCACCACCGACGACGATCAGGTGCGCCCGGCGGGAGAGCCATCGAAGTGAGGTGGCCATCTCTTCGACATCGTCGCGCACGCTGACGACGTGGACCAGATCGACCCCGAGTTCGGTCAACCGCCTGGCGATCCATGCGGCATTGGTGTCGACCAGATCGCCCAGCAGCAGCTCACTGCCGACCGACAGCAGCGCCGCCCTGACCTGCTCCCCGTCCGAGACACGCACGACGTCGTCCGGCGCGGCGGGGCTCACGAACGCTCCGGGTTTCGACCACGGGCGAGGCGGGAGGCACGGAAGGCGTAGTCGAGGCCCGACCAGATCGTGACGGCCACCGCGGCGTACAGGAACCCGACCGCGACCGGTTCGCCGACGGTCGGCAGCAGATACACCGCGACGGCCACGATCTGCACCAGTGTTTTGAGCTTTCCCCAACGGCTGGCGGGCATCACCAGTGCGCGTGCGCGCACCAGACGGACCCGCAGGATGGTGACTGCCACCTCACGGACGACGATGGCGATCACCGCCCACCAGGGCAGCTCACCAACGATCGCCAGGCTGGCGAGCGCACCGATCACCAGCAGTTTGTCGGCGATGGGGTCGGCCAGCTGCCCCCATGCCGTCACCCCGTCGAACCGCCGGGCCACCCAACCATCTACCGAGTCGGTCGCCGCGGCGAACAGGAACACCCCGAACGCCCACCACCGCGCCGTACCGGCATCGTCCACGGTCAGCAGCCACAGGATCACCGGAACCAGCAGGACCCGAAGGAACGTGACCAGGTTCGCTGGGCTGAACCAGGCAATCGTCAGTCGCACCGCTGGTTCAGCCATCCCGGCCACCGACGCCGATGCCGGCTCCGGCTCCAGCTCCCACCGGCGCGAGCTGCCCGATCAGGTCGACCCCCTGCGCGCCGGTCACCTCGACGTCGACGAGTTGGCCTTCGACCACGCGTGGGTCGGCTCCCACCTCGCCGACGAGCATGATCTCACCGTCCGTCTCGGGCGCTTCACGGTAGGAGCGCGCAACGGCCGGCTCGCCGGCATCGACTCGCTGGACGAGGGCGGTCAGGCGACGTCCGACGAAACGGCGCGCCGCCGCATCCGCGATCTGCTCCTGCATGTCGGCCAGGTGCCGAAGCCGGTCGATGGCGACCTCGTGCGGGACCTGGTCGTCGAGGTCGTGGGCCGCCGTGCCATCTTCCGGACTGAAGGCGAACAGGCCGACCCAGTCGAGCGCGGCCTGGCCCAGGAAATCCTCGAGCACGGCGACGTCGGCATCGGTCTCGCCAGGGAAGCCCACGATGAAGTTGGAACGGAACGCCGCCTTCGGGGCACGGTCGCGGATGTCGGCCACCAGACGGAGGAAACGTTCATGGTCACCCGATCGGGCCATGCGCCGCACGACCGGACCGCTGGCATGCTGCAACGACAGGTCGAAGTAGTCGGCGACCTTGGGGTGATCGGCCATCGCCCTGACGAGGGTGTCGGTCAGCTCGGCGGGCTGCAGGTACATCAGCCGGATCAGCTCGAGGCCTTCGATCGCACCGAGCGATTCCAGCAGGCGTGGCTGTTCGTCGCGGCCACCGGGAAGATCCTTGCCCCAGGACGTCGTGTTCTCGCTGACCAGAACCAGCTCACGTGCGCCGTTGTCGACGAGGAAGCGCGCCTCGGCGACGAGCTCATCGATCGGCCTCGACCGGAACCGTCCTCGGAACGACGGGATCGCGCAGAACGTGCAGGTCCGGTCGCAACCTGAGGCGATCTTGAGGTAGGCCCACGGCCGGCCGTCGTGAACACGCACGGGAAATCGCGGCCCGGACGCCGGCACACGGTCGAGATCATCCTGGGTGGCCGGCCCCGCAGCCGACGCGTCATTCGATCCGGCGGCGACCATGATCGGCAGCTGGCGCGACGGTAACGGCCGACTGACGGGATCCGCCGATCCCACGCCCTGCACCCGGGTGCGGATGCGTCCCTCGAGCGCATCTTCGATGATGGCGGGCAATCGCGGGTACCCGTCGAACCCGACGATCACGTCGGCTTCGGGAATGGCCTCGGCGAGCTCGTCCGGATAGCGCTGGGCCATGCAACCCACGACCAGCACGGCGCGCGCCTGCCCTTCGTCTTTGAGTTGACACGCCCCGAGCACCACGTCGATCGATTCACGCTTGGCCGGCGCGATGAACGTGCAGGTGTTGACGAGCACGACCTCCGCGTCGGTCGGCTCGTCGACCACCGGATGGCCCGCCTGTTGCAGCAGGCCCGCGAGCTGGTCGGTGTCGACCTCGTTTCGCCCACAACCGAGCGTGACGATCGCGACTCGGGCCAGGTCACCGTCGGTGGACGACCGGTGGTCGCCGGCGTGATGTCCGGGGTCGCTGGAGGACATGAGGCTCCCGTGCAGAGGGTGCAGTCGGGTTCGTGGCCGGAACCCGGCCCGGCGGCTGACGCCAGTCAGCCCTGACCGTGCGTCAGTGGTGGTCAGACCTCGCCGTCGACGGGCACGTCATCGATCGTGTAACGCACCTCGGCGACCTGGCCCCGGCCACCCGGCGAGCCGAGATCCTCGCCGTTGACCTCCAGCCGCACACCACCCGCGTTGCCGAGGCGCAGCAGTATCTCGCTGTCTGCCTGGTACTGGAGCGTCTCGCCGGCGTCCACGACCTGTTCGAGCACGACTGCGCCGTCGACGGTCACCCGCATCCACGAGGACTCCTCGAGTGCGACGATCACCTCGACGCCGTCGAAGGTCGGCTCGGGTTCCGGCTCCGGTTCCGGCTCGGGCAGCGGCGTGCCCTCCTCGGCGGGCGGTGCCGGCGCCGGCGGCGGTCCGGACGGTTCGTCGGGACTGGCGGTCTCCGGAGCGAAACGGGTGCTGATCATGCCCAGGAAGCCGAGCCCCGCGACGACGAGCACGCCGACGAGCACCCATGCGAGCCACGGCGGTGGGGTCGACCGGCGCGGGCCCTGGGGGACGTTTCCCGTGACCAGTGTCGATGCGGGGATGTCTTCCGGGTTGGAGACCTGGGTGCGGAAGGTCTCGAGCAACGGGCCCGGGTCCAGACCGAGCTCGACCGCGTAGCTGCGCAGGAAGCCCTTCGCGTAGACCTCACCGGGGAACGCATCGAAGCGCTCCTCTTCGAGCGCACGCAGCTGCTCCATGCGCGCACGAACCACGCGCGCCACATCCTCGATGGTGCGCCCCTGGGCCTCGCGGGCCTCTTTCAGGGTGTCGCCGATTCCGGTGCTCACATCGTCCTTCGCACGGTCCGAGGCGAAAGCGCCCACGAGTCGGCCCGGCCGGTCGCCGCATGGGCAGCCGGGCGGGCGGGAACGTTCTTTCGCAAGGTTATGACCGCGCACCCCAGAACGCACGACAGCGGCGCCATGTGGGCGTCGCATGGCGCGGTTGCCGCGCACGCGAACCCGGGTTGCGACCCGGCCGGCCGGCGCAGCTACGCTGTCGCCATGGGACTCATGCGCAGACTCACCGTGACCATCACCGCCGCGATGCTGGCGCTGGTACTGCTCGTGCCAGCCGCGCTGGCAACCGACGCCGAACCGGCCCCGGCGACAGGCGACGGCGACCATCGTGTCGCGCTCGCCGACACGCCACGCGACCGGCTGGGACTACTGCTCCTGGGGGCGCTCGTCGTGGGCAGCGGCGCCGCACTGGTCAATGCCCGCCGGCAGCTGAAGGGTGAGCGTCCGCAGGCCACGGGCGAGTTCCGCTGGCGCTGACACCACAGGCGAGTTCCGCTGGCGCTGGTGCCGCGACCAGGCTGATGCCGCAACGGGGGTGACTGTCCGTTCACCCGGGTGTGTTCGGGGATCGCTCACAAGGTGCCGTGGCTCCGGGCGTCGTCCAGCTTGTCGGCGTCCCAAAGCACCTGGCGTGCCTTCGACCCTTCGTTGGGGCCGACCACGCCCAGCTGCTCGAGTTCGTCCATCAGCCGGCCGGCGCGCGCGAACCCGACCCGCAGCTTGCGCTGGAGCATCGACGTCGATCCGAGGCCGCTGTTCACGACTTCCTCTGCGGCCCGCCTGAGCAGCGACTCGTCGGTGTTGTCAGCGCCACTGCGTGCCTGGTCGACCCGTTCCGCGGCGGCGCCTTCGTGCAGAATCGAATCATCGAACTCCGCCTGGCGCTGCGCCTTGCAGAACGCGACGACGCTGGCCACCTCCGACTCGGTCACCCAGCACCCCTGGAGTCGGGCGGGTTTGCCCTGACTGGCGGGCAGGAAGAGCATGTCACCCTTGCCGATCAGCTTCTCCGCACCGTTTGCGTCGAGGATCGTGCGCGAGTCGGTCTGCGAGGCGACGGCCAGCGCGAGCCGAGACGGGATGTTGGCCTTGATCAGCCCGGTGATCACGTCGACCGACGGGCGCTGGGTGGCG
>JBJHDB010000103.1:0-5848 GCA_050486325.1 Nitriliruptoraceae bacterium | reverse complement strand
ATGTCCAAGGAGAAGTTCGAGCGGACGAAGCCGCATATGAACATTGGGACGATTGGTCATGTTGATCATGGGAAGACGACGTTGACGGCGGCGATTACGTCGGTGTTGCATGCGCAGAATCCGAATGTGCAGTCGATGGCGTTTGATGCGATTGATAAGGCGCCGGAGGAGCGTGAGCGGGGGATCACGATCAATGTGTCTCATGTGGAGTATGAGACGGATGCGCGTCATTATGCGCATGTGGATGCGCCGGGGCATGCGGATTATGTGAAGAACATGATTACGGGTGCGGCGCAGATGGATGGGGCGATTTTGGTGGTGTCGGCGGCTGATGGGCCGATGCCGCAGACGCGTGAGCATGTGTTGTTGGCGCGGCAGGTGGGGGTGCCGAAGCTGATTGTGGCGTTGAACAAGGTGGATATGGTTGATGATGAGGAGTTGCTCGAGCTGGTGGAGCTCGAGGTGCGTGAGTTGTTGGATGCGTATGAGTTTCCGGGGGATGAGACGCCGGTGGTGAAGGTGTCGGCGTTGAAGGCGTTGGAGGGGGATGAGGGGGCGTCTGCGCAGGTGTTGGAGTTGATGGGGCAGGTGGATGAGTATTTCGAGGAGCCGGTTCGTGAGTTGGATAAGCCGTTTTTGATGCCGATTGAGGATGTGTTCTCGATTACGGGTCGTGGGACGGTGGTGACGGGTCGGATCGAGCAGGGTCGTGTTTCGGTGGGGGACACGGTGGAGATCGTGGGGTTGACGGATACGTCGTCGACGACGGTGACGGGTGTGGAGATGTTTAGGAAGTTGTTGGATTCGGGGGAGGCTGGTGACAACGTGGGGGTGTTGTTGCGGGGGACGAAGAAGGAGGAGGTTGAGCGGGGTCAGGTGTTGTCTGCGCCGGGGTCGATTACGCCGCATACGTCGTTTGAGGCGCAGGTGTATGTGTTGTCGAAGGAGGAGGGTGGTCGTCATACGCCGTTCTTCGACAATTATCGGCCGCAGTTCTATTTCCGTACGACGGATGTGACGGGTGCGGTGTCGTTGCCTGATGGGGTGGAGATGGTGATGCCGGGGGACAATACGGAGATGTCGGTGGAGTTGATTCAGCCGATTGCGATGGATGAGGGGTTGAAGTTCGCGATTCGTGAGGGTGGCCGCACGGTTGGTGCCGGTCGTGTCACCAAGATCGTCGAATAGAGCCCGCACCCAGCCCCGTACGACAACCAGCAGCAACGGGACGGTCCGTCTGACGACAGGGCGTCCCACCCGGCGCCGGGGATTGCCCCGGCGCCACCGCCTATCTCCGGTGGCACGACAGCGCGTGACCCGCGCCGCCCCGGCAGGAGTTGAAGGGCCATGCCCAAGAGTCTGAACCGCCCGAAGGTGACGATGGCGTGCGTCGAATGCAAGGAACGCAACTACATCACCACCAAGCATCGGGTCACCCAGCGGGAGCGCATCGAGCTGCGCAAGTACTGCCGTCGCTGCCGCAAGCACGAACTGCATCGCGAAACACGCTGAACCTCGACGGGAGACGGTGATGGCCCTCGACCAGACCAAGGTCGGAACGGTCTATCCGTCGTATGTGTACGAGGTCTCCCGGGAGAAGGTTCGGGAGTACGCGATCGCGCTCGGCGAGACCGATCCGCGTTACCACGCTGATGACGACACGATGATCGCGCCGCCGACGTTTGCGGCCTGCTTCACGATCGTCAAGGGGCTGGAGGCGGCATTCGGTGACCCCGAACTCGGCGCCCACACCAAGCTGGTGCACGGATCGCAGGGCTTCACGTTCGGGGACCGTCCGTTGCGGCCCGGTGATGTGCTGGAGTGCACGCCGAAGATTCGTGACATCACGGTCCGCGGACCCAACGAGTTCCTGACGATCGAGATCGACTGCAGGTTCCGTGACGGTGGCCTGGCCGTGCTGGCGGAGGAGACGATCGTGTTCCTCGAGTCGGCACCGTCCGACGGGATGGAGTGACGACGGTGGCCACGATCGCGGTGGGTGACGAGCTCGAGGTCGTCGAGCGGCGGGCCGACCTGTCGACCTCGGTGCGTTACGCCGGTGCGTCCGGCGACTTCAACCCGTTGCACTACGACGAGTCGTTCGCCGCGGATGTCAGCCCGACAGGTGCGCCAATCGCACACGGCATGTTCTCGATGGGCCTCGCCTCACGCGCGGTAACTGCGTTCGCCGGTGGTCCTGAGAACGTGCTCGAACTGCAGGTGCGCTTCACGCGACCGTGGCCGCTGGCGACCTCGAGCCGATTCGGCGGCAAGGTGACCGCGGTCGCCGACGGTGTGGCGACCGTGTCTCTTTGGGCCGACAACGAGGACGGCACACGGATCCTGCGCGGCACCGCCCGTATCCGCGCCTGAGCCCACCGGCCCGTGACGGGCCGCGGGCCATGGCGTACGGTTGTCGGCGCAGCCGGACAGGGGTTACCCTGACCGCAAGCTGCCCTCGCGGGGGCAGCGTTCCCGTGTCGGGGCCCCGACGTCGTCGCGACCCGGACGGCCTCGCCCCCGAAGTGCGGCGTACGGACGGGAGTAGCTCAATTTGGCAGAGCACCGGTCTCCAAAACCGGCGGTTGGGGGTTCAAGTCCCTCCTCCCGTGCGAGCTGATGCACACCGGCCAGATCACCGCCAGACCAGGTCGACCGCCACACCAGATCGACCGGACCGATCAACGGCCGGGTCGACGGCATGAAGTCGAAGCAGGACGTCGCCGCACCGCGGTGATCGAAGGAGTTGGTTCATGAGCCGCGAGTCCAAGCGTCGCGCTGACCGTGAGTCGCGCCGTACCGAGAGGTACGAGAGTGCGGCTGCCGAGCCGGCCTCGGGTGAGCGTACGTCTCCCGGCCAGTTCCTTCGAGAGGTGCGCGGCGAGCTGCGCCGGGTCCACTGGCCGAACCGCAAGGAGGTCGGCTCCTACACCGTCGTGGTGCTCGTCACGACCCTCGTTCTGGTCGTGGTCGTGTGGGGGATGGACGAAGTCATCCGCCGCGCCGTGATCAACACACTTGGATGAACACCGTGCCTGAAGACACCAGGACCACCGAGCAGGACACGCACGATCTCGATGACCTGCTCGACATGGCCGGCGCCCCGGCCGACGACGCGAATGCTGTTGGGGCCGCTGACGACCCGAGCGACGCGGACCCGGCGGACGCGAGCGCCGACGATGCCGTGGACCCGATCGTTGACAGTGCCGTGTCCGACGCGGGCGACGCCGTCTCCGATGCGGGCGATGCCGGCGACGAACCAGTCGACGAGGTGAACGAGGTCGAGGAGGCATCCTCCGGCGAGCCGTCCGTGCCACGGCCTCGTCCCCGGACCATCGAGGACGTGCGGGACCAGAAGGAACTCGCCCGGCTGTCGGGGGACTGGTACGTCGTGCACACCTACGCCGGTTACGAGCAGCGCGTCAAGGACAACCTGCTCAACCGTGTCGAGTCGCTCGAGGCCGAGGACCGCATCTACGAGGTCGTGATTCCGACTGAAGAGGTCACCGAGTACAAGAAGGGCAAGAAGACCATCTCCCAGAAGAAGTTCCTGCCCGGCTACGTGCTGGTGCGCATGGAGATGGACGACGAGCTGTGGGGGATCGTGCGGCACACACCGGCGGTCACCGGATTCGTCGGCTCGCCGGGCACCCGTCCGGTCCCGCTGCCCCTTCGCGAGGTCGGTACGACGCTCAAACTTCCGGCGGTCTACGTCGAAGAGGTCGCTCCCGACCCGGATGCTCCGCAGGAACCGGCCAAGGTGGTCGCCGAGATCGACCTCGAGGTCGGGGAGACCGTGCGAGTCACCACCGGTCCGTTCGCGGACTTCACCGGGACGATCGCCGAGATCAACCTGGACCAAGCCAAGCTGAAGGTGATGGTCAGCGTCTTCGGGCGCGAGACCCCGCTGGAGCTGCCGTTCGACAACGTCGCCAAGCTCTAGGCGACACCGCGGCCCGACGGCCGCGTCGCAGCCGAGATCGCCGGTCACCGACCGGGAATCGACATCGATCGTGGGAGGCCGTAGCCGCGGCCGCTGGACCACGCGAGGAGAACAGAGATGGCCAAGAAGGTCGTCGGATTCATCAAGCTGCAGATCCCGGCCGGACAGGCCAACCCCGCACCTCCGGTCGGTCCGGCGCTGGGCCAGCACTCCGTGAACATCATGGAGTTCTGCAAGGCGTTCAACGACCAGACCCAGCAGATGCAGGGCGACATCGTGCCGGTGGAGATCTCGGTCTACGAGGACCGTTCCTTCACGTTCGTGATGAAGACCCCGCCTGCCGCGCAGCTGCTGCTGAAGGCGGCAGGCGTGCCCTCCGGTGCCGGGACTCCGCACACCACCACAGTCGGCACGGTCACGCGTGAGCAGGTCCGCGAGATCGCCGAAAAGAAGATGCCGGACCTCAACGCCAACGACATCGACGGTGCGATGCGCATCATCGAGGGCACCGCGCGCTCGATGGGCATCAAGGTCGAAGGCTGACACGTTCACCGAACACCATGACGTGGGAGACGGAGATACCCGTCGCCAGCACCACGAGGAGACGCGAAGTGGGAAAGCGAAGCAAGCGGTACCTCGCCGCGCTCGAGCGCATCGACGCCGAGCAACTCTACGACCCCGAGACGGCGTTCACGCTGCTCAAGGAGGTCGGTGCGACCAATTACGACGCGACCGTCGAATGCGCCTTCCGGCTCGGCATCGACCCGCGCAAGGCCGACCAGATGGTCCGTGGCTCGGTGTCGATGCCGCACGGCATCGGCAAGGACGTCCGGATCGCGGTCGTGGCGACCGGTGACCGGGCCAGCGAGGCACGTGAGGCGGGCGCCGACCACGTGGGTGATGACGAGCTGATCGCCGAGCTCGACGGCGGCAACTTTCTCGACCAGATCGATGCGGTCATCGCCACCCCGGACATGATGGGCAAGCTCGGCCGGCTGGGCAAGAGCCTCGGGCCGCGCGGCCTGATGCCGAACCCCAAGTCGGGCACGGTGACCATGGACGTTGGCAAGGCGGTCAGCGAGATCAAGTCGGGCCGGGTCGAGTATCGAGCTGACCGGAACGGCAACGTCCACACGGTCCTCGGCAAGCTCTCGTTCGACGCGGCTGCCCTTGTCGGCAACTACACCGCGTTGTTCGAAGAGATCATGCGTCAGCGGCCCGCGTCGACCAAGGGGCGCTACATCCACTCAGTGTCGGTGTCGACCTCCGCGAGCCCGAGCATCCGTCTCGACCCGGCTCGTTCGCGCGCGGCCGGGGCGGACGCCTGACGCGCGCACGATGAGCCGGCACAACGTCGTCGTCGCCTCGGCAGACGGCGACGTTTGCACCCAGCTGCGCATGGTGTTGCGTGGTGAGCGGTATGCCGTGGCGACCGTGGCCGACATGGATGCGGCGCTGATCGAGATCGCGCTGGCCGTGCCGGAGGTGCTCGTGCTGGATGCGGAGCTGCCCGGTGGCGGCGGCGCGATGGCGCTGGCGAGGATCCTGCGTGCCCAGCCGGAAACGGCGGGGGTGCGCACGCTCCTGCTCGAGCGCACCGCGACGACCGAGGCCGGCCTTCCCGACGGTGTCGACGCCCGGGTGACCCTGCCGGTGACGGCACTGACACTTCTGCGCCACGTCGAGTCACTGTGCGCCGGCGGCTGAGGTCGCGCACCGCATGCGCCTCCCGGTTCGCCCTGCGGAGGTGGGCGGTGTACCCTCCCCGGTCGAAACCGAGCCGAAGACCGCCGGACGCCGCTTGACGGCCGAAGGTCGCGGCAGCCGACAGCTCCTGAGGGTCCATCGACCTGGACGGACGTTGTCGATGTCACGCCGCGCGTCCCGCGCAGGATCGGACCGAGC
>JBJHDB010000102.1:0-5992 GCA_050486325.1 Nitriliruptoraceae bacterium | reverse complement strand
TGCTCGCACTGGAGCTCGGCACCGGCGTGCCACTGATCTACGAACTCGATGCCGACGGCACGGTGCAGGGCAAGCGGATTCTGGACTGAGCCGCATCACTCCGGCCGGACCGGTCACCGACCTGGCAGATCCCGCCGGTAGGTACCCACGGCCGGCACCCGCGACCGCATGATCCCGAGGAGTCTTCGATGAGCGACGAGTCGATCAGCCCCGGTGAGGGCATGTGCGTGCTCCACCTGTTCCTGTCCGTCGACCACACCGCCGCGCGACAGCTGCCCGCCGACGCCGCGACGTCGTTCGCCTCGCTGCTCGAGGACTGGGCAGACCGGACCCAGCTGCACCTGTTCTCGACGCTGGGCCACAAGTCGGACGTCATGGTGATGGCCGTCGACCGCGACCTGGCCGAGCTGCGTCGCTTCCAGACCGCGGTGCAGTCCGCCCCGGCCGCGGCCGCACTGAAGCTGACCTGGTCGTACCTGTCGCTGACCGAGGGCAGCGAGTACACCCCGACCACCGAGGCCTACCGAACCGAGCTCGCCGAAAAGGGCGTCGAGGAACCCGACCTTTCGCGCCGGGTCGACGAGTTCGCCGAGCGGATGAAGACCTACACCCACGACAAGCTCTACCCGCAGATGCCCGCCTGGGAGGTGGCCTGCTTCTACCCGATGTCGCACCGGCGGCTTGCCGACGACAACTGGTTCGCGCTCGACTTCGAGGAACGCAAGCGGCTGATGCACGAACACGGCCGCTCCGGCCGTGCGTTCACCGGCCGGGTCATCCAGCTCGTGTCCGGCTCGACCGGCATCGACGACTGGGAGTGGGGGGTGACGTTGTTCGCCCACGACGTGGCCGACCTCAAAGAGATCGTCTACAAGCTGCGCTACGACGAGGCATCGGCCCGCTTCGCTGAGTTCGGCCCGTTCGTCGTCGGCATCCGGCGTGATCCGGCGGGCCTGGTTAGCGAGATCGGCCTCGCCACGGGAAGCTGACTGCGATGGCGGTACCGGCCGACGACGGGCACGTCGCGGCCCTGCGTGCCACCGTCGCCTCGCATCGTCCGGCCGATCCACGCGAGCACGCCGCACGCAGCGCGATCCTTGCAGCACTCGACGCACTGGCCGCACCGTTCGACCAGCATGCCCAGCCGCTGCATGTGACCTCCTCGGCGATCGTGCTGGCCGCGTCCGGTGCGACCCTTCTTCATCAACACAAGCGTCTCCACAGGTGGCTGCAACCGGGCGGGCACATCGACCCCGAAGAAGCCCCACCGGACGCGGCGATACGCGAGACCCGGGAGGAGACCGGCATCACCGCGCGCCATGCGATCTCCGGCGGGCTGCTGATCCACCTCGACGACCATCCCGGTCCTCGTGGTCATCGGCATCTCGACCTGCGCTATCTGCTGCTCGTCGATATAGAACGGACCCCACGTCCCGCTGCCGGCGAATCGGCGACGGTGCGGTGGTTCCCGCCGGACGAGGTCCGCGGGTTCGACCCGGTGTCGTTGACGCCGGCGATCGATGCGGCGCTTGCGTGGATGACCGGGCGCGAGGACGCCGAACAGCGCGGACCGGGCGGGTGACCCCGCATGTTCAGAACAGCCGGCCCTGCAACTCCTCTTCGCCACGCAGCCGGCCTAGGTCGACCTCCACCCAGCCGATGCCGCGGGATTCCGCGAGCACCCGCGCCTGCGGCTTGACCCTGGTGGCTGCCAACAAACCACGTACCCCGGCGAGCTGCGGGTCGCGCTCCAGACGATCGAGGTAGCGGGTGAGCTGTTCGACCCCGTCGATCTCCCCGATCCGCTTGACCTCGACGGCGACCGGGACGCCATCCTGATCGCGGCACAGCAGGTCCACTGGGCCGAGGTCGGTACGAAACTCGCGCTGGACGCACACGAGCTCCGGCTCGAGATGGCCCGGGTGGGCGGCCAGCAGCTCCTGCAACTCCCGTTCGACGCCATCCAGGGTCAGGCCGCGTTCGGTGTCCAGCGACCATTCGACGTCCTCGAGCACTTCTTCCAGCTCGATGACCAGCCGCTCCCCCTTCGGGTTGGTCACCGTCCAGCGGCCAGGTTCCTCGCGCAGCGTGTTCGGCGCGTTCATCCAGTTCACCGGCTTGTAGGCGCCAACGTCGGCGTGAATGGCCACGCAGCCGTCGGCCTTGACCATCAGCAGTCGCACGGCCGAGGTCAGCGTCGACGCAAGTCGACCCTCGTAGGTGGCCGAACAGCGCGCCACCACAAGCCGCATGCTCGCGTCCTCCTCGTCGCCGGCCGGGACCGTAGCCGCCGACGGCTCGGCTACGATGCCTGCCACCGCGATTCGGCGCGGCGGCGGGTGCGTCGCGCGACCGGTCCGCGGGTCCGGCGTGCACACGATCGACACAGATCGGCGACGCGTAACGACACGAGGACGCTCCCATGGCACTGCAGGTCGGTCTCGTGGGGCTTCCCAACGTCGGCAAGTCCACGCTGTTCAACGCCCTGTCGCAGGCGGGGGCACAGGCAGCCAACTTCCCCTTCTGCACGATCGAACCCAACGTCGGGGTGGCCGCCGTGCCCGACACCCGACTGGATCGGCTGGCCGCGCTGGCCGAGTCGCAGCGGGTCGTGCCCACCGCGATCGAGTTCGTCGACATCGCCGGGCTCGTCGCCGGTGCGTCGAAGGGTGAAGGGCTCGGCAACCAGTTCCTTGCGCACGTACGTGAGGTCGACGCGATCTGCCACGTCGTGCGGTGCTTCGTCGACGACGACGTCGTCCATGTCGACGGGTCCATCGACCCGTCACGTGACATCGGCGTGGTCGACACCGAGCTGTTGCTCAAAGACCTCGAGACGGTCGAGCGTCGTCGTGATCGAACCCGGCGCGCCGCCAAGGGCGGCGACCGCAAGCTGGTCGCCGAGTTGGCCTCGCTCGACGCCATGTCCGACCACCTCTCCTCCGGTGCACCGGCACGCACGTTCGCAGGCGACCTCGATGACGAACTCGCCCGGGAACTGTCGTTGCTGACCGCCAAGCCCGTGCTGTACGCCGCCAACGTGGCGGAGTCCGAGCTGCCCGAGGGCAACGCGTTCGTCGACGAGGTACGCACACTCGCCGCCGAGCAGGGCGCCGAGGTCGTGGTCGTCTCCGCCCAGGTGGAGGCCGAGCTCGCGCTCCTCGACGCAGACGAGCGCCGCGAGTACCTGGGCACCCTCGGGCTCAATGCAAGCGGCCTGGAACGGCTGATCGCCCACGCCTACAAGCTTCTCGGCCTGATCACGTTCTTCACCGCCGGACCCAAGGAGGCCCGCGCGTGGACGGTGCCGGCCGGGTCCACCGCACCACGGGCGGCGCGTGCGATCCACACCGATTTCGAGCGCGGATTCATCCGCGCCGAGGTGATCGCCTACGCCGACTACGACGCGCTCGGCAGCGAGGCGGCGGCACGTGACGCTGGCCGGCTGCGCTCCGAAGGCAAGGACTACGTCGTGGCCGATGGCGACGTGATCCATTTCCGATTCAACGTCTGACCAGGAGGCGACCCATGCCCCGCACCGAGCCGATCACCCGCCTCGAAGTCGCCGCCTGCCCGACGCACCGCATGGACGTCAAGCACTACGCGCCCTACGAGGTCGGCTGCGCCTGCCTGAGCGACCTGCGACGTGACGAACTCGCTCGGCGCCTGGCCGAGGCGCGCGCCGAAGGCAACCCGCTGGCGGAGATGGCCGAGTGAGGCGGCCACCGGCGTCCCCGTCGTTGACGCCACGTTGACGGCGGATCACGCTGCACCGTCGACCACCACGCGATTCTTCCCGCCCTGTTTGGCGGCGTAGAGCGCATGATCGGCACGCCGGTAGGCATCCTCGAAGGGATTGGTGTCACGCTCATCGAGTTCGGCGACACCCACGCTCACGGTCATGTCGATGAGATGGCCCTCGACGGCGAACGGCGCCTCGGCCACGACCGCACGCAGTGCCTCTGCGGCTGTGGCCGCCTGGCGCTCGTCGGCGACGACGAACATCGCGACGAACTCCTCGCCACCCCACCGCGCGACGACGTCGCTGGCGCGCATCCGCCCGGCGACGCGCTGCGCCAGCGACCGCAGCAGGGCGTCACCGGCCGGATGGCCGAAACGGTCGTTGACGTCCTTGAAGTCGTCCAGGTCGAACAAGGCGATCGAGGCGGGCTCCTGCCCGCGGTCGAGGCGTGCGACCTCGGCGTCGACCAGCTCGCGGAAGTGGCGACGATTGGGCAGACCCGTCAGCGTGTCGAACGCAGCCAACTGGGCCAGCTGGCGATTGCGCTGCTCCAGCTGATGCTGATGCACGGCCACCTGCTCGCGCAATCCGATGCGATGAACCTCGCTCCGCCACAGCAGCAGGGACAGGCCGAGCCCGACCGCGGTCACGGTGATGCCGTTGACCTGGTTGGACAACCGCACCGCCCCATCAGCCTGCGTGAGGGTCATGGTGATCGCAAACGCGCCCAATGCTGCACCGAACAGGGCCAGCGAAATGCCGGGCCGTAGCCGCACTAGGAATGCCACGAGCATGGCGGCCACGATGTAGGGCGTGATGCTCACGGTTACGAGCTGGTCGATCCCGGCGATCGCCACACCGGCAGCGAGCGCGAACACGGTCGTGACGTAGACGGCTACCCGCATCGAGGTGGTGACGGTGCGTTGACGGTGCCAGTTCCGACCGATGATCGCCACGACCGTCATCCACGCCGCCAACGCACCGTGCACCGCCATGACACCGAGTCGCCAGCTGCGTAGTGACGCCGAAGCCGCCTCGACCTGCACGAACACCGCGAGGTGCGCCAAGCTCACCGGCACGGCGATGATCGCGGCATACCACAGCCGTCGCGCCGACTGGGCGAGCAGTTCTGCCGCCGCGACACGTACGCTGACCTTCGCCTCGGGCGGGTGACCAAACCATCCGCCCACCTGACCGAACAAGGGATCGTCGTGTCCGCTGAACGAGTACTGGGCCTCGCGCTCGTCGCGCTCGGGGCCGTCCTGCTGGTCGTGCTCACCACCGACGTCGGACCGGAGTCGGTCGTGGCCTTCATCGGCGGCGGCTTCCTCGTGGCCTACGTCGCCACCCGCAACTACGGCTTTCTTGTACCCGGCGGAATCCTGACCGGGCTGGGCTCCGGGATCATCCTTGCCGGGCTCGGGATGCCCGGCGAGATGGTCCTGATGGGACTGGGTGCCGGATTCACCCTCATCGCCGTCGTCGACCTGTTGGTCTCGCGTGGCACCGGTGCCTGGTGGTGGCCGCTGATTCCCGGCGGGATTCTCCTCACCGTCGGTGCTTCGACCATGGCCGGAATCACCGATGTCGGCGCCTACCTCGTGCCGGCCGCCCTGATCGTGATCGGCCTTGTCCTGCTCCTGCGGCGTGGCGGGACGTCCGACGGCGAGTCGGCGTCCGACGGAACCAAACAGCCATCGCACGATTAGCCCTTCATCCGGGTGCTGGTCGAACCCGGCGGGAACGAACCGCCTTGTGCAGTTCGCTGACTGCGACCACCGCGAGGGCGACCACCGCGATCCGGGGCCAGCCGGCGGCCGGGACCGGAGCGATCTGCAGCACGTGCTGTGTCGGCGCCCATGCGCTCGCGGCCAGGTGGATGCTGGTCGCCACCACGGTGGAGATCAGCAGGAACCGGTTGCCGCGCAGGCGGGTCACCACGATCGAGCGGGCCTCGGAACGTGCGTTGTAGGCGTGAACGGCCATCGCCACGACAAGCGTTGTCAGCGCCGTGCCGCGCTGCTGTGCGTCGCTCATCCCGGCCTCCATGGCCCAGACGAACAGCCAGAGGCTGCCGATCGCCATGGTGACACCGGTGAGCACGGCACGCTCCCAGAGCACGCCGCTGACGATCGGCTCCGCGCGCCGGCGGGGCTGTCGGCGCAGCACGTCCGGTTCGGCGCGTTCGAACGCGAGCGCGACGTCCTGCAGCCCGTTGGTCACGACGTTGAGCCACAGCAGTGCCGCCGG
>JBJHDB010000101.1:0-6058 GCA_050486325.1 Nitriliruptoraceae bacterium | reverse complement strand
CGCACGCGCGTTGACGCCGCTCATCCCGACTCGGCGAGCCGGGCCCGCCATTCTTCGACGGACTCGATCACGTCGTCGTTGCTTGCCCCGGCGGGCACCATCGGGAACACCATCTCGTCGGGATCGACGCGGAATTCGATGAGCACCGGTGAGTCGGTGATGGCGTGTGCCTTGGCCAGCATCGGATCGAGGTCGGCCACCGACTCGATCCGGAAGCCCGGAATGCCGTAGGCGTCCGCGAGCTTCATCAGATCTGGCAGGTCCTGGGGCAGTGAGACCTGCGACAACCGGTCCTCGTAGAACAGGTGCTGCCACTGGCGCACCATGCCCAGATAGCCGTTGTTGATGACGCTGAACACGACCGGGATGTCGTGCTGAACGGCCGTGGCAAGCTCCTGCAACGTCATCTGGAAGCACCCGTCACCATCGATGGCGACCACCGGTGTGTCCCGGCCGACGCCGACTTTCGCGCCTATGGCGGCCGGGACGGCGAATCCCATCGTGCCCAACCCCCCCGAATTGATCCACTGCCCCCCCCGGGAGAATGGGATGAGCTGCGACGCCCACATCTGGTGCTGGCCGACACCGGCCACGTAGACCGCGTCGTCGCCCCACCGGTCGTAGAGCGCACGGATCGCCGTCTGCGGCTTGAGCAGCCCGTCGTCCGTCTGGTTCACCCGCAGCGGGTGGTTGCGACGCAGCTCGTCGACGCGGCCGAGCCAGGCATCGATGGCGGGGGCGTACGGCCGTGGGGCGGTGTCGCTGGCGCGATCGTCGAGCAGCTGAAGGAGCTGGCCGAGCACCACCTTGACGTCCCCGACGATCGGCACGTCGACATCGCGGTTCTTGCCGATCTCTGCCGGGTCGACATCGACCTGGACGACTTTGGCGTGCGGCGCGAACGCGTCGAGCCGCCCGGTGACCCGGTCGTCGAATCGGGCACCGAGGGTGATCAGCAGGTCGGTCTCCTGGAACACCCGAACCGCGGCGTAGTGCCCGTGCATGCCGGGCATGCCGACCGAAAGCTCGTGGTCGTCGGGGAAAACCCCGCGGGCCATCAAGGTCGTGACCACCGGCACGCCGAGCCGGGTGGCGAACTGGTGGAGCTCGTCGGCAGCGCCGGCGCGGACCAGGCCGCCTCCGGCGTAGATGACCGGACGTTGTGCGGCGGCGATGAGTTCCAGCGCCTCCTTGATCATCTTGCCGTGCCCGCGGACCGTCGGGCGGTAGCCGGGCAGGTCGATACGGTCGTCCCACTCCCAGGTCAGCGTGGCGTTGAGCACGTCCTTGGGGATGTCGACCAGCACCGGACCCGGTCGACCCGTACGGGCGACGTGGTACGCCTCCTTGATCGCTCCGGCGATGCGGTCCGCGGTGCCCACCAGTTCGTTGTGCTTGGTGATCGGCATCGTGATGCCGGTCACGTCCGCTTCCTGGAACGCGTCAGAGCCGATCGCGGTGGTGGCGACCTGGCCGGTGATCGCCAGCACAGGGATGGAGTCCATGTGGGCGTCCGCGAGCCCGGTCACCAGATTGGTCGCTGCCGGACCGGACGTGACCAGGCACACCCCGACCTTGCCCGTGGCGTGGGCATATCCCTCAGCCATGTGGATCGCGCCCTGTTCGTGACGAACGAGCACATGGTTGAGTGACGCGTCGATCAGCGGGTCGTAGGCGGGCAGGATCGCACCACCGGGATATCCGAAGACCGTGTCGACCCCGAGCGCTTCGAGGCTCTTCATGACCGCCTGTGCGCCGGTGATCTCCATCAGGTCCTCCTCACGTGCCGGGTCGACGGCGACCGATTCCCGTCCCTACGAGAGAACCTCCCGGGTCCGGGAGGTTCGCGTGCTCGGGTCGGAGCACGCGCTACGGAACGACGAGAACTACCCGGACGACACGACCGGCGTCGTGCATCTCGAGCGGCTCCCGCGTCACGCGCAGCACGTGCACTCCCGGGTCGGGTCGGTTTCGTGACGATGATACTGGCTTGTCACGCCGATCAGGTCAAGTTCACCCGTTCAACGGCGCGCCGATCAGGCTTCGTCGGTGAGCACCTTGCGTGTGGCTGCGGCGATGCCTGCGGCGTCCAGGCCGAGTTCGGTCAGGATTCGGTCGGCGTTGCCGTGCGGGATGTAGCCGTCAGGGACACCGAGCTTGAGCAGCGGAGGAGCCTGCCGGATGCCGGCGAGCTCGACAAGTCGGTCGGCAAGCTCGGCACCCGCGCCACCACCGACGATGCCGTTCTCGACGGTGACCACGAGCGGAGCCTGCGCGGCCTCGGCCAGCATCATCGTGTCGACCGGGCGGATGCTGCGTACGTCCCACACGGATGCGTCGATCTGTTCGTCGGCAAGTAGGTCGGCAGCCTCCAACGCCGGGCCGAGCCGATCGCCGACCGCGAGCAGGCAGACGTCTGCACCGTCCTTCAGCCGGCGTGACGCCAACCCAGCGCGCCGGTCGGCGGCCTCGAAACCCAGATCGGCGGCAGTCGTGACCGATCCCTTCGGGAAGCGCACGAGCACCGGGCCGTCGATAGCGAGCGACTCGGTGAGCAGCGCCCGGAGGTCCTCGACGTGCGAGGGCGCGAGCACCGTCATCGTTGGGATGCGCAGGCCGAGGGCCATGTCGAGGATGCCGTGGTGGCTCGGTCCGTCGTCGCCGGTGATCCCGGAGCGGTCGAGGGCGAACACGACACGCTCGCCGTGCAGGCCAACATCGAGGTTGGCCTGATCGAACGCACGCGAGAAGAACGTCGAGTACACGGCGACGACGGGGCGCAACCCGGTGTTGGCCAGGCCCGCCGCACAGGTGACGGCATGCTGCTCGGCGATACCGACGTCGAGCACGCGGTCGGCATCGAGCTCCATCAGCGGCTGCAGGCCGGTCGAGCCCGGCATCGCCGCGGTGATCGCCACGAGGTCGTCGCGTTCACGGGCAAGCTCGCAGAGGATGTCACCGAATGCTGCGGTCCACCTCCGACCTCCGACCTTCGGACGCCCCGTGCGCACATCGAACGCCGAGGTGTCGTGGAGCCGCTTCTCCGGATCCGCCTCGGCGGGCGCGTAGCCCTTGCCCTTCTGGGTGAGCACGTGGACCAGCACCGGGGAGTCCAGCCGCGCGGCGTGCGACAGCGCGTGCTCAAGGCGGGCGACGTCGTGGCCGTCGTAGGGTCCGAGGTAGCGCACACCGAGCGCTTCGACGAAAGCCTGAAGTGCCGGTGCCTCCGAGATCGCGGCCTTCAACGCCTCGAACCCGGCGTCGGTGAGCCGCTCGACCATGGGCAGTCGTGCCAGCGCCTGGTCGATGCGTCCACGCAGGCTGCGGTAGCGCGGATCGGTGCGAAGGTCGGCGACCCGTTCTGACAGCCGCGTCACGGTCTCGGCGTAGGAACGTCCGTTGTCGTTGAGGACGATGACCGCCGGAAGTTGGTGGTGACCCAGATTGTTCAGGGCTTCGTAGGCCATCCCGCCGGTGAGTGCACCGTCACCTACCACCGCCACGACCCGGCGCCGCTGTTTGCGGCTGTCTGCCTGGTGGCCGCGGACGAGACCGCAGGCCCACGACAGCGCTGTCGAGGCGTGGCTGTTCTCGACGATGTCGTGATCGGACTCGTCACGAGCCGGGTATCCGGACAACCCACCCGACTGGCGCAGACCGGAGAAGTCGTGGCGTCCGGTGAGCATCTTGTGGACGTAGGCCTGGTGCCCGGTGTCCCAGACGATTCGGTCACGCGGAGAGTCGAACACGCGGTGCAGCGCGAGCGTCAGCTCGACCACGCCGAGGTTTGAGCCCAGGTGCCCGCCGACCCGTGAGACCGCGGTGATGATCGCTTCACGTAGCTCGTCGGCGAGCGCCGGCAGGTCCTCCTCCGGCAGCGCCTTGAGATCCGCCGGCGAGGCGATCGACTCGAGGATCACGACCACTCCTGTCGGCGACGTGCACCACGCCGTAGGTCCACCGCCGTCGGTTCCAGGCTACGCGGCAGCGTCGATGCAGGGTAGGAGATCGGCACGGACAGCGAGTGCGCGTTCGGGCAGCGCAGCACGGTCGCGGAGGACGCACACGGACCGACCGGCGCCTCTGGCACATCACTCGGGCGCATGGCCGGCTGGCCGGATCACCCGATCAATGCGCGGAGCAGCTCGTTGGTCTTGCGTGGATCCGCACGTCCCGAGGTCTGCTGCATCACCTGGCCGACGAGTGCACCGATCGCCTTGGCGTTGCCGGACCGGATCGTTTCTACGGTATCCGGGTTCGCCTTCACCACGGCCGCACAGATCTCCTTCAGCTCGTCGGTGTCAGAGACCTGGCGCAGCCCTTCGGCCTCGGCGACTTCGGCGGGGCCACTCGCACCACGCAGCTCCACCACGCGGGCGAGGACCTGCTTGGCCATCGTGGTCGAAAGGGTGCCGTCGTCCACCAGGCCGACGAGTTCGGCGATGTGAGCGCCGGTGACCCCGCTCTGGGCCAGGTCGATACCGGCCGCGCTCAGCTGGCCGTTCAGTGTCCCGGTCAGCCAGTTTGCGACCGAGACGGCGTCTGCGCCAGCTTGGACGGCAGTGTCGAACCAGTCCGTCATCCCGCCCGACACGATCGTGGCGACCTGCTCGTCGGGTACCTCGAGCTCGCGCAGCCGGCTGCGGGTGTCGGCGGGCAGCTCGGGCAGTTCGGCGGCGATCGCCGCGATCTGGTCCGCCGACATCGTCACCGCGACCAGGTCCGGGTCGGGGAAGTAGCGGTAGTCGGTCACCGACTCCTTGACCCGCAAGGTTTCGGTCACGCCGCGTTCCTCGTCCCAGTGCCGGGTCTCCATGACGATGTGGCCGCCGTCCTCGAGCACCTCGACCTGACGGGCAGCTTCGTAGGCGATGGCGCGACCCAGCGACCGCACCGAGTTGAGGTTCTTGATCTCGCACCGGGTGCCGAGTGGCTCACCTTCGCGTCGAACCGACACGTTGGCGTCGCACCGGATCGAGCCTTCCTCCATGCGCGCGTCCGACACGCCGAGCGCGCGGACGATCGCCTGCAGCTCGCGCAGGTACGCCTGGGCCGTCGCGACGTCGGTGATGTCGGGGTCGGACACGATCTCGAGCAGCGGGATGCCGCTGCGGTTGTAATCGATCAGGGAGGCTTCGGCACCGTGCAACCGGCCGGTCGATCCCACATGCAGCGACTTGCCGGTGTCCTCCTCCATGTGCAACCGCTCGATGCCGACCCGGCGGGTGACCGTCGTGCCGTCCGGTTCGTCGACGACCACCTCGAGGTACCCGTCGGACACCAGCGGGACGTCGTACTGGCTGATCTGGTAGTTCTTCGCCAGGTCCGGATAGAAGTAGTTCTTGCGATGGAACCAGCACCGCGGCGCGACCGTGCCGTTGAGTGCGAGTCCGAGCAACGCCGCATCATGCACCGCCCGGGCGTTGGCGACCGGCAGCGCCCCGGGCTGTCCCGTACAGACCTCGCAGACATTGGTGTTCGGTTCCGCGCCGAAGTCGGTCGTGCAGCCGCACCACATCTTCGTTGCCGTGGTCAGCTCGACATGGACCTCCAGTCCGACCACCAGCTGCCAACCGTCGGGAAGGTTCATGCGTCCAGCTCCAGCGCGTTGGCTCCGCGGGGCCGGGGGTCGAACGCTGACTCCTGTTCGAACGCCCATGCGACGCGGTACATCACATCGTCACCGAGCAGAGGCGCCATCACCTGCAGGCCCACCGGCAACGCGCCGTCGTCGCCGGCGGGAGCGGCGAGGCCAGCGGGGACCGAAATCGCGGGGACCCCGGCGAGGGAGGCGGGAACCGTCGCGACATCGTTGAGGTACATCGCGAGCGGGTCGTCGGTCTTGTCCCCCAGTCGGAACGCCACGGTCGGCGCGGTCGGGCTCACCAGCGCGTCGACCTGGTCGAACGCCGCAGAGAAGTCGCGGGCGATCAGTGTGCGCACCTTGCTCGCCTGCAGGTAGTAGGCGTCGTAGTACCCGGACGAGAGCGCATGGGTGCCGATCATGATCCGCCGTCGCACCTCGGGCCCGAACCCGGCGGCGCGAGTAGCCGCGTTC
>JBJHDB010000100.1:0-6112 GCA_050486325.1 Nitriliruptoraceae bacterium | reverse complement strand
GCGTCGAGTTCGAGGTCGAGGACGTCGCGGTAGTCCTCGCTCGTGTGGGTGAAACCGAAGCGGCTCTTGAGCTCGGCCAGGGCGTCCTCACCCTTGCGTACCGCGGCCACGAGTTCTACGTCGTCGCGCTCCTGCAGAACGGGGATGTGATTGCTCACCGCCCACGATCCCGCACCGATGACCCCGACACGAACCTTGTCCGACTTTGCCATCCCGGGTGCTCCCTCGCGTCTCCCACCTTCAGTCGCGTGACCACTTCAAGCACGGTCAGGCAACGATTCCAGTTTCGACTCTACGGGACCTTCCGCACCCTGGTCAAGCACTGCGGGAACCTTCCCGGAATCGTTCTCGGCACCAAGCGCGCAGAGAATTGAACCCGTTCGCGGGTCAGGTGGCAGGAACGAGCCGATTCGGGTGTACCGAGCCGGCGAACCGCAGGATGCCCGCTACAGGCCCTCGCCACGCATCGCGGCCGCGTGAGCGAGTGATGCCCGGTCGAGGTCCGCCCGCGCGAATCGCTGCGTCACTCGGCCGCGCGAGAGAACGATGACTTCGTCGGACAGTCGCAGCACTTCGTCCATGTCGGACGAGATGACGAGAATGCCGATGTCCTGAGCCGCGAGGTCACGCAAGACCCGGTAGATCTCCGCCCGCGCACCGACGTCCACGCCACGTGTGGGTTCGGCAAGTACGAGGAGCTTCGACCGGTGCTCGAGCCAGCGGCCGAGGACGACCTTCTGCTGGTTGCCCCCGGACAAGGTCTCGATGGCCTGCGAAGCGCCTTGATTGGCCACGATGTTGAGTAGTTCTTTCCACCGATCGAAGGCTCGCTCGACGGTGTGGGGCAACAGAACGGCAGCGAGTGACCGCTGGCTCCACGTGGCCACGGCCAAGTTCTCCGAAAGCGTGAGGCCCTGCAGGATTCCCTGCGTCTTGCGATCGATCGGCACGTAGCCGATGCCGTGCCTGATGGCGGCCGACGGACTCGTCGGCTGTCCCGGTACGCCGCGTATGACGAACTCGCCCTCCCGAATCGGCCGCAATCCGAAGATGGCCTCTGCGAGCTCGACGGCACCGCACCCGAGTCGGCCGAACAAGGTCACCACTTCGCCGGCGCGAACGGTCAGATCGACGCCTTCCACGTAACCGGCGACCCCGACGCCGCGTAGTTCGAGCACCGGTGCCGCAGCGGTGCCGGTGCCGACCTCCTCGGCGACTTCGAGCTCGACGAACTCGTCCTTCAACTTCTCGCCCACCATCGCCTCGATCAGGGCTTCGGTCGAGAAATCCGCCACCGGCCCGCTGGCGACGACGTCGCCGTCACGGAACACGAGTACGTCATCGGCGATCTCGGCCACTTCGTCGAGGCGGTGGGTGATGTAGATGACGGCCACGCCACGGGCACGGAGCCCACGGATGAAGCGGAACAGTGCTTCGACCTCCTCAGCGGCCAGTGCAGACGTCGGCTCGTCGAGTATCAGCAGCCGTGCATCGGCGACGAGCGCGCGAGAGATCTCGAGAATCTGCCGCTGCGCGACGCCCAGCTCACCGACCGGTTTGTGCAAAGGGATGTTGACCCCGAGCTCGTCGAGGATCCCCTTCGCCCGGCGCTCTGCCTCCCGCCAGTTCACGATGCCGAAGCGGTTCGGCAGATGCCCAAGACTGATGTTCTCGAGAACGGTCAGCTCGGGTGCATCCATGAACTCCTGGAAGATGACCTTGACCCCGGCGGCCTCGGCGTCACTTGGGCTGTCGATCGGCACTTCCTCGCCGTTGACGAATATCTGTCCGTCGTCACGGCGGTAGTCCCCCGCAAGGATCTTGATCGCGGTCGACTTCCCTGCGCCGTTCTCGCCGAGCAGCGCCAGCACGCGGCCGCCTCGAGCATCAATGTCGACGCCATGGAGAACCTCGACACCTGCGAAGCTTTTTCGCAGGCCCCGCGCACTCAGCTCGAACCGATCCTTGGCCGAAGCATCATCCATCGTCGCTACTCCCGCGAGAAGTGGATTCGGAGCTGATCGAGCCCGATCGCGAGGATCAGTACGGCACCACGGGCGATCTCCTGCCAGAACGACGACACGTTCAGGATGGTCAAACCGTTGTTCAGGGTCCCGAGGATCATGACGCCGAGCAGGGTCCCTACGACCGTCCCGCGGCCACCCGTGAGGCTCGCACCACCGAGCAGCACCGCGGCGACGACCGACAGTTCGAGCCCGAGTCCCGCCACCGGCGCCGCTGCACGAAGCTGCGAGGTCAGGATCAGGCCGGCGAAGGCCGCACACACGCCGGTCATGACGAACGCGAGGAACAGATTCAGGCGGATCTTGATGCCGGAGAGACGTGCTGCCTGTTCGTTCGCGCCGATCGCGTAGACACCGCGGCCGTACACCGTGTAACGCATCAGCAGGTAGAAGACCACCGCGACGATGAGCAGCAGCAGCACCGCATTGGGAATGCCCAGGGTGGTACCGGATCCCAGTCCCCGGAATCCGCTCATGATGACCGTCTGGCCATTCGACGACAGTTTGGCAAGGCCGCGGTAGATGCTCAACGTGCCGAGCGTGGCGATGATCGAGTTGATGCCGAAGAAGCTGACGACCAGGCCGTTGAACGCCCCAGCCAATGTGCCGACGACGATGGTCGCAATCACCCCGGCAACCACCCCGTACTCGTTGCCGACCAGCGCGATGATCATGCCGCAGAACGCCGCGTTCGACGCCACCGAAAGATCGACGTTCGCGGAAACCAGCAGCAGTGTCGTGGGGATGGCCAGAATGCCGAGCACCGCGACCGACAGCAGGATGTTGCGGAAGTTCCCGACGGCGAGGAAGTAAGGCGAGCGGACGCTGAACGTGATGACGAGCAGCGCCAGGAACGCCACGAGCACGTACTCGGGCCGGACCCGCGAGATGAAGGGGATGCGCGCGACGAGTTCCTGCACGGCCGGTGGTCCACCGGTCGGTTCACCCACTGACTTGTCCGTGGCGCTGGTATCGGTCGGTCGTGTCTCGTCTGCCATGGAGCATCTCCCTCATGCGCAGCAGGTTCGCGGGCGACATCACCCGGTTGCGGCCAGGCGTGATCGTAGGGACGCCGCCCCGGCCAGGAGCTGGCTGGCCGAGGCGGCGTCCGATCGAACGGGTCAGGCGGGGTAGTACTCGTCGATGTTGTCGGCCGTGATGAACACGTGGTCGATCAACAACGGATCCGACTCCGGCGGCTCACCGTTCATCATCCGGATGATGTTCGGCACCAGCAGCTCGCCGTAACGCTCGGGGAAGTACGCGACCGATCCACCGAAGTACGGGTCATCACGGATCAGCTCCCACGAGGTCGGGTCGGCACCCTGTGCGGAGAAGATCACCTGTCCGGTACGACCGGCGGCTTCGACGGCGGCGTGGAAGCCGATGCAGGCGTCGTCGTTGATGCAAACCGCGACGATGTGCTCGGCATCCGGGTTGGCCGTCAACCAGTCACGGCC
Organism: Nitriliruptoraceae bacterium; assembly: GCA_050486325.1. Lineage (GTDB taxonomy): Bacteria > Actinomycetota > Nitriliruptoria > Nitriliruptorales > Nitriliruptoraceae > JBJHDB01. The sequence goes on along the minus strand of JBJHDB010000100.1, from coordinate 2,628 downwards.
CAACGTGAAGGCAGGGTCGGTCCGGTCCGCGTCGTCTAGACGGGTGATGATCGTGTCGGGATGCGTCGGTGCCCAGTCTTCGAAGTCGCCGACGTCGATGTCCGGGCAGACGCTCTGGATACCCGCGATCTGTCCGTTCAGACGATCGATGTTGACCTGGCCGACGCCGAAGGCCTCGAAGGTCACGATCCGGTCGACCTGGCAGTCCCACATCTCCTGGACCAGCTCACCCGTTGCGGTACCTCCGACCTCGCCAGCCGTGCGGTTGTCTGCACCCATGAACACGGCGCACTCCGGGTGCGCGATGTCGATCGCGATTACCGGAAGCCCTTCGAGGATCTCGCATACGGCCTCGGAGGTGTCACCGTGGACGTTGAACTGGATCACGCCGTCGACGTCCTGCGCAACGAACGTGCGTGCGTTGTCGAGTGCGGCCTGGGGGTCGAGCTCGTTGTCAGCGTTGACGATGTTCAGGTTGCACTCGGCGGCGACACGCTCGATGCCTTCGCGGACCAGCACAGCGAACGGAACAGCCTCACCGAGGTTGGCGAAACCAACCGTGCGGCCTTCGCCGTCCTGTCCCTGACACACCTCGGCAAGGTCGGTGGCCTCAGGCGCATCGTCTTCGACTTCCGGTGCCTCTTCGGCATCCGGAGCCGGCGCCTCATCGGGAGCCGGGTCGTCGGCGCCGCAGGCCGCGACGAGCATCGCGACGGCTGCCATCGTGGCGACCCACCTCGTTCGGGTACTTGGGCGCATAGCCCTTTGAAGCCTCATCGACTGTCCTCCCTTGCGTCCCCGTGGGACGCCTGCTCTCGGCATGGTCCAGCTTCCTACTGGGCAGATCGACTCCCGTCAGATCATGCTCTGGTCATGTTCTGGTCGAAACGATTCCAGCCCAGCGGGATACTACGGCGTTAGTGGCCCCACGGCAAGAGTCAGTTTGGCCCAAGTCCGATGTCGCCGAGCAGGCAGCTCGGCAGGTCCGACACGTTGACGCACCGATGGGCCCTACGGCGACGATCGTCCGAATCCGGACGCATGGCGCCGCTGGAATCGTTACGGTTTCACGTACTGTCACCGGAAACCGATCGACCGACATGACGGAGGCTGACCATGGCCCGTGCAGCGTTCGTGCTCCACATCAGGCCGGACCGAATCGACGAGTACGTGGAAGCGCACCGTGAAGTGTGGCCGGAGATGCGCAGCGCGATCAGCGACGCCGGCATCCGCAACTACTCCATCTACCTGGACGGGACCCGCGCGTTCGGCTACTTCGAGGCCGACGACCCTGACGCGTCGCTGGCTGCACTCGGCGAGACCGACGTCAACGGCCGATGGCAGGACGCAATGGCCGACCTGCTCGATGCTCGAGTCGACGACGGTGGACCCGGCCTTCTGCCGGAGATCTTTCGGCTCGACTGAACGCACCTGATCGACCGACCGCTTGCTGCACGTGGAGGATGAACATGGCTACACCACGCATCGGTGTCATCGGAACGGGATGGTGGGCCACCCAGTTCCACCTGCCCGCACTCGTCGAGTACGAAGGTGTGGAGCTCGTCGGGCTCGCCGACCCGGACGCGTCGAAGCTTGCGCAAGCTGCGGAGCGATTCGGCGTCGAATCGACGTTCGCCAATCCCCGTGACCTGTTGGACACAGACATCGTCGACGGCGTCATGGTCGTCGTCCCGCATGCCTTCCATTACGAACTGGCCAAGGCGGCGCTCGACGCCGGCTTGCACACGTTCGTCGAGAAGCCGCTCGTGCTGACTGCCGCGGATGCGTGGGACCTGGTCCAGACGGCCGAACGCCAAGGCCTCCATCTGACGGTCGGCTACACGTATCACCACACGCGAGCGGCAGCGAAGGTCCGCGAGACGATCCAGCAGGGAAGGATCGGCGAGCTCATCCACGTGTCAGGCCTGTTCGCCTCTATGGTCGAGTCGTACTACCGGGGCCAGCCCGAGGACTACCGCCCGGTCTTCGACTTCCCAGTGACCGGACCGGGCGAAAGCACCTACTCCGATCCCTCGATCGCCGGCGGCGGACAGGGCATGACCCAGATAACCCACGCGATGGGCATGGTGCTTTGGGCCACCGGCCGCCGCGCCGATGAGGTCATGGCCTACATGGACAATCGTGACCTCGCCGTCGATCTTGTCGATGCCATTTCGTACCGGCTCGACAACGGGGCGATCGGCACCATGGCGGCAACCGGCAGCCTCGCGCCGGGGCAGCCGCAGCAGCAGGAGTTCCGTTACTACGGAACCGAAGGCTTCATCCTGCAGGATCTGCTCGGCGGCACGGTCTCGATCCACCGAAACGACGGTTCGTCCGACGAGATCGAGCCGCTCAGCGGCGACGAGGTCTACCCGGCACACCTGCCGTCCAGACGCTTCGCGGATCTCATCGCTGGCCGCGGCGAGAACCTGGCACCGGGACGCGACGCAGCGCATGTCGTCGAGTTCCTCGAAGCGGCCTATCGTTCGGCGCAGTCAGGAGCTCCGGTCCGGATCGACAGCCTCGCGGGGCGTTGACCACCAAGACCCGTTGACCTGGCATTGGCTGGCGGCGAACCCCTCAGGCCGCAGGTGTCCCACGCCCTTTGCGACCGTTGACACGGTG
>JBJHDB010000099.1:0-6176 GCA_050486325.1 Nitriliruptoraceae bacterium | reverse complement strand
CGGCGGTTCGTTTCGACCCTCCAGCATCGCCGGCGCGACCGCGGCATCGACCAGCTCACGAAACGCCGCCGGCACGCCGGGCAGGATCACCACGGTCGCCCCCGAAGGGTCCTCCGTGCCGCCGTCGACGTCGATGGCGATCGCCGGAGCCCACGCCGCCGGGTCGCTGAGCAGCCGTGCACCGTCGGGAACCCGCGCCATGCGCATCAGGTGGTGCATGAACGTCCCGTCGGTCTCGACGCCGGCCTCGCGGGTCCGATCGGCGATCACCGACATCCGGTCAGCCAGTCCCGGGTGGGTGACGACCTCTCGGCCGAGACTGGCCGCGACAGCCTCGAAGGTGATGTCGTCCGGGGTCGAGCCCACACCGCCTGAGGTGAACACCACCCGTGGGCGCTGCCGTCGAAGCTCAGCGCGCAACGCCTCGTCGATCGCCCCCGCGTCGTCGCCGACCACGTGCACGCGCTCCAAGGGGACACCATGCTCACGAAGCCGGCGCGCCAGCCACGGCGAGTTGGCATCGGTCACCCAGCCGTCCAGCAGCTCGTCACCGATGACGAGCATCGAGGCATGGAGCACCGCTGACACCCTTCACACGGCCGTGCGACGATCGAGGCCCGGAGCCTATCCGGCGCCCGAATCGAGGTGACCGGGTCCTGCTAGCGTCGGCCGGGTGAACATCGACACCGACGAGGCCCGGACCGACGTCATCCTGGCCGCTGCCACCGCCGTGTTCGGCGGCAGCGTTCGGGTCATCGTCGGCCAGCTGCCCGGCTATCCCCGCCAGGGCATGGCCGCACTTGTGGTCGATCTTGCCTGGATCCTGGTGTTGACCGCACTGGTGCCGGTCCTGCTCGCCCGCCACCGCGGCGACGGCGCAGCCGCGTTCGCGCTCACCGCCCCGCGCCGTGGGCTGTCTTTCGGATTCATCCTGGCGGTACCGGTCGTCGCTGCCCAGCTGCTGCTCGGTGCACTGATCGGTGTCGCACCGGGGCGATGGCTGGCTGCGAGGTTCGGCGGGGTGATGCTCGCTCCGAGCGGCGCACCGGCGCTCGCTGCCGCTGGGCGCCTTGTGGTGCTCACCGTCGGCGCACTGCTGCTGGTGACGTTCCTCAGTCGACGGGGCCAGCAGGGATTCACCCGATCGTCACCCGTGCCGCTGCTACAGATGGTGCGCACCGTCGGGATCGGCGCGGCCGCAGTGGCTCTCGTCGCCGGGATGCTGCGTTCGCTCACCGGTCCCGCGCCGCTTCCGGTCCTGCTGAACGTGACCGCCCTGGTAGCCGTTCTGCTGGTCGTCGACCGACGGGTGCCTGCGACCGCCCGGGTCCAGCGCGCAGCGGTGCTGGCACCGGTGATCGTCGTCGCGCTGCTCCACGTGTTCGCGACCGGCGGACTGTTCCGAGGTGATCTGGTGACCGCGCTCTACGCCGGGGCACTGGGGGCGGGCATCGCCGTTGCCGTCACGACGGTGAGCCAGATGCGGGCGATCGCGTGGGCCGGCGTTCCCCTGCTGCTCGCCGTCCACTGGTGGCCCAGCTGCCTGTCGCCACTGGCGTTCGAACTCGCCGTGGCGTGCTGACCGTCACTGGTCGGGGCGGTCTGGCGCATCCGGCCCGCGCGGTCCGCTGTCTGCGTCATCGGCGTCCGCGCCATCGACGCCGGTCGGCGTGTCGGGGTCGTCCGACGGGTCAGCCAACGGAGGGCGGTCCGTCGAGGTGGTCGGCCCGGAGCCACGCCGGACGTCGATCACCTCGACGTCGAGCACCTGTCCGCCTGCCGTGCGCTGACGGCTCTCGCCGGATCGCCGCGGTCCGGAGTGTCGAGCGGTTCGCGGTCCGGAGCGTCGAGCGGTCCGTGGGCCGGAGTGTCGAGCGGTCCGCGGGCCGGAGCGCGGCCGTGCGCCCGCCGAACCCACCCGGCCACGGGCGCCAGCGAGGACCGCGGTGCGCATCGGCCGGAAAAGCAGGAGCAGACCGACCACGTCCGTGACGAATCCCGGGGTGACGAGAAGCGTCCCACCGACGATGACCATCGCGCCATGTGCGACGGCGTCGCCCGGCCAGCGTCCCTCCGCCAGCGCGTCACGCAGTTGACGCCAGGAACGGGCACCCTCCCGGCGGAGCAGGAACGCACCGAGCAGACTGTCGGCGACGAGCAGCACGACGGTCCAACCAGCACCGATCATCTCCCCCACACGGATGATCACGAGGATCTCGACAATGGGGATGACGACGAACACCAACGCCAACAGCAGCAGCATGCCGACAGGGTACGGGCCGGTTCCGGCTGCCGTCCGTGCCGCGCGGCGATCTTCCGACCACGTCGTCCTCGAAGGGGTGCATGCGGTCAAGCACGCGCTGCGCTTCGGCGCCGAACTCCAACTCGTCGCCACCGACGACACCCCACGACTCGACCAGCTGCTGGCCACCCTCGCACCGGACGTCCACATCGCCACGGACCTGCGTCACGTGCTGGGGTCCGACGAGTTCATGGCGTGCACCGGTGGCAGAGCGATGCCCTCGCCCGTCGTGGCCGTCGCACGGCGACCGCGGGTGACACCCGACGACGTCATCCGGGCGCCCGGTCGTACCGTGGTGCTGGAACGACCACGCCACCTCGGCAATCTCGGCGCCACGATCAGAGTCGCCGCAGCGGCCGGTGTCGGCGGTGTCCTGGTGATCGGTTCGGCCGACCCGTGGCATCCGGACTGCATCCGGGGCGCAGCCGGACTGCAGTTCGCCCTTCCCGTCGCCAGGACCGAGCGGCTGCCCGCGTCGGGGCGGCCGCTCGTCGCACTCGATCCGACCGGCGAGCCCTTGGGCACCCGGCCCCTGCCGGACGACGCCGTGCTGCTGTTCGGCACCGAACGAGACGGCCTGTCCGAACAACTGCTGGCCCGTGCGGACGATCGTGTCGCGATCCCGATGCGCCCGGGCGTGTCGAGCCTCAACCTGGCGACGGCGGTCGCGGTCGCGGTCTATACGAACTGACCGGAACACCGGTCGACCCGACGTCCCGACAGAGTGCGGGTCCGTTGGTGGCCGCGCGGTTGCCGTGGACGCGGACGTGTGACGGTCATCCCGAGGTGGTCACCTCGGCGACGAGCCAATGCTCGACGCGGCGGTTGAGCGCGTCGAGGGTTGCGCGCATGACCGCACGCGGCGGGTCGTCGCGCACCAAGGAGGCGCCCAGGAGATTCTCCTCGTGGCCACCGGCAACGACCGAAACGACCACGGTGGCGATCGCCGGCTCCCCGCCGACGGTCGCTGCGACCCGATCCACCCCCGCGACGAGACGGCCACCGGTCAACCCGCGCATCGCGTCAACCGTGGCTTCGGCAACCGCACGCAACAGGCCCTGCTGGGTGGGCACCGACCTGGCCCGGCCAACCTGTTCACGATCGCCGTGCCCGAGCGTGACCGTGACCACGACGTCGGACACCTCTACGCGGGTATCCAGGTTGCGAACGGCCGCCCGAGACTCCACTCCCCGCCGGCCGTTGACGGAGATCCCGCCGTTGGTCCCACCATTGGCGGTCGGCGAAGCATGTCCGGTGATCGCGTGGAGCTCCGCAAGCGCCCCTTCATCGGTCGCTGAGGTCGCCGACTGGCCGTCGGTGGCCACGGTCGTGTCCACCCGGGGCTTGATGTCGGCGGGATCGAGCACGATGCCGAAGCGTTCCCGCAACGTGGCCGCCACCGCCCAGGACACGGTCGGCGCGTCCTCACCGTTGGCGACTCGGATGCGCAACCGGCTGCGCCCGGTTCCCTGCATGCGGTCGACGTACGCCGCCTCCACACCAGGCACCGCCGCGATGGCACGCTCGAGCTCGGTGTTGGAGGGGGTGGTCGGAAGGGACGATGACATCGGTGCTCGACTCCGCAACTGCCTCGCCGCGTCGTGGATGGCGCCGCAGGACGCATTGACCGGTCATGACCGGCACACGCGGCGCCGATCGCGATGATCGCCGCGACGGGACCGCCGCGTTCGACTGACGCACACCGGCCGGAGGGCCCGCAAGCGGCGCTTGTCGCCAGTAGGACGCGCGCCGCGCCACCCACACGGTGTGCCATCCGCACGCTGCGTGGCATCGATCGTAACGGTGCAGCGATGCGGAACGCGCGGGCCTGTGCACCCAGCGTCGCCCTATCCCCGCCTCGTGTCACGCAACGCACACGATCGGTTGCGATCAACCCCGTGGTCGCGCGCTGAGCGCTCTACGGGGTCACACTGCCGCGCGGAACGGCCGACGTGTCGCATGCGACTCCCGCAACGCTCCCGCGGCCACCTCGACGGTCGGTGTGCCGTGTGACAGCAACCGCTGGTGGAACTCGCGCAGGTCGAACGACGGCGCTTCGTGCCGCTCGATCTCGGTGCGCAGATCGCCGATCTCCTCGCCGCCGGCGAAGTACGACGACATCTGGCCGGCGCTGACCTTCGCCCGGCGCAGCTTGCCTTGTGCCTCGGCGTCCTCCTGGAACGCCCCAGCAGTGAGCAGCTCGAGTGCACCGGGGTCATCGAGGTCGCCCGCGTGCAGGCCCACGTCGAGCATCGCGTTCGTCGCGATGCGCAGTTCGCCTCGACGCTGGGTGAACAGGAAGTCCGCCTCCGACACGGCCGTGTCGTCGGTCGAGGCGAACCCCATCGAGGCGACTTCGCGCTCGATGTAGACCGCCCAGCCCTCGGCGAACGCGGACCGTGTCAGCACCCGTCGCGCGAGCCGCGGATGCATCGCTGCGTGCTCGAGCTGGACGAAGTGGCCGGGATAGCCCTCGTGCACCGCCAGTGACCGAAGCTGGGCCGGGGTGTATTCCTGGAGCAGCGCTCGTGCCTGGTCGTCGTCGAAGGTGTCGGGAACCGGCGAGACGTAGAAGGTGCATCCGGCGTCGGCGTCCAGCGGCGGAGGCGGCGCGATGAACGCCACGGCGATCCCGCTCAGGTGCGCGGGAACCTCGACGACGCGCAGACGCTCGTCAGGGGGGACGTCGACGAGTTCGGATGCCAGGGTGAACGCCCGAGCCTCGGCGACCGCGCGGCGCGCCTCGTCAACGAGCTGATCCCGCGCGACCGAGGCCGACGAGATCGCCCGGAGGGTGGCCCGAATCCGGGCGGTGGGGTCCGAAGGCATCGGCACGTCACCGAACCGTGCGCGCCATCCTGATGCGGCGAGCTCGGCGAGCTCGCCACGCACGTGGTCGCGCCATGCCCGTGCCCGCGCGTGGATGTCGTGGGCCCGCATCGTGGTCCCCACCGCCGAATGCAGCACCAGACCGTGCTCTTCGGGACCCAACCGCCACGGCCCGGCCGGTTCCTCGGCAAGCTCGGCAAGGAGCGCCCCGTAGGCCTCCAGGCCCTCGGCGGCCACCTCGCCGGCGTCGCGTGCCGGCGAGACGTCTACGTCCAGCTGTTCGGCCCGACGAGGCAGCTCCTGGCGTACCAGCGCGATCACCCCATCAATGCGCTGCAACGCGAGCTCGAGATGGGGCGCGGGAGCGCTCGACAGGAGTGATCCGGCCTGCTCGAGCAGTACCGGGACCCGGCGCGCACGCTGCGCAGCGGCTTCGAGCCGCGCACAACACGCGGCCCTGTCGAGATCGGTGCGTCGCAACAGCTCGTGGATTCCGGCGCCGACCGTCTCGAGCGCGGCGAGTGGATCGAGTTCGTAGCGCGGCCGTACCTCGAGCAGGTACCACCGGTACTCGAGTTCCTGGGCGAGCAGGCGCAGATCGTCGCGCGCCTCACGCTCGGTCCCGGTGGCCGCCGGATCGGTGCAGCCGAGTGCCGCGTCCACGCGAGCCTTCAGCCGACCGAGGTCGCGGGCACGGCCGGCGAGGACGTCGGGTGCCAGGTCGGGAAGCTCGCCGTCGCGACCGGCCAGGCCAAGCCGTGTCGCCTCGACCGGCGCGTAGTCGCGCACGTGGTCGAGATAGGCGCGAACCAGGTCGTCCGCGTCTTCCAGCGACACTGCGGTCAGATCGGTCCTCCGGATGGATTCGACGAGCGACGCTAGTCGTTCGTGCTCCCACGCATCCCCGCCTACACGGCCGGGGCGCCCGCTGCGGTAGACTCGCGCCATGCCCAGTGGGTCGTCCCGGTTCGTCGGTCGGTCCGATCGCGCGGTGAACCACCGCACGTCGGCCACGGTGACCGCCAGGCGTGGCGCTGCCCCCGAT
>JBJHDB010000098.1:0-6198 GCA_050486325.1 Nitriliruptoraceae bacterium | reverse complement strand
GACCTCATCGAGGTGGCCCGCGGACCCGACGAGTACCTCTTCGGTGAGGAGAAGGCGATGCTCGAGGTGATCGAGGGCCGCCTGCCGATGCCCCGCCATCTGCCGCCGTTCGCCCAGGGGCTGATGAGCACCGGGACCGCCCCGTCGGTCGCGCTGGTAAACAACGTCGAGACCCTGGCGAACGTCCCCGGCATCCTTCGCCACGGCCCGGAGTGGTTCCACACCCAGGGCACGGACGACACGCCGGGAACATTGCTGTGCACGGTCGTCGGCGACGTGGCCGCCGCAGGCGTGTACGAGCTGCCGGCGGGAACTCCGCTGAGAACCCTGCTGGTCGACCTGGCCGGCGCCGACGACATCGCGTTCGTTGTTCCGGGCGTCTCGGCCGGAGTCATCACCCCGGCGATGCTCGATACCAGGCTCGATCACCAGGCGATGGAGCGGGCGGGAACCGCCATCGGCAGCGCGGGGTTCGTCGTCTACGACCACCGGCATTGTGTGGTCCGGGTGGCCGCGACGCTCGCCCGCTTCCTCGCGGTCGAGTCGTGCGGACAGTGCAACGCCTGTCAGCTCGGCACGACCGCGATGAGCCAGGCACTGGCGCGCATCGATGCGGGCGAGGGAAGCAGCAGCGAGCTCGACCTGATCGCCCGCGTCGCCGAACGGGTGACCGACCTCGCCCGCTGCGGCCTGCCGGCCGGAGCGCAGATGGTCGTCGGCAGCATGCTGGAACGGTTCACCGACGCGTTCGTCGACCACCTCGGACGACCGTGTCACACCGACATCGACGAGGTCGTCCCCAAGATCGAGCACCTCGACCTCGCCACCGGCGAGGTTCGGTTCGATGCCGAGTACGCCCGCAAGCGCAGCGACTGGTCCTACCGGCCCGACGTGACCTGAGACGACCCACAACCTGGCGCGGCTCGACGGCCCTCTGCCGCCGTCAGCCGGCGACCGACGGCTGACGCCCGTACCGGTGGATCGGGCCTTCCGTCTCGCGAAGCGGCAGGCCGCGCGCTCCGGACCTCACGGCGATGAGTTCTGCGGCGATCGACACCGCCGTCTCCTCGGGCGTGCTCGAACCGATGTCGAGCCCGATCGGTGAGCGCAGACGTGCGAGCTCCTCGTCGGTCAACCCTCGATCACGAAGACGCTCCATCCGGTCGTCGTGGGTGCGCCGTGACCCCATCGCACCCACGTAACCGGCGTCGGAGCGCAGCGCGATCTCGAGCACCGGAATGTCGAACTTGGGGTCGTGGGTGAGCACGCACACCGCGGTCCGCGCGTCCACCGGTGAGCGTTCCAGGAGCCGGTGCGGCCAGTCGACGACGATCTCGTCCGCGTCCGGGAACCGCTTGCGTGTCGCGAACACCTCGCGTGCATCACAGACGGTGACATGGAAGCCGAGAAAGCGGCCGATGCGGGCAACCGCGCCCGCGAAATCGATCGCGCCGAAGACGTACATGCGGGGACGCGGCGCGAACGACTCGACGAACACCGTGACCTCGTCGAGATCGCGCTGTCCGGTACGGCCGTATCGCCGAAGTCCGGTGCTTGCCTGCTCCAGCATCCCGAGCGAGTCCGCTGTCACGGCGGTGTCCAGTCCGACGTCGCCGAGGCTGCCGACCGCGCCCTCGGGGCGCACCGCGAGCTTCGCACCGTGGGCGCCATCACCGTCGACGAGTGTGGCAACCGCGATGGGGGTCTCGGTCGCGATCGCTTCGGCGACTGCAGTGACGATCTCAGCCTTCACGACATCGACCGGTTCGACGAACAGTTCGATCTCGCCGCCGCAGGTCAGGCCGACCGAGATCGCTTCCTCGTCACTGATGCCGTAGCTGACCCGCTCGGGCGCGCCGGAGGTGATTACCCGCTGGGCGACCTCGACGACCGCACCTTCAACGCAGCCGCCAGACACACTGCCGATCACCGCACCGTCGCTGTTGAGCGCCATCGCCGCACCCGGTTCGCGCGGGGCGCTCTTGCGCACCTCGATGACGGTGGCGAGACCGACCGTGCCACCCGTGGACAGCCATTCCCGCAAGGTTGGGAGGATGTCGCGCATCTGCTGCCTCCTGTCGTACGCATCACCGCAGAGTGCACGTCGCCGCATCGTCCATGTCGCCACGCTGCGAACGCCATCGCGTGGACGGCGTCCCGCAAGCGTACGACGGGTCGCGCTCCCTGGCCGGTTTGTCTAGGGTTCGCCCTTCGATTTCACACGTGACGCGCAGTTGCTGACAGGGTGCCGGGAGGGTGTCTTGGCTGACATGGGTGGCGTTGGACCGGGCGGTGTGACCGGGGCTCCGCCCCCGGTTGGCGGGCCGCCCCCACCGACTCCGCCGGGGGGGTCGGGTCCGCCACCACCGGCTGGTCCGCCGGCGGGTGGGCCGTTGCCAGCCGCAGGTGCGGCTGGTGGTGGCGGGTCGGGCAAGGTTGTCGGCATCACCCTGGCGGTGGTGTTCGGCGGACTGATCGTCATCGGGGGTGCGGTGCTTGCCGCCGTCATGCTGCTGGGCGGGGACGACTTCGACGAGCAGACGATCCTGCTCGAACCCGTCGGCTCGGAAGGCCCCAACCCGTTCGGCCCCTCGGCCGCACCACCACCCGACGAACACCTCAACGCCTTCGCCGAACAAGGCGCCCGCCAACCGCAGGACGCCGAACTGGCCGCCAGCCTCTCCAACCCCGCCGAGGCGATCCAACAACGCAACGGCCAGGCCGTCATCGACGGCGCCACCCCCGGCCTGTACGGCGGCACCGGCCGGGCAGGCTCCTGCGACCCCGACCAGATCGCCGCCTACCTGGCCGACAACCCCGACCGTGCACGCGCCTGGGCTGACGTCGCCGGCATCACCCCCGACGAGATCCCCGCCTACCTGGCCACCCTCACCCCGCTCAACCTCGGTGCCGACACCCGCGTGATCAACCACGGCTACCTCGACGGACGTGCCACCCCCCACCACGCCGTCCTCCAACGCGGCACCGCCGTGCTGGTCGACCAGCACGGCGTCCCCCGGGTGCGATGTGAATGCGGCAACCCCCTGCTCGAACCCGCCGTCGAGGTCCGCGACGTCACCTACACCGGCCAGCAATGGCCCAACTTCCGCGAACAGACCGTCATCGTCATCGAACGCACCCCCCAACCCGTCCGCGGATTCGAATACACCGGTATCCGACCCGACGACCCCCTACGCGGCGAACGCCCCACCGGCACCCGCGGCGACAACGACACCATCCTCATCCCGACCGACACCACCGGCCCCGACCTCGATGACGGCGAGCTCTGTCACGCCGCCATCGGCGACGACGGGCGCGCCTACCAGGTGGTGCTGCACCACACGTGGGACACCGACCAGGTCGACTGTGCACGCGCGAACGAGATCGCCCAGATGCTCGTGAACGAGTATCTGCTCCACGGCCAGAATCCGGATCTGATCGGTGACGACCACGCCTACGGCTGCGAGTCGTTCGAGCAGCTCGATGCCGGACAGCCGGTGCTGTGCTCCACCGACGAGCTGGTCTTCACCATCTTCCCCCCGGACGACGACGAGTTCACCGACAACGGGCTCGGCGGACCGGACCCGGGAGGCTTCGGAGGTCCGCAAGCCAGCGGCGAGTTCTGCGGCGAACTGCGTGACATCGGCATGCTCGGAGACGCGGATGCCGAGGCCGCATTCGCCGTGTTTCTCGACGAGGACTCCGCCGAGTCCTGCGAGATCGCGATGATGGTCGCCGAGGCGTTCATCCTCGACCTGTCCGACTACGTGTTCCGAAGTGATCAGTTCCCGTACGAACCCACCGTTCAAGGCTGGGACTGCACGTCGGGGCCGTTCCTCAACCCCGCCGATCAGACGGGATTCTTCGGCTGCCGGACCCACAACGCCACGATCGAGCTTGTCGCGCCGATGCTTCCGTCATGAGCGATCCCGGGTCGCAGCCAGAAACATGTCCGCCGCATCGTCTGCGAGCCGCGTCCACCGATCACCGCCCGGGTCGTTGCTGAGTTGTTGGACGGCGATCCCAGTAAGGATCGCCGTCCAAAGGTCCGCGGCATCCCTACGGTGGATCCCGGCCCGCCCAAGTAGCTCCAGCAAGCCGTCGAGTACACGTTCGGCGAGCGCGAACGTCTCCCGACGAGGCTCGAACCCGGGGACGACACGTAGGAACAGCAGCTGGAAACGTGCCGCGTCTTCGGTGCAGAAGGCGAGGTAGGACCGTGCCGCCACGCGCAATGCCTCGTCAGGGTCTTCCGGCACCTCGGTGCGGTCGATCATGGCCAGCAGCTGCTCGTACCCCTGAGCGAACATCGCGTCGTAGATCGCGTCCTTGGCCGGGAAGTACCCGTACAAGGACGGCGCCCGCATCCCGACCGCCGCCGCGACCTCGCGCAGCGACCATCCGGTGAGCCCGTGATCGTGGGCGAGTCGCCACGCCGCAGCGATGATCTCGTCACGCGTCCGCGCATGGCGCACTTCGCGGCGGTCAGGAACCACCTCGGGTCCACCCATGACGCCATCCCTTCGCGCCGTGCCTGCCAAAGCCGGCGAGCTCCACGATTCCGCTGGCGTTCGCACGAGCACAACCACGCAGCCCGAAACCTGGTCATGCTGCTCAACAACCTGGTCCCGCTGCTCAACTTGCGCACAGAGTACCTAACAAAGTTTGGAAAACCTATTGACGTGAGGCGTTCGGTGTGCAAACCTAACGGCGTTAGGTCGCCGAGGAGAACGTCCATGCAGCAACCCCACACCGCGGGTCCGCGCTCGACCGAACCCGAGCTGTCAGCAACCACGATCGAGCCGTCTCACAAGAGACCAGGCACCCGACTGTCCCACCGCGAATGGATGCGGGCGGCCGATGAGGAGTACGTCCGCCTTCTGGCCCTGCTCGATGCACTCGAACCCGCCGACTGGAAGGCCCCGACCGATTGCACGGGATGGGACGTGCGGTCGATGGTCGCACACCTCGCCGGAGCAGCACAGGCGATGGCCAGCATGCGGGAGACGCGCCGGCAGCTTCGCGAAGGCCGCGCACTGCTGCCCGACGCCGACAGTGTCGACGGGATGAACGCGGTACAGGTCAACGACCGCGCCGACCATGCTCCGGCGCAGCTGCGTGACGAGCTCCGTGCCGTCGCGCCGCGTGCGGTCCGGTCCCGTACGAGAATCCCTCGGCCCATCCGCGCCTTGCCGATCCGGTTCGGCCCGCCGCTCGGCACTCAGCGCTTGTCGTACCTCAGCGACGCGATCTATACGCGGGACGCCTGGCTGCACCGCATCGACATCTGCCGCGCGACGGGACACGACCTGCGTCTCACCGCCGACCACGACGGGCGGATCGTCGACGACGTCGTGCACGAATGGGCGGCGCTGCACGGCGAGCCGTTCGTGTTGCGACTGACCGGGGACGCAGGTGGCTCCTGGCGCTCGAGTCACGACGCAGGCGGGGGCGACGAAGTGGAGCGAATCGAACTCGACGCGATCGAGTTCTGCCGCATACTGTCCGGCCGCGGCCTGGGCGCCGGCTTGTTGGCGACCCGCGTGAACTTCTGACGGTGCCGACCGTGCCGTACGGACCCCCGACGGAAGACCGCGCATTGACCACCGACGCTCCCGCTCCACCCGAGCCGCTGACCGGTTCCCGTTCGACGCTGGTGGTGTTCTCCGACGTGGCCTGCCCGTGGGGCACCGTGGTGGTGCTCCGACTGTTGGCCGCACGCGAGGAGCTCGACCTGGTCGACGAGGTGGCGCTGATCCACCTGGCCCACCCGCTGGAGCTGATGAATGACCGGCCGCTCGCGCGCCGGGTGATCGACGCCGAGATGGTCACCTGCGCGATGACGACGCCGGCGTTCGGATGGTCGCCGTGGCGTGGCCGACTCGACCAGTATCCGGTGTCGAGCCTGTTGGCCGTCGAAGCGGTCCAGGCGGCCCGGCGGCAGTCCGAGCGCGCCGCGGAGCAGCTCGACCTGGCCTTGAGGACCGCGCTGTTCACCCAGTCGCGCTGCATCACCATGCGGCACGAAATCCTCGCAGCGGCCGCGACCTGCCCCCAACTCGACACCGAACGGCTCACCGCCGACCTCGACGCCGGGGTAGCCAGGCCCGCGGTGATGCGCCAGTCAGCCGCGGCCCGGACGGGCGCGGCCACGTGCTCGGGCTACGTCGTCCTTCCCGACGGCTCCGGTGCGTGCAA
>JBJHDB010000097.1:0-6351 GCA_050486325.1 Nitriliruptoraceae bacterium | reverse complement strand
CTATATGCACCTGGTCGGCGGCAAGCTGCTGTTGGCCGGCGTGCTGTGGCACCTGGCCCAGACCGGTTCGCTCGTGTTCACCGGGTTCGAACTGACCGCAGCGACCTCGCTGATCCTGGTGGCGTTCCTGCTGTCGGCCGCGGTGCCGCCGTTGCACGCATGGCTACCGGATGCCTATCCGGAGGCATCGGTGGCGGGCACGGTCTTCCTGTCGGCATACACCACCAAGGCAGCCGTGTACGCGCTCGCGCGAGGTTTCGCCGGTGTCGAGGTGCTGGTTTGGCTGGGGGTGATCATGGCGCTGTACGGCGTCGTCTACGCCGTGCTGGAAAACGACATCCGTCGGCTGCTCGCGTACCACATCATCAGCCAGGTCGGTTACATGGTCGCCGCCATTGGCATCGGCACCGAGATGGCCGTCAACGGTGCGACCGCGCACGCGTTCGCCCACATCCTCTACAAAGGCCTGCTGTTGATGGGCGCCGGCGCGGTGATCCACGCCACCGGCCGGGCCAAGATGACCGAGCTCGGCGGTATCGCCCGCCGGATGCGCGGCGTCCTCACGTTGTACATGGTCGGCGCGGTGTCGATCTCGAGCGTGCCGTTGTTCAGCGGATTCGTGTCGAAGGAGCTGGCCGTCTACGCCGCCGGGCTCGACGAGCGCGCCCTCGTGGTGCTGTTGTTGAAGGTCGCTTCGGTAGGAACCTTCCTGCACACGGGACTCAAACTGCCGTTCGGGACCTGGTTCGGTCGCGAGGGCCCTGGTCCTCGTACCAACGAAGGCCACCGGCTCACCGTCGGGCCGGTGCCCCAGTCGATGTACGTCGCGATGGGCATCAGTGCCGGGCTGAACCTATTGATCGGGGTGTATCCGAGCCTGCTGTACGACCTGCTTCCGTTCGCGGTCGACTACGACGCCTATACCGTGAGCAAGGTGGTCGAGAAGTCACAGATCCTGCTGTTCACCGCCCTCGGGTTCTGGCTGCTTATCGACAAGCTGCATGCCCAGTCGACGATCAGCCTGGATATGGACATCACCTATCGACGGCTGGGGACGATCATCACCCGCGCAATCACCGGCAGCGCACCACCGGTCACCGCGAGCGTGGCCCGGCACGGCCGGACTGCCGGCGCCGCCCTGGTGCGCGCGCGTGACCGTGCGCAGGCACGACTTCCGGCGACACGGGGGGCACAGCCACCGGTCTATCCCACCTGGGTGCTCGGTGCCGTGCTGCTCGGGGTGGCCGTCCTACTGCTCGTGACGACGTTGAGGGTGCCGTGAGACTGCTGCGTGCATCGGTGCTGTTCGCCGTGCTGCTGGCGTTCTGGTTGATCCTGTCCGGCCAGTACAACCCGCTGTTCATCGGGATGGGCGTGGTGTCGGCGGCTGCGTGTGCCTGGTTCGGTGCGCTGCTGGTCGAACCCACTGTGGGCGACGCCGGCCGGCATCCGCGTGTGCACCTGTTCTGGCTGGTCATCTACGTCGGTTGGCTGCTGTCACGGATGGTGGTCGGCGCGATGCAGGTCGCCTGGATCGTGCTGAACCCGAAACATCCACCACGGCCGGGCATCCTGCGCTTCCGTACCGAACTCGCCAGTCCCGCAGCGCGAACGATGCTGGCCAATTCGATCACCCTCGTGCCCGGCACGATCACCCTGGAGATCGACGACGGCGTGCTGACGGTGCACTCGTTCACGCCGAAGGCGGTCGACGACCTGGCTTCGGCCCGCATGCAGAACCGAATCGCCGCGGTGTTCCGTGACGTCGACCAACCCAAGCCGCAGCTCGACTGGGAGTTCGGTGACCCGCCCAGTGACACCGACCCGGGTTCGCGCGAGGCGTTCGACCCTGATGCGGAGCCGCGATGATGGAGACCTACCTCGTCGTCGCGCTGGTCATCGTGGTGGCCATGATCGCCGTCGGCCTGCATCGGGTCTGGGTCGGGCCGACCGTGTTCGACCGGCTCGTCGCCGTCGCACTCGTGTCGGTCAACGGGGTCGTGGTCATCGTGCTCATGGGATTCCTGCTCGGCCGCGCGGCGTTGTTCCTCGACATCGCACTCGCCTATGCCCTGCTGGCATTCCTGCTGCCGATCGCCCTCGGGCGCTATTTCGAACACCGCGAGGACGAGGAGCGTCGGGAATGAGCATCGTCGCCATCGTCCTCATCGGACTCGGCCTGTTCTTCATGGCGGTCAGCACGCTCGGCTTGATCGTGCTGCCTGGGCTCTATACCCGGGCGCACGCCGTCGCCAAGTCGGAAACCTTGGCGTTGCTCCTGGTACTGGTGGGCATGTTCTTCCATCCGGACCTGACCTTCGGCAGCGGTGTTCGGCTGGCGCTGGTCCTGGTGTTCTCCATGGTCGCCAACCCGACCGCAGTCCACGCCCTGTTGCGGGCGGCACGACGTTCAGGCATCCAGCCTTGGCGTACCTCGGACACGCCGGACCCCAAGGACGTCCGATGATCGTCGTCGTCGACGTCGCCATCTTCGCGATCATGATCGCGACAGCACTGCTGGCGCTGTACACACGCGATCTGCTGACCGCGGTCGCACTGCTGGCCACCTACAGCCTGTTCGCCTCGCTGCTGTTCACCGGCGTTCTCGCCCTCGACGTCGCCCTGGTCGAAGCCGCGCTGGGCGCAGGCCTCACCGGGGTGTTGCTGATCGCGGCGATAATGGTGACCACCCGACGATCGACCGCCCGGGAGCGACCGCGTCAGCAGGCTGTCGTCCTCGTGCTCGTCGCCGGTTTCCTCGGCCTGATGCTGTACGCGAGCAGTGGACTACCCGATCGGGGCGATCCGGAGGCTCCGACACGCACCGGCGTCGCCGCCACCTACATCGAGCAGGCGATGGACGACACCCAAACCCCCAACATCGTCACCGCACTGTTGGCCGACTACCGATCGCAGGACACGCTCGGCGAGACGTTGGTGATCCTGACCGCCGCCCTGTCCGTCGCGTTGGTGTTGCGCCGGCGTCCAGAAGGTGGCGAGGACGAACGTGTGCCGGACCACGCGAACGATGGTGCATCCGACGACAGCACCGGGATCGATGACGACGCCGGGACCGACGACGGATCGGTCACCGATGAACCGTCCACCCCAGACGCGAACACCGGAGGTGGGCGATGACCGGGGCCTATCCGAGCGAGATCGTGCGAGTGGTGTGTGCTCTGCTCAGCCCGCTGATCGTGCTGTTCGGGCTGTACGTCATCGCCCACGGGCACTACGGCCCGGGGGGTGGCTTCGCGGGTGGCGTGTTCGTCGCCGCCGGGGCGATCCTGCCACGACTGACGCTCGATGAACGCGTCGCCTACCGCGTGGTGCCGACCTGGGCCGGCCCGGTCGCCGGCAGTGCCGGCATGCTGTTGTTCCTCGCCGCCGCGGTCTGGCCGATGTTGGTGGGTGGCGCCATGCTCGACTACGGCGCGATTCAGATCACCGGGGTCGAGCCCAGCCGGATGCGCTACCTCGGGATTCTCGTGGTCGAGATCGGCGTTGGAATGGCGGTGTTCGGCGCCATCCTGCTGATCTTCGACACCTTGACGGGAAGGAACCGGTCGTGATCGAGCTGTTCACCGACCGGTACGTCTACGCGTTCGTGCTCGTGCTGCTGTGCATCGGGCTGTACGGGATGCTGGCGAAGGGTGACCTCATCAAGAAGGTCATCGGCATGACCGTGTTCCAAACGGCGATCTACATCTTCTTCATCCAGGGGAGCCTGCAGGAAGGCGGTGCGGTCCCGATCATCGATCCTGAGATCGGAGGCGACCCGTCCCGCTACGTCGATCCGCTTCCTCACCTGCTGATCCTGACGGCGATCGTCGTCGGGGTGGGCGTGCTCGGTGTCGCGTTGTCCCTCATCGTACGGATGCACCGCACCCACGGCTCGCTCGACGAGGCGGTCGTGGCAGCCAACCTTGCCGAGGCACGACGCGATGGTCAGGCAGGCACCCGAGCCGACCACGGCTCGTCTGGCGAGCGTCCATCCAACCCGGAGATCGGTGGCGGCGATGGCTGAGACCAGCACGCTGCCGGCGCTGCTGCTGCTGCCGCTGCTGACCGGTGCGGTCGTGGCTGTGCTCGCCGAGCTGTGGCGCAGCAAAGCCGCTCAGGTGATCGCGGTCGCCGCGACGGCGAGCACCCTGGTCGTCGCGGTCGTGGCGCTCGTTCGTGTCGTCACCCACGGCCCGGTCACCCACGAGCTGGGGGGCTGGCCGCCGCCGATCGGCATCGAGTACGTGCTCGACCCGCTGTCGGCGTTCATGGCCTGCATCATCGCGTTGATCGGCCTTCTCGTCTGCATCTACCCGGTGCAGGCAGCCTTCGATCTCACCCCGCCACGCGGTGTGCCGCTGTACCCGCTGGTCATGCTGCTGCTTGCCGGGCTGATGGGCGTCGTCCTGAGCGGCGACCTGTTCCACCTGTTCGTGTTCCTCGAGATATACGCGATCTCCACCTACGCACTCGTCGCGCTGGGCGGCGATCGAGCCGTATTCGCCAGCTTCCGCTACCTCCTGCTCGGCACTCTCGGCAGCGGCCTTTACCTGCTCGGCGTCGGCTTCGTGTACTTCTCGACGGGCACCCTGAACATGGCCGACGCAGCCCGCCTGCTGCCGTCGGTGGCCGACTCCCCCACGATCCTCGCGTCGTTGGCGCTCATCGTGCTCGGCCTCGCCCTCAAGATGGCGCTGTTCCCGCTTCATGTCTGGCTGCCCGACGCACACAGCTACGCCACCCCGGGTGTCGCGGCACTGCTTGCCGCCGTGCAGGTCAAAGCCGGTGCCTACGCGCTGGTTCGCATCCTCTACGACGTCTACGGCCCGACCTACCTGCGCGAAGGCGGCGTCCCCGTCGGCACGGCACTGGTGTGGTTCGGTGCTGCCGGGATCGTGGTCGGGTCGGTGCTGGCGATACGGCAGACCGACCTCAAACGCATGCTGGCCTACTCGACGGTCGCCCAGCTCGGCTACATCGGGGTGGGGATCGGCATGGGCACGACCCTGGCACTCGTAGGCGCGCTGCTGCACGTGCTCAACCATGCCGTGATGAAGTCCGGCCTGTTCCTGGTCGCCGGCGGCATCATCCAGCAGACCGGACTGAAGTCGATCGCGCGATTCTCCGGGCTCGGTCAGCGCATGCCCTGGGTGATGGGGGGATTCGCCGTGGTCGCCGCCTCGATGGTGGGGATCCCCCCGACCGCGGGTTTCTTCTCGAAGTTCTACCTCGTGTGGGCCA
The DNA here is from genome assembly GCA_050486325.1 of Nitriliruptoraceae bacterium. GTDB lineage: Bacteria > Actinomycetota > Nitriliruptoria > Nitriliruptorales > Nitriliruptoraceae > JBJHDB01. The sequence goes on along the minus strand of JBJHDB010000097.1, from coordinate 1,107 downwards.
CCGTCGACCGTGGTTCCTGGGTGCTCGCGGCGGTGATCGTCGGCTCGAGCGTGCTGACCCTGGCCTACTTCGTTCGACTTTTCGAGCAGATCTTCGTCCGCGAGCCGACCGAAGCGGTGGTCGCCGACGCCCGCGAACCCGGCCCCCGCATCATCGGCACCGTTGGCGTGCTCGCGGCAACGGTCGTGGCGATCGGGGCGGCCAACGCCGTGATCGTGGGCCGCGTGCTGTTCCCCATCGCCGAACGCATGCTGAACTGACCGACTCGCCGGTGCGGTCACCGGCGACGGTGCTCGGCCCACCGGTACCCGTGCCCTACGGTTGGCGCCACCGGGCACGAAGGCGAGAAACCAGCCTGCCGTGGCGCGACCCTGCTGTGCCACGGCGGCCACCGACGTACGCGACGAGGTGTGCGTGACCGACTACACCGCGACGACGATCAACGTCCTCAAAGGGCTCGAGGGCGTGCGCAAGCGTCCGGCGATGTACATCGGCTCCACTGACATGCGGGGACTGCATCACCTCGTCTGGGAGGTCGTGGACAACGCCGTCGACGAGCACCTGGCGGGACACGCCAACAAGATCGAGGTACGCCTGCGCGACGACGGCGGCTGCGAGGTCACCGACGACGGCCGGGGCATCCCGGTCGAGCCGCACCCGACGGAGAAGCTGCCGGCGGTCGAAGTCGCACTGACGACCCTGCACGCCGGTGGGAAGTTCGACCGCCAGGCGTACGCGGTGTCCGGCGGTCTGCACGGTGTCGGCGTATCCGTCGTGAACGCGCTGTCGCGTCGCACCGAAGTGGAGGTGGTTCGCGACGGCAACCGCCATGCGATCGCATTCGAGCGCGGTACGACCGTCGAACAGTTGCACACCACCGGACGCCGGAAGCGAACCGGGACGACGGTGCGGTTCTGGCCCGACCCGGAAGTGTTCGAGACCACCGACTTCGACCACGACACGGTGCTGGCCCGCCTGCGTGAGACGGCGCTGCTCAATCCGGGCCTGACCATCATGCTCGCCGACGAACGTGACGGGCGTTCGGTCACGCTCTCGTTCACCAACGGCCTGGTCGACTTCGTCGACGAACTGCTCGGCGGCAAGGAA
>JBJHDB010000096.1:0-6352 GCA_050486325.1 Nitriliruptoraceae bacterium | reverse complement strand
GTCCGGGGGTGAAGCGCAGCGCATCCGGCTGGCCACCCAGATCGGGGCGGGCCTGGTCGGTGTGCTCTACGTGCTCGACGAACCTTCGATCGGCCTGCACCAGCGGGACAACGAACGACTGATCGAGACCCTGCTGCGATTGCGGGACCTGGGTAACACGCTGATCGTGGTCGAGCACGACGAGGCGACGATCCACGCAGCCGATCACGTCGTCGACATCGGCCCGGGTGCAGGTGAGCACGGGGGCCGGATCGTGCATTCGGGCGACGTCACCACACTGAAGGCCCGCAGCGACACCTCGGTGACGGGCGCTTATCTGGCGGGGGTGCGTCGCATACCCACTCCTTCCCGTCGACGCCAGGGCACAGACCAATCGGTCACTGTGCATGGTGCGAGCGAGAACAACCTGGCCGACCTCGACGTGGCGTTTCCGTTGGGCACGTTCACCTGTGTGACTGGCGTGTCGGGATCGGGCAAGTCGACGCTGGTCAACGACATCCTGTCACGGATCCTCATGCGTCATGTCTACGGGACCCGGACCGCACCGGGACGTCACCGGCGCGTCAGCGGGCTCGAACACGTCGACAAGGCCGTTGTCGTCGACCAGTCACCGATCGGGCGCACACCCCGGTCGAATCCAGCCACCTATACCGGCATGTTCGACCACATCCGCAAGTTGTACGCGGCGACGCCGGAAGCCAAGGTCCGCGGCTATCAGCCGGGCCGGTTCTCGTTCAACGTCAAGGGCGGCCGGTGCGAGGCCTGCCGAGGGGACGGGACGCTGCGCATCGAGATGCACTTCCTTCCCGACGTATTCGTGCCTTGCGAGGTCTGTGCGGGGCGGCGATACAACCGTGAGACACTCGAGGTGCACTATCGCGGCAGAACCATCGCCGAAGTGCTCGAGATGTCGGTGGAGGAAGCACTGGAGTTCTTCGCCCAGCAGCCTACGATCGCCACGCATCTGCAGACACTGGCTGACGTCGGCCTGGGCTACGTACGTCTCGGCCAACCCGCGACGACGCTGTCAGGCGGTGAAGCGCAGCGGGTCAAGCTGGCAAGCGAACTGCGCAAGCGGGCCACCGGTCAGACGGTGTACATCCTCGACGAACCAACGACCGGCCTGCACTTCGAGGATGTGCGACGGCTCCTCGACGTCCTGCACCGCCTGGTGGACAAGGGAAACACCGTTATCGTGATCGAACACAACCTCGACGTGATCAAGACGGCCGACCACCTCATCGACCTGGGACCGGAAGGCGGAGCAGGCGGTGGTCAGCTGGTCGCGGTCGGCACACCCGAGCAGGTGCAGGAGATCCCGTCGAGCTATACGGGCAAGTTCCTGGTGGGAGTACTCGAGCCGGACGCCTGACTGCCGCCTCAGTCCGGCCGTGGTTGCGGGCCGCGTTCGATCCGTAGCTTGGCAGTGTGGTCCTGGCCCGGAGCGGCCTGCCGGTCCGGGGTGGCGGGATGGTGCCCGTCCTCGCCGGCGTCCCGGTCGACGTGCTGTCGACGGGGTTCCCGATGGTCGATGGTGTCGGAGTGGGCCGTCTGCGTTGCCACGGAATATCCACCCGGCTGGCCGCCGACGTCGACAAGCTGGCTCGGCATCCGGATGCTGGCGCGGTCGAACGCGTACTTGATGCGTTCGCGCAGCTGCCGGGTGATGTCCCAGTTGCGCAACGGCTTCGTCGGGATCACCAGGCGGATCTTGACCCCGCCGGGGCCATATTCCTGGACCCCCCAGATCTCGGGTGGACCGATGATGTCGGCACCCCACACCGGGTCGGAGGCGAGCTCGCTCGCCACCTTGTAGATCAGTGCCTTGGCCGCCGGGATATCCGTGTCGAGGGCGACGGGCACGTCGAAGGTGGAGCGAGCCCAGTGTTGCGAGAGGTTGCCTACCCGCTGGATGTAGCCGTTGAGGACGTGGTGGACGATGCCGTCGATGTCACGAAACGCGGTCGAGCGCAATCCCACACGTTCGACCTCCCCGAAGTAACCGTCGACTTCGATCCAGTCTCCTACCCCGTACTGGTCTTCGACGAGCATCGCGATTCCGGCAAGGACGTCGCGAACCAACTGCTGGGCACCGAAGCCGACCACCACTCCTATGAGGCCAGCACCGGCCAGAATCGGCTGGAGGCGCACATCGAGCTCGCTCAACACCAGCAGCGCGGCCGTGAGCCAGATCGCCGCGCCCACGACGCCGCGCATCACGCCGACGGTGGCATGCAGTCGCTGCAGGCGACGGGTCCGGAACCGTTGCGTATGCGTAATCGCGCCGCGATGCTCGGCTTTGATCAGCCGATCTTCGATGCGCTGCTCCGTCCGGCTGGCGAACCGGGTGATCACGCGTCGCGCGAGACGTGTGATCAGGTATGCCACGAGGAGGATGACGAGGATGCGGATACCCGTTCCGACCATCGCCGCCAACCGGGCCAGCAACACGTTCTCGAACGAGCGGTAGACCAGCTGGCACAGCAGGCCGGCCTCCAGGCCTTCGCCACAGATCTCGGCCTCGGTCAACGCGACCACCTCGGTTCGCCGCAGGGTCGGCCCGCCTCGACGTATGCGCGCGATCCTAACGGGGGTAGGCCGCCGCAGATCGTTACCGACGCCGGAGTACCCTTGGCGCCAATGTCACACCCCGCCGATGAGTTTCGCCCCGAACCCGGCTCGGTGCCGGACTCTCCGGGCTGCTATCTGTTTCGCGACGACGGCGGCAGGGTGGTTTACGTCGGCAAGGCGAAGTCGCTCCGCTCGCGGCTTGCCAACTACTTCGGTTCGGTAACGAACCTGCCCGCACGCACGCACGCGATGCTGACCGCGGCCTGCGCTGTCGAGTGGATCGTGGTCGAAAGCGAAGTCGACGCGCTCCACCTCGAATACACGCTGATCCAGCGCCATCGCCCTCGATACAACATCCAGTACCGCGACGACAAGTCGTATCCGTACCTGGTGCTGACCACCTCGCAACAGGTCCCTCGTGCACGGGTTCAGCGCGGACGCGTCGACGCTGGGGATCGTCGGTTCGGTCCCTATGCACACGCCCACGCGATCCGCGAGACGCTCGACCTGCTGCTGCGTGTGTTCCCGGTGCGCAGTTGCACCCAGGGGACCTATGACCGTGCGGAACGAACTGGCCAGGCATGCCTGCTTCATCACATCGAGCGGTGTGCTGCACCGTGCACCGGTGCGATCACGATGGAGGCGCACCGGGAGCTCGTCGACGGGATGGCGGCGTTCCTGGACGGTTCCACTGCTGCCGTGTTCGCACGACTCGAGGACGAGATGCGCACCGCAGCCGGCAGCCAGCGTTACGAAGTCGCCGCTCGACGCCGCGATCAGCTCGAAGCGGCACGCCAGGCCCTCGCCAAACAGCAGGTCGTCGGTGCCGACGACGAGCAGTTCGACGTCATCGGGCTGCACGAGGACGAGCTCGAAGCGGCTGTCCAAGCGTTCTTCGTACGGCACGGCCGGCTCGTCGGGCGCAAGGGTTGGACGGTCGACAAGGTCGAACCGCTGGATACCGATTCGCTCCTTACGGCGACGCTCACCCGGCTGTATGCCGATCGCGCCGACGAAGTTCCCGGCATGATTTTGGTGCCGGCACTTCCCGCCGATTCGGAGGTGCTCGCCGACCACTTGACCCGGCTGCGACGGGATGCAGCCGGAGGTCGTGCGGCCAAGGTTCGGTTCCACGTGCCGCGGCGGGGCCCCAAAGCGGCCCTGCTGCGTACCGTCGAGGAGAACGCACGTGACGCCTTTGCACGCAGCCGTCTCAAGCGAGCCAACGACTTCGATAGCCGTACCCGCGCGCTGCGCGAGCTGCAGGAGCGCTTAGGACTGGCACGAGCGCCACTGCGGATCGAATGCTTCGACGTGTCACATCTGGCCGGAACCGAGGTCGTTGCCTCGATGGTGGTTTTCGAGGACGGCCTGCCCCGAAAGTCCGACTATCGGCGCTTCAAAGTGCGCATCGACGCGAACGACGACGTCGCCGCGATGCGGGAGGTGCTGTCGCGGCGCTTCTCCCGGGACGTCGCCGACAACGGCCGGGACGGATCGACCGGCATCAACAACCCTGGACACGAAGATGCTGTGCGTTGGCTCCGACCCGATCTGGTCATCGTCGACGGCGGTCGTGCCCAGCTCGGCGCAGCGGTGCAGGCCGTCGAGGCCACCGGTGCCGACGATGTCGGCATCGTGGCGCTGGCAAAGCGGCTGGAGGAGTTGTGGTTGCCACAACGGTCGCGTCCGGTCATTCTTCCACGCGGCAGCGCTGCGCTGTATCTCGTGCAACGACTGCGTGACGAAGCCCATCGGTTCGCGGTGACCTATCAACGGCAACGGCGGCGCGCGGCGGTGACGGGATCGGTGCTCGACACGATTCCCGGCATCGGCCCCGAACGCCGCAAAGCCCTGTTGCGTCGGTTCGGCTCCGTTCGCGGGATCGCAGGTGCCTCGGTCGCGGAACTCGAAGCAGTGCCCGGCATCTCCCATACGCTGGCTGGCGCCTTGCTGGAACGGCTCGACCGCACAGAAGGGGACGGATGACCTCGTCCAACCGGCCCCAGATCCTGATCATCAGCGGCCTGTCGGGCGCCGGGCGCAGCACGGTGTCGAACGCACTCGAGGACGTCGGGTGGTTCGTCATCGACAATCTGCCACCCGCGTTGATCGAACGGGTCGCCGAGCTCGCGTTCGCCCCCGGATCATCGATTTCGAAGCTGGCACTGGTTGCCGACGTCCGCGGTCGCGAGTTCTTCGACGAGCTCGTCGGCGACCTCGCCGAGCTGCGGCGCAGCCAGGCGGACGTACGGGTGGTGTTCCTCGAGGCCGACGACGACGCACTCCACCGACGCTTCGAAGTAACACGCCGCCGGCATCCTGCGGCCGAAGACGGAACGGTGATCGACGGCATCCGGCGCGAGCGTGACCAGCTCGCAGAGCTCCGCGGACTGGCCGACCTGATCATCGACACGACCGGGATGAACGTCCACGAGCTCCGCGACCGGATGATCGCGATCCTCGACCAGGAGACGGTCGCCTCACTGCGTATCGACGTCGTCTCGTTCGGGTTCAAGCACGGTGCGCCGCGTGAGGCAGATCTGCAGTTCGACGTGCGCTTTCTTCCCAATCCACACTGGATCGAATCGCTGCGCCCCAAGACGGGCAAGGATCCCGACGTCGAGGCATATGTCCTCGACCAGCCAGCGACCGCGCCGTTCATGAAGGCACTGCACGAGCTACTGGACGTGGTCGTCCCTGGCTACGTCGCGGAAGGCAAGCACTACCTGACGATCACGATCGGGTGTACCGGCGGCAAGCACCGATCGGTCGTCATCGCCGACGCGGTCGGCAGTTATCTGCGGAGCACCACCGAACTTCCGGTCAGTGTGCGACACCGGGACATCGGCCAGGAATGAACAGCCCGTTCGCGGCTGGTCCGGTGACGGTCGGAGGAGGGCCGTGAGCCGAGGCGATACGGGATTCACCGAACGGGTGCGCCAGGAGGTGGCGCGCCGCCCGATCGGCAACGACACCGCCGGCCGTGCCGAACTCGCCGCGTTGCTACGCATCGGTGGGAGCTGGACACCGTCCGGCGCGGGCCGAGCGCCGAATCTGGTGATCGCTTCGACCTCCGGCGCGGTGGTTCGCCGCGCACACCGGCTGTTGGTCGAGATCTTCGACGTGCACCCGGAGTTGACGGTCACCGCTCCGGCGGGAATGCGCACCAGAAGCACGTACCGTCTGTGCTTTGCTGACGTCGACAGGGTCGGTCAGACGCTCGGGATCGTGGGCACGAACGGGACGCCGCTCGAAGCCGTGCCCGATCAGGTGCTCGCCTGGGACCCGGCAGCGTGGCTTCGCGGCGCCGTGCTCGCCGCCAGCTCCTTCTCGGCGCCGGGCCGGCCTCCCCACGCCGAGTTCACCGTGCACCGGATCCGTGTGGCCGAACAGCTCGCCGATGTCCTGGAAGGTCTCCTCGGCACGCGTCCCTCGATCGGCACGGCCAGTCGGACAGGCGAGCGCATCCGGGTGGTCCTCAAATCCGGTCGGGCGATCGGTGACCTGCTCGTCGTCGTCGGTGCGGCGCATGCGTTCCTGGAATGGGACGATCGTCGCCTGCGACGCCAACTGCGCAGCGATGCGAATCGGTTGGCCAACGCCGACACGGCCAACGTTCGCCGAAGTGTCGACGCAGCTGCGGCGCAGGTGCAGGCCGTCGAACGAACGATCCAACGGATCGGCTGGGAGGAGCTTCCCGACGAGCTCCGCGAAATTGCCCTGGTGCGACTGGCCAACCCCACGGCCAGCCTGTCCGAGCTCGGTGAACTGCTCGACC
>JBJHDB010000095.1:0-6457 GCA_050486325.1 Nitriliruptoraceae bacterium | reverse complement strand
TGGTCATATGGAGCGGCTCCGGCGACGGGGCCTGGCGGCGTGCGGTGACCGTGCGCGTGCTGGCGGCGGTCTCCGGTCCGCTGCTGCTCCTTCTGCCATGGAGCCTCGACCTGATCGAGCCCGGCGGTCCGTTGTTCGCCGGGTCCGGGACGCTCGCTGGCGGCGAGCTCTGGCGATGGCTGGCGCTCAGTCCGGATCTCGCCGGATTCCCCGGGCTGATCGCGGGAGTCGGGTTCGTCCTCGCCGGCCTGCTCGGTCTGGCCATCGGCCTGACCCGGACGCCTCGACTGGTCGTCGGCCTGTGGGCGGTCGCGCTGCTCGGTGCTGTCTCCGGGTGGCTGCTCGGACGGACCGGTGCGCTCGTGTGGCCGGGTCTGCCACTGGTGCTCACCGCGGCGGCGTTCGCCGGGTTGTACGCCCTGGCGTTCGCCACCGCGGAACACGAGCTCGGCAGATTCGGTTTCGGTTGGCGGCAGATGGCCGCAGTGGTCACCGCCGCGGCGGTCACCATCAGCCTCGGTGCGGTCGCGCTGTCCCTGGTGCGTTCGCCCCTGGACGACTACGCCGTGGATGATCCGCCACTTCCGGCGTTCATCGGTGCGGCCGCACAGGAGGCGCCGTTCCGCGTGCTCGTGCTCGCCGACACCGGTGGCGGCGTCTCGTGGGAGGTCGTCGATGGCGGTGGACCGACAATGGCCGGCTTCGGGGTCCCGGCATCACCCGCACTCGAGCTCGTCTCCGAGGCGGTGAGCGAGACACTCGGCCGGGTGGACTCGACCGCTGCGTCACTTCTCGGCCCGCTCAACATTCGCTACGTCGTCGTCCCCGACGGGGGGACGAGTGCCGAGCTCGACGCTGCGCTGCGTGGCCAGTTCGCACTCGAATCACGCCCGGTCGCGGAAGGCCGCGTGTACTCGGTCGCCGGCTGGATGCCACGTGCAGCAGTCGTCGATGCTCCCACCGCCTGGGAGGTGATCGAGCACGGCGCACGACCGGACGCTGGCGAGGTCCATCCGCTGGAGGCCGGCCTGCCCGGGATGTTCTCCGGCACGGCGCCACTGCGCGGCCCCGTTCTGGTCGCCGAGGCGGACGACGGCCAGTGGACGGCGACGGCCGACGGTGTGGCGTTGGGCGCACTCGAGTTCATCGATCCGGATGCACCTTCGATCGTGGGATTCTCCGCAGTCAACTCAGGCGAACGGGTCGAGATCGCCCACGGCAACGCCGCGGCCAGACGGCTGGAGGTGACCGGCCAGGCGATCGCGCTGCTGTTGATCGTTTCGCTAGCACTGCGTCCGCCGAGGTTCGCACGTCGGGAACGGGCCATACCGGCTCCCGAGCCACACCTCGATCTTGGCGGTGACGACCGATGAAGCCACCGCGCATCGTTGCGCTCGCCTTGGTGCTGGTCGTTGGCGGGCTGGTGGGGACGCTCGACCTGATCGTGGGTCCACCCGAACCGGCGGCGGTCACCGACCTGCCTCTGGCGGCGGAGGTGCTCCCCGAGTTCGGCCAGTTCGCGTGCCCGGCGGCCGGTGCCGACGGCGAGACGGAGCTGTCGCTGACGGTCACCCACCCGTCGGTCGGCGAGGAAGCGGCCGGCGTCGAGGTGATCACGGTCGACGATGGCCACGAGCAGACGGTGACCCGTGCCGACCTGTCGCCCGACTCGCTACGGACGTTCGATCCGGAAGGCGTCCCGGTCGTGCGTTGGTCGACCAGTCCGGTCGTGGCCCACCGGGAGTGGTCGTACGCCGCCGGCGATCTTCCACCTGGCATCGTCGCAGGTGGATGTGCCACGACCGTCGCCGAACAGTGGTACGTCCCGGGCCTGTCCACCGTGGGCGGCGGTGAGGCCCGTCTTCGTTTCGTCAACCCGTTCCGGGCATCGGCGACCGTCGCGATCAGCTTCCTCACCCCGGAAGGCATCGAGGAACCGCTCGCACTCCAGAACGTCAGCGTTCCCCCGCGCAGCACACACGAGATCGTGGTGAACGAATCGCTGCCTGAACGCCAGGACCTGGCTGCGGTCATCGACGTCCGTTCCGGTCGTGTCGCGGCCGAAGGCGTGCAGTTGATGCGCTCCGCGATCGGCGGCATCGACGGGGTGAGTCTGCTCCAGGCCGCCGACGCATCCGCAGAGACATGGACGGTCCCCTGGACCGTCGACGCCGAAGGCCGTTCGAGCTGGCTGTGGATCGCCAACCCCAGTGAGCGAGTCGCCGCGGTGGAGCTGACGTTCCACACCCCGGGTGGAGGTGTCGTTCCCGACGGGCTGACCGAAGTCGTCGTCGACCCGGGTCAGCTGCGTCGCATCGACCTGCGGGGCACGTTCCCGGCGGGAGTCGAGGTCGCCGGTATCACCGCAAGGTCCGATGGCGCCCCGATCGTGGTCTCGGGGGCAACCGAGGTCGACGACGAGGAGGCGGCACGCACCGGATTCGCCGTCCAGCTCGGCGCCACCGACACCGACGAGCTTTGGGTGGTCTCCGGCGGTGCGACCGCGGGGCGGGCCGAGCAGCTTCATCTGGCCAACCCCGGCAGTTCGACGGCCACGGTCGACCTCGCCGTCATCACCGACTCCGGGGTGCGTCGTCCTTCACCGTTGCAGAACGTTTCGATCGCCGCCGGGGCGTCGTGGGCGGTCGAGCTGACCGAGTATCTGGGAGACACCGATGCGTGGAGCGTCGTCGTCTCCGCCGAGGGTGGCGTCGTCGCCGGACGGGTCGGCGGGGCCGGGGTCGGCCAACGGCAGCTGGTCGCCTTGACCGGCTCTCCAGGGTCGGTGTGGTTGCCCGACGGGTCGCCACTGGCATCGGTACGCGTCGCCGAGCTGGTGCAGCGCCTGCACACGGCCGGCGGGATCCAGCGGGACGATCCTCTCGAGCTGGCGTTGCGTCTTCCGGAGCTGCCACCTCCCGATCCGTCGCCGGTGGAGGCTGAGGACGCAAGAACCACGCCGACGGCGCCCATGGACGTGATTCCGGGTGACACCCCTGGACAGGATATCGACGACGAGGAGGACGGGGAGGGAGTCGCCGATGCGGATGCCGGCACCAATGACGATGCGGATGCCGCCGTCGCGGATTGATGCTGGTCGGTGGGCCAGGTGCCGTCAGGCCCAGCCGAGATCGTCGAGCCGATCGTCGTCGATACCGAAGTGGTGTGCGACTTCGTGGATGACGGTCTCACGCACGATCGACTCCAGTTCACGCCGCGAGCCGGCCCGGAGTTCGATCGGACGTCGGAACAGCGTGATCCGATCCGGCAGCATGGCCATGCCGTGCTCACGCTCGGTTCGGGGAACGCCTTCGTAGAGCCCCAGCAGCAGTTCGTCGCCATCGGGGCCGGCCGGTGGCACGTCTTCGACCGTGACGTGGACATTGTCGATCTGGCGGCGCAAAGACTCCGGCAGATCGTCGAGCGCATCACCCACCAGGCGGTCGAACCGGTGCGCATCGAGCGCGCGGTATCCGTCGCTCGGGCGACGCAGCGGGTCGACCGGCGTTCGCCTGCGGCGACCGTGCCGGTCCTGTGCGCGTGGATGGGCCACCCTGGTCACCTCGTGATCCGGTCGCACGTCCTTGCCGAATGACACCGTTGTTGTTTAGCGTGGCGCCATGGGCGAACCGGAACGTATGCATTTCGGGGGCGCGGCGTCGGCCGTCGTCCAGCCGCTGTCGCGTGTCGCGCAACGTCCGTGCGCCCGCCCGGCCTGCCCGGCTCCCGCCCGATCAACGCTCAGTTTCTCCTACGCCCGCAAGGAAGCCTGGCTCGACTCGCTGAGCGATGCCCGGGACTCGCAGGCCTACGACCTTTGTGTCACCCACGCTTCACGTACCCGTGCGCCCTATGGGTGGCGGCTACGTGACCGACGTTCCGAAGAGGACCGTCGGACCGATGCCCCACCCGTGATGCCGGTCGACCTCGGCACCGAGCGTACTGTCGCTGTACTCGCGGCGGCACTGCGCGCCGCCCCCACCGCCGTGCCCGAGAACGGTGGTGGCCTGCGGCTGTCCGAGATCGACCACGCGCGTGGGGACGGTGACGCTGGCGGTGGGTCGCATCTGCGGCCCACCGCCAGCGCACCCGCTGGAGCAACGTCCCCTCCCGACGATCCGACCGATGCCGGGTCGCGCATCGACAGGCGTCGGATGGCCGAACAGCTCGCGCGTGATCGGGCAGGTCCAATCACGCTCACCGCCGTCCCTGACGCGGTCGAGCCGGCCGACGACGGGGCACCGGACGACGGCGGGGTGCCGGCGGTCGCTGTTGGCGTGGCAACCGGAGAATCCGCCGGCACGACGGCAACCGGTGCGGCGATCAGCCCAGCAAACGGCACCACCGCCGGTGCCGCAGGTGCATCCTCATCTGACGACGCCGTGGTGGCCAGCTCCCGCCGCCCGTCGCGCGACGCAGTGACCGTGACCCCGCTGGTCGAAGCGGGTTTCGCGACCGACTGGTGAGGCGAATCCCGCTGCCGCGGCGTGTCGACCCGCCTGAGCGACGGCCGGGCCCGCGCCTGGGCTCCCGGTCCGAGCGGGGGAGCCACGCACCGTCTCCAGCCTGGAGTGGGCTGGATGTGGTTTCTTGTGCGCCGCGGCGCAAAGACCCCACATATGGGGGCGGAAAGGGCTCGCCGTGACACTGGATCGGGAGCTGCTCGGCAAGGTCCGCCGCCTCGACGAGTACGAGCTACGGCGGCTGCTGATCGTGGTGCGTGGCCTGCTGGTCCACGCCGACGGTCATCCCGACGGCGATGAGGAGCTGCCCGCCGGCATCTCGTACCGTAAGCAGTACGTGCGGTGCGGCAAGGAGCGCTGCACCCGCTGCCCCCATGGCCCGTACTGGTACGCCTACTGGAAGGAAGACGGGCGCACCCGGCGCCGCTACATCGGGCGTCACCTGCCCGGTGAGCCCGTCGAGACGGTGGTGCCCGACCTGCCCGCTGGCGCTGACCGGACGAGTTCGACCGCCGAGTGAGGCACCGTCGGCGCGTGAAGCCCTGTCGCGGGCGACTCGGTTGGCACGGGTCGACCGTCGTGATGGTCGGGTGTGATGACACCGGCTGTCGGTAGGTGATGCCGGAGGTTGGGATGCCAGTCGATGACGTGCGGCTCGACCGGATCGTCAGGGCCTACGACGTTCGCGGTCTGGTCGGCACCGAACTCGACGCCGAGATCGCGTACGCGCTTGGCATGGCCGCCGGCGAGCTGCTCACGGTCGAAGGCCGGCCGTTCGTGGTGGGTCGGGACATGCGTCCCTCGTCGACCGAGCTCGCCGCGGCGTTCGGCGACGGGGTGCGCTCGCGCGGGGTCGACGTCACCGATATCGGGCTGGCGTCGACCGACATGCTCTATTACGCGTCGGGAATCTTCGACGCTCCCGGCGTCATGGTGACCGCGAGCCACAATCCTGGCGCCTACAACGGCATGAAGTTCTGCCGGGCGTCGGCGGTGCCGGTCGGCATCGACACTGGACTGCGCGAACTGGCTCAGCGCGCGCTTACGGTGGGTGCCGGACGTGGAACGCGTGGTCGACGGACAGAGGTCGACATAAAGCCGCAGTTCGCCGCGCATGTCCGCGGCTTCGTCGACGGCACGACGTTCACAGGGCAGCGGATCGCGGTCGATGCGGGCAACGGGATGGGTGGACTCGTGTGGCCGCTGGTGACCGAAGCGCTCGACATCGTGACCACGCCGCTCTACTTCGAGCTGGACGGCACGTTTCCCCACCATCCAGCCGATCCGCTCGACCCCCGCAATCTCGTCGACCTGCAGCAGGCGGTGCGCAGGGCGCCGCACGCTGCAGGTCTGGCATTCGACGGCGACGCGGATCGGGTGTTCGTCATCGACGAGGAAGCCCGTGCCGTCACGGCATCGGTCGTCGGTGCGATCGTGGCTGAACGCATGCTGGAGCGGCACCCGGGATCGACCGTGCTCCACAACCTGGTGTGCTCGCGGATCGTCCCCGAATGCATCCGCGACGCCGGAGGGCATCCGGAACGCACACGCGTGGGCCACTCGTTCATCAAAGAACACATGGCGCGGACCGACGCCGTCATGGGGATCGAGCACTCGGGGCACTACTACTTCCGCGACAACTTCCGCGCCGACTCGGGCATCATCGCCGCGCTCATGCTGCTGGAGGCGGTTGCCGTCGCTGGAACGGGCCTCGCGCACCTTGCGGCGGGATACCAGCGCTACGCGTCTTCGGGTGAGCGCAATTTTGTCGTGGCGGACATCCCGCGGGCGCTTGCCCGGGTCGCCGAGGCGTTCGCGTCACGCGGAACTTCCGACTATGACGACGGATTGACCGTGGTTTGTGCCGAAGGCTGGTTCAATCTGCGTCCAAGCAACACCGAGGGCATGCTGCGCCTCAACGTCGAAGGCGACGACGAACCAACGATGCACACCATCCTGGCCCAGGTTCGTGCCGTCCTCGATGACTGCGGAGC
>JBJHDB010000094.1:0-6458 GCA_050486325.1 Nitriliruptoraceae bacterium | reverse complement strand
GCGACGTCCAGTCAAGGCGCCATTCGGCGCTATCGAGCAAGCGCTTACTTCAGGTTGCGGCCCGACGACACCAGTAGTATCGGTCCACCATCTGTACACAGGCGTCCACGCGATCTGCGGAATATTCCCGTTTGTGCCGGTGTAGTTCCACAAGTTGACGTGCCGCATGTCACTGATAGAGTGCGCCCGCCAGCAAGCGCTTTCTAGCCATCGGTGTGACAAACCGGTCATGCTGGCGGGTGGAATCGGGCCGATTCGTCGGCCCAATCGAGTGGAGAGGTCAATAGATGTCACGGAAGCGAAACCTATGGTCGCTGGCAGCGTCGCTGCTGGCGTTGAGCCTGATTCTCGCGGCGTGCGGGTCTGACGATGCGCCCGCCGAAGAGCCTGAGGCGGCACCCGCGGAGGAGCCCGCGGACGAGCCCGCCGAGGAGCCCGCAGAGCCGGCCGAGTTGATCGAGGTCGAGATTCTGACCTTCAACCCACCGTCGCTCGGTGCGTTCCTGCCTGCCGTCATCGAGGCGCAGAACATCGACGCCAACCACGGTCTCGACGTCACGTTCGTGGGCCGTCCTCCGGACGCGTACAACACCGAGTTCGCCGCTGGACAGTTCCAGGTCGGCGGAAGCGCCTCGCTCATGAGCGAGAGCAACCGTCAGCTGCAGGGCGTCGACATCGTCTACCTGTTCAACGTCCACGACTACTGGGGCGGACTCGTCGCCGTGAACCCGGAGATCACCTCGCTCGAGGACATCGAGGGCCGCAACGTCGCCGCGTCGACGTCGACGACCACGTTCGCGATGTTCCGCTGGTTCGCACACGCGGCAGGTGTGGACCTCGACCTGGTGACCCTGGAGAACTCGGCGCCCGCGGGTCTGGTGACCCTCGCGCAGACGGGTCGTACCGACGCGGTTCAGATGGCCGAGCCGGCGTACTCGCAGTTGATGTACCAGGACATCGAAGGTCTGACCGACATCCCGCTCCCGCTGCACCTCTGGGAAGAGGAGTTCGGCTCGGACGACGTCCCGTTCCTGGGCGTCGGTGCGCACCGTGAGTGGGCCGAGGCCAACACGGACGTGATCCCGCTCCTGCGGGCGATGTACGAAGAGGCTGCCGAGTGGGCGCTGGCCAACCCGGACGAAGCCGCCGAGATCATCGCATCGACGATCGAGGGTGGCGAGCCCGAGCCGATCGCCGAGCTGCTGCGCAACAACGACCGTCTCGGTCTGAACGTGCGCTCGGCAGCTGACGTGGCCGACGGCATCCGTGCGGTGTTCGAGGCAGGAATGCAGATCGGGTACTTCGAGGAGCGCCCGTCTGACGACCTGATCTACATGGGCGAGCTGTGACACAGCTCGACGCACACGGGGCCGTGTCGGCCCCGTGGTCGCAGCGGCTTCGGCGGAAGGTTCCCGTCGAGGCCGCTGCGGCGGCCCTCCTGTTCGTGGTCCTGTGGTTCATCGTGTCACGCAGGACGCCCGACTACATCCTGCCGCCGCTGACGGTCGTGATCGAGCGCGTCGTCGGGATCCTGACGACGCCCGAGTATCTGCGGCACGTGTTCATGTCGCTGGCACGCATCGGCGGGGGCCTGGTGGGCTCGTTCCTCATGGGAACCATCATCGGTCTGGCGATGGGCTACTCGCGCCGAACGGATCGGTTCGTGATGCCGATCCTGCAGACCGCGCAGGGCATCCCGTCGCTGAGCTGGGTCGTCATCGCGATCATCTGGTTCCAGTCGGTCGAGCTGCGCATCTTCTTCATCATCGTGATGGTCACCCTGCCTGGCTTCGCGTTCCAGACCCAGGACTCGTACCGCGCGATTCCCAAGGAACTGCGCGACATGGCGAAGTCCCTGCGCCCGCGCAGGGGGGACATGTTCCGCACGGTGACCCTGCCCGGGATCATCCCGGACCTGCTCACCGCGTGGAAGGTGAACCTCGGACTGGGCACACGTGTCGTGCTCATCGCCGAGCTCGTGGGTGCGTCAATCGGGGTCGGCTATCAGCTTCTCGCCATGCAGCAGCTGTTCAGCATGGCGGGCGTCATCGCCTGGACAGGCGTGCTCGTCCTGTTCGTGCTGCTGATCCAGCATGTCATCTCACGCATCGAGCGACGGCTGTTGCGCTACCGGCCAGCCGCGGTGACCGATGACGGCGACCAACCAGCGACCGACAACAACAACGGCCGCCGACGGCGCAGGATCGGTCAGTCCGCATGAGTGCCGCAGCTTCTGAGTACCGTCACGGCGTGGCCACAACGACCCCACGCCCGGACAAGGCAGCCTCATCCATGTCGACACCATCACCTACGTCAGCATCAGCCACGGCAACGGCCGGGGACAGCGGCGTCATCTCGTTCACCGACGTCGACAAGGTGTTCGTCACCGGCTCCGGGCAACGCGTCCAAGCGCTCGCGAACCTGAGCTTGAGCGTCAACCAGGGCGAACTGGTTGCGATCGTCGGTCAGACAGGCTGCGGCAAGTCGACGGCGTTCAACCTGCTGCTCGGTCTGTACCCGCCGTCGAAGGGGACCGTCAGCGTCCAGGGCTTCCATCCGTATCGCGATTTCGAGTCGCTCAAGGGGCGGATCGCCGTCGTGTTCCAGGACGCCCGTCTGCTGCCGTGGCGTAACGCGCAGGACAATGTCGCGCTCGGCCTCGAGTACTCGGGGCTTGGCAAGAAAGAACGAGCGGAAATCGCCCGCGAGTGGCTGGCACGGTTGGGGCTGGAAGGTCGCGAAGGGTCGTACCCGTACGAACTGTCCGGCGGGATGCGCCAGCGTGTGGGCATCGCCCGCTGCTTCGCACTGAACCCGGACATCATCCTGTGCGACGAGTCGTTCAGCGCGCTGGACGAACTGACCGCCGACCGGCTGCGTGCGGAGTTCATCAAGCTCGTCAAGGAAGAGAACAAGACCGGGGTGTTCATCACCCACTCCATCGAAGAGGCCATCACGATGGGCCAACGGGTCGTGGTCTTCCGCGCCCCGGGCCACATCGCGGCCGAGTTCGAGCTGCCCGACGAACTCAATGAGCAGGAATTGTCGGCATACCGCAAGAAGGTCCGGCTGGCGATGGCCGGCGAACTGAGCGAGACCGAGGAAGCCGGATGATCTCCAGGCCGGCGCTACGGGGGATCCCGGCCGACGGGATCGGAGCCCATCGCGCCCGGCCGGAGCGTCGACGGACCCAATGACCACGAACGCATGGAGCGCGATGCTCCGCACCACGACCAGTAAGCGCTTACTGGTGATCTGAGGAGTTGGCGATGGCCCAGTACCCCCGCGTGGCGACCCTGACCAATATGGAACGGCTGACCGCGCATCTCGACGAGCTCGGTATCGAGCTGCCGGTCGATGAGAACGTCGAGTCCGGTGACTCGTCCCCTCTTGGCCAGCCGATCGACGTGGCCGGCGTGACCGTCGGCAACCGGTTCTCGATCCTGCCGATGGAAGGCTGGGACGGGACGGTGGATGGCAAGCCGACCGATCTCGTCGAGCGCAGGTGGCGGCGTTTCGGCAGCGGTGGCGCGAAACTGATCTGGGGTGGGGAGGCCGTCGCGGTCCGGCCCGATGGTCGCGCCAACCCGAACCAGCTGTGCATCACCGAGGAGAACACCGAGTCGCTCGGCGAGCTGCGGCAAGCACTCGTGGACGCCCATGACGAGGCGTTCGGGCGCACCGACGACCTCCTCGTCGGGTTGCAGCTGACCCACTCCGGCCGGTTCGCCCGGCCCGCTCCCGAGGGAGTGCTCAAGCCCAAGATCCTCTACCACCACCCGCAGCTGTCGGAGCGCTACGACGTGCCTGCGGACCACCCGATCATGAGCGATGACGAGATCGACGCGTTGATCGAGGACTTCATCGTCGCGGCCGAGCGTGCGCAGGCCGCCGGCTTCGCGTTCGTCGACATCAAGCACTGCCACGGGTATCTCGGCCACGAGTTCCTGTCGGCGGTGGATCGTCCCGGACGTTACGGCGGCAGCTTCGAGAACCGGACACGGTTCCTGCGCACGATCGTCACCGGTATCCGAGAGCGCGTGCCTGGACTGCAGATCGGCACACGGGTCAGCGTCTACGACTTTCGCCCGTTCGTCATGGGCGAGGACCGCGTGGGCGTGCCGATGGAGCACGACGGCGGGAAGTACCCCTATGCCTTCGGTGGTGATGCGCTCGGCCTGGCTCCGGCGCCCGACCTCGAGGACCCCAAGGCGTTCCTCGATCTGCTGGTTGAGCTCGGCATCGAGATGGTGTGCCTGTCCGCGGGCAGCCCGTACTACAACCCACACATGCAGCGTCCGGCCTTGTTCCCGCCCTCCGACGGCTATCTCCCGCCGGAGGATCCGTTGGTCGGGGTCGCGCGAATGATCGACGCGCACGCACGCTTGAAGCAGTACAAGCCCGAACTTGTCACCATCGGCAGCGGGTACTCGTACCTGCAGGAGTGGCTCCCCAACGTCGGCCAGTCCGTGGTGCGCAACGGCATGGCCGACTTCGTCGGGCTCGGCCGCATGGCACTGAGCTACCCGGACCTTCCACGTGACGTGATCGCAGGGGAGAAACTGGTCCGCAAGCACCTGTGCCGGACGTTCAGCGACTGCACCACCGCGCCACGAAACGGCATGATCTCCGGCTGCTATCCGCTCGATGATTTCTACAAGCAGCGTGACGAACACGAAGAGCTCAAGCGGATCAAGAAGGAACTGGACCTCTAGATCAGGCGGAACGGTCCGCCCGCAGGCTCGCATCGGTGTCGCCGGTGCCTGCCTGCGGGGCGGGACCGATGCTGGCCCTTGCGACGAATGACGTCGGAACGCGTTCGGCGCGGGGCCGGTCCCCTTCGTCGCTCAAGGCCAGCTGGAGCGCACGCTTTCCCAGCTCGCTCAGCGGCACGTGCACCGTCGAAAGCGGCGGCGTGGTGTCCCGGGCGCCGGCGATGTCGTCGAACCCCACAAGCGAGATCTGGCCGGGAACGTCGACACCAAGCTGCTGCAGGCTGTGCAGCGCCCCGATCGCCATCAGGTCGTTGAGCGCGTAGATCGCGGTGATTCCAGGAACGTGCTCCAGCAGCTCACGCGCCGCCTCGCCGCCGCCGTCGCGGGTGAAGCCTCCGGCGATGACATGGTCGTCGGCGAGCGTGATGCCCGCACGTTCGAGCGTTTCGCGGAACCCGGCGAGCCGGTCGTTGGTCACCGTGAGGTGCTCGGGGCCAGCGATCACGCCGAACACACGGTGCCCGCGATCGAGCAGCGCCTCGGCAACCATTTGTCCACCGCCGCGGTTGTCGGGAAGAACCATGTCGACGTCGAGCAGGTGGCGGCCGATGAAGGCGAGCCGCACCGAGTTCGCCGCGTACGACGCGCACTCCTCGCGCATACGGTCACTGATGGCGGTGTCGTCGAATCCACTGGAGGCCACGATCACCGCCTCCATCTGCTGGGCACGAAGGAGCGCCAGGTACTCGAGCTCCTTGTCCGGTTGCCGCGCCGTGTGGCAGATCATCGTCAGCCGGCCGGTCTGATCAGCGACATCGAGGATGCCCTGGACGATCTCGGCGAAATACGGGTCGGCGACGTCATGGACGATGACGCCGACACTCGACGAGGAAGCGCTTGCCAACGCGCGCGCGTGGGCATTGGGTACATAGTGAAGTTCCCGCGCGGCAGCCAGCACGCGATCACGCAGCTGGGGATTGACGCCGTAGCCGCTGTCGCTCAGGACGCGCGACGCCGTGGCCGTGGAAACCCCGGCCAGCTTCGCCACGTCCGACAGCGTCCGCGCCTGTGTTCGCGCGCGCTTTCGGCCTCCGTCGGTCGCCTGCGCTATGCCTCGGCCTCCCCCAGCGCCTTCGCGCGCTTCCGTTGCCGTCGACCGGTCCGGACCGCGACAACGAGCCATGCAACCGCGAGGACCTGTGCGTACGCGCTGCCGGTGGTCGAACCCATGGCGTCGGCCACGATCCCCAGGCCGAAGACCAGGTACCACAGCATCGGTGGCACCACTGCGAACAGCCCCGCGACGACGTACTCGATCGCGAGCACCCACGCGGGATGCCGCTGGTCACGTCCGGCGAAGGTCACGGCGAGAAACACCACCGCGAGCGCCACCAGCAGCAGCCATGGCCCGAGAGAGGCGATCATGCCTTCCGGATTGAGCCGCATGCGCTGCTGGCTGTACATGCGCAGCAGCGGACCACCGGCCAGCAGGACGACGACGAGCAGCGGGATGCGGACGATCGGGATCACGTTTGCCCCCTGGAGGCAGCTGCATCGGATCCTAATCGGTGCGTCACTGATCCGCGGGGTGCGGCCCGTCTCAGTTGTCCGCTACGGTCGGGTCGAGTACCGATCGCACGGCGGTGCGGTGGGGTGACGGGCGTCCGCCGGTGACGTCCCCCGGTGAACCGGGTCAGGGCCGAGAGGCAGCAGCCCTAAGCCGTTCTCGGACGGGTGCCGAAC
>JBJHDB010000093.1:0-6477 GCA_050486325.1 Nitriliruptoraceae bacterium | reverse complement strand
GCCAGGCCGAGTGCGCCGGACTGGGAGGACATCGACACCCGGCCCGGTCCGGGGAAGGTGCGTGAGAACGTCGCGTTCATCCGGACCGACGCGGAGCCGTTCATCAGCCCCATGCAGTTGGGTCCGACGATGCGCAGGCCGTAGCCGCGCGCTTTGGCCAGCAGTGCGGCCTGTTCGGCCGCGCCTTCGTCGCCGACCTCGGCGAAACCAGCACTGATGATGCACACGGCCGCCACGCCCAGCCGCCCGGCCTCGTCGACGACCGCGTCGACGAACGGCGCGGGGACACACACGATCACCAGGTCGGGCACCTCGGGAAGGTCCGACAGCGACGGATAGGCGGAGACGGCCTGCACCGCGGACGCATTCGGGTTGACCGGGTAGACGACGCCGGTGAACCCGCCCCGCAGCAGATTGTCGAACACCAGGCCGCCGATCGAGCTGGTCGACCGCGATGCCCCGACCACCGCCACCCGTTCGGGCGCCAGGAAGCGGCGCAGCGCTGCCGTCGCCGCTTGACGTTCCGAGGCTTCGACGACGTCGAGGAACTTCTCGGTCAGATCGACCTCCAGGTCGGAGTGCACCACGCCGGCAAGTTGGCTGTCCGCGTGGTACTCGAGGCCGAGTTCGCGCACCAGATTGAGCATGCGCACGTTGTCGGCCAGGATGTCACCCGACAGTCGGGTGATCCCGGCGTCGGCCGCGGCGACCGCCACCTGGCGTACGAGCGCGGTGCCGATGCCCCGGCCCTGTTCGGCGTCCTCGACCAGGACGGCGAACTCGGCGTGGGCCGGGCGGTCCAGATCCCGTTCGTAGCGTGCGACCCCGACGATCCGCTCGTGATCGCCGACGCCGCGGCAGGCCACGGCCGCGAACTGCGCACCCGGCGTGAGATCGGTGAACTTGTGCACGTTGCCTTCGTCGAGCGTGAACGGTCCCATGAACCGTCGTCGGCGCGACTGGGCCGAGGTGCGGTCCCACATCTGGAGCATTCGCTGGTCGTCGTCGGGACGGATCTCGCGCAGAGTGACGGTGGTCCCGTCGGGAAGGACGTGGGTGTGCGGCTCCATGTCGTCGTTCCTTGCGGCGGAGTGGGTCGTCAACGGGCGTTGAAGTACTTCGCCTCGGGGTGGTGCACCACGATCGCCGAGGTCGACTGTTCGGGGTCGAGCATGAACTCGTCGGTCAGCTCCACGTCGATGGCGTGCGGGTCCATCAGCGACAGCAGCTGCTCCTGGTCCTCGAGCCGTGGGCAGGCGGCGTATCCGAACGAGTAGCGCGATCCCCGGTAGTCCTGTCGGAACCAGTCCTGCACGCTCGGTCCGTCTTCGCCCGCGACGCCGATCTCCTCGCGCATGCGCCGGTGCCACAGTTCGGCCAGTGCCTCGGCCATCTCGACCCCGAAGCCATGGGCGAACAGGTAGTCCTGGTAGCGGTCGTCACTGAACAGCTCCTGTGCGATCGTGCTGATGCGCCGGCCCATGGTCACCAGCTGGACACCCAGCAGGTCGGGCTCACCCGATTCGATCGGCCGGAAGAAGTCAGCGATGCACAGGAACCGGCCGCGACGCTGGCGTGGGAAACTGAACCGCGCGACCTCCCGTTCCAAGGGGGCGTCGGGCGCCCACACCACCAGGTCGTCGCCGTCGCCACTGGCCGGATACCAGCCGTAGGTGACCTGTGGCGACAGGATCCGTTCGGCTTTCGCACGGGCGATCCACTCCCGCAGCACCGGACGGGCAGTCGTGTCGAGCAGTTGCTGGTAGCTGTCCGGATCGCTGTCAGGTGCCGGCGTGAACCCCCATTGGTTGCGGAACAACGCGACCTCGTTGACCAGCGGGGCGATCTCGTCGATGGCGATGCCGCGGACCACGCGATGACCCAGGAAGGGTGCTCTCGGCACATCCACCTCGGTGCTGACCATGGATCGTGGACGCCCCTTGGCATCACGCGCCGGCGGCTCCTCGTCGTCGCGCGACACATGGGCACGCCGGGGCTTGCGCTCGGTCAGCTCGGCGGGAGGCTCGGTGCCCTCCTTGCGTGCGGACTGCACCGCGTCGAGTACCCGTAGCCCTTCGAATGCGTCCTTGCAGTAGAACACCTGGCCGTCGTACAGCGCACGCAGGTCGTCCTCGACGTAGCCGCGGGTCAGCGCCGCGCCGCCGAGCAGCACCGGGTAGCCGGCCACCCCCCGGGAGTTCATCTCCTCGAGGTTCTCGCGCATGATCACGGTGGACTTCACGAGCAGGCCCGACATGCCGATCGCGTCGCACGACGCGTCCTGCGCGGCTTGAAGGATGGCATCGATCGGCTGCTTGATCCCGAGGTTGATCACCTCGTAGCCGTTGTTGCGCAGGATGATGTCGACAAGGTTCTTTCCGATGTCGTGCACGTCGCCCTTGACCGTCGCCAGCACGATGCGTCCTTTTGATCCGGTCGATTCGCCGGACGCAGCGATGTGAGGCTCGAGGTGGCCGACCGCGGCCTTCATGGTCTCGGCCGATTGGAGGACGAACGGCAGCTGCATCTGGCCAGATGCGAACAACTCACCGACACGGGCCATGCCTGCCAAAAGGAAGGTGTTGATGATCGCCAGCGGTGGATGCGCGGTCAGCGCCTGATCGAGGTCGTCCTCGATGCCGTCGCGCTCGCCGTCGACGATCCGCCGTTCGAGGCGTTCCTCGACCGGCAGTGCCGCGAGGTCACTGGCGCTCGCACGGGTGTCGGTTGCCCCTTCGAACAGCTCCATGAGCCGGTGGAGCGGGTCGTACGACGTGGTCGTGTCCGCCACGGTGCCATCGGTTCCTC
The DNA here is from genome assembly GCA_050486325.1 of Nitriliruptoraceae bacterium. Taxonomy (GTDB): domain Bacteria; phylum Actinomycetota; class Nitriliruptoria; order Nitriliruptorales; family Nitriliruptoraceae; genus JBJHDB01. Next base: position 3,669 of record JBJHDB010000093.1, on the reverse strand, counting down.
GCCGGTCGTGGATCAGATCGGTGGCCACCGCGACGTGCTCGTCGGGGATGCGGTGGAGGGGAAGGATCTTGCCCGGATGGATGATCGCCGAGGTCAGGCCACGGTCGAGCGCCTCCTTCAAGAACACCGAGTTGAGGACCTGGCGCGCGGCGGGGGACAGCCCGAACGAGACGTTGGACACGCCCAGCGTGGTCGCGCAACCCGGGATCCGCGCCTTGACCCGCTCGATCGCATCGAGGGTTTCGCGCGCGTCGCGACGCAGGTCCTCCTGGCCGGAGCCCAGTGGGAACGTCAGGCAGTCGAAGATCAGGTCGTGTGCTTCCAGGCCGTACTCGCCGATGGCGATATCGGCGACACGTTCGCAGACCTCGACCTTCCAGTCGGCGGTGCGTGCCTGGCCCTGCTCGTCGATCGCGAGCACGATCACCGCCGCCCCGTAGCGGCGGGCGAGCGGTAGCAGGCGGTCGGCCTTGACGCGCCCGTCCTCGAGGTTGACCGAGTTGATCACCGCCCGGCCACCAAGCCGGATCAGGGCGGCTTCGATCACCTCCGGTTCGGTCGAGTCGATAACGAGCGGCAGGGTCGACTGCGTTGCGAGCCGGTCGACCATGTCGATGATGTCGCCGACGCCGTCCCGGCCGACATAGTCGACACAGACATCGAGTACGTGGGCGCCCTCCTTGGCCTGCGAGCGCGCGAGCCGGACGGCCGCGTCCCAGTCTTCGGCCAGCAGGATCTCGCGGAAAGCCTTCGAGCCGTTGGCGTTGGCCCGTTCGCCGATCGCCAGGAATGCGGTGTCCTGCTCGATGGGCACCGCGGCGTACAGCGAGGCAAGCGCGGGCCGCCAGTCGACGATGACCGGATCGTCGCCGCTTCCGTCGTTGCCGCTCGCTCCGTTTTCCGTTCGGTGGCCAGCGCCGGTCCCGACGTCCCCGGTCTGGCCGACCAGCGTCGCGCCCGCCGCACCCCGGCGCGCCAGCTGCGGCTGGTCGAGTCGTCGGGGTCGGGGGCGAAGTCCACCGACGGCGTCGACGACCGCTGACATGTGTTCGGGCGTCGTCCCGCAGCAGCCACCGACGATCGCGACGCCGAACTCACGCACGAACTCCTCGTGCGCTCGCGCCAGCCCATCGGGCGCGAGCGGATAGACGGTTTCGCCGTCGACGAGCGCGGGGATGCCGGCGTTGGGGATCACGCTGATCGGCAGCCGCGACGCGCGGGCAAGCGTTCGCACGTGTTCGCGCATGTCTTCCGGGCCGGTCGCGCAGTTCATGCCGAGCACGTCGATGGACAGCGGGTCGAGTGCGGCGATCGCCGCGAGCGGCTCGGTGCCGAGCAGCATCGTGTCGATGTCCTTCTCGACGGTGAACGACACGATCAGCGGCACACGTGCACCACGTTCGTTGAACACGTCGTCGCAGGCGGCCACCGCCGCCTTGATCTGCAGCAGGTCAAAACAGGTCTCGATGATCAGCAGGTCGGCGCCGCCGTCGAGCAGTCCACGTACCTGCCGGCGGTATCCCGCTTCCATGGTGGGCACGTCGATCGTGTCGTCGGCGTCGCCATCACGCCCCAGAGACAGGGTGGGTGATCGGGTGCCCGGACCGATCGAGCCGGCGACCCACCGGGGACGCTCCGGGGTTTGCGCGGCATCAGCGGCACGCCGCGCGATCACCGCGGCAGCGGTGTTGAGCTCCTCGGTCCGCTCCTCGAGCCCGTACTCGCCCAGCACCCACGGTGCTCCGCCGAATGTGTTGGTCTGGACGACGTCGACCCCCGTGTCGAGCATGGTCCGGTGGACCTGTTCGACGACGTCCGGTCGGGTGACGACCAGGACTTCGTTGCAGCCGTCGAGTTCGTCGCCACCGAAGTCCTCGGCGGTGAGTCCGGCCGCCTGCAGGCTGGTTCCCATCGCACCGTCGAACACCACGACGCGGTCTGTCAGCGCGTCGAGGAACGGATGGGCGCCCAGTGGCGCGAGAATCCCGGTCATGGATGGGCGAGCCTACGACCTCGTTGGAAGTGTCGCGGTCCGGTGGTTTGCTCCGGGTGTCGCGACACGCGACCATGCGCAGCGTGTTGCGACGAAAGCCCTTTCTCCCGGCGGCCCACCACGATGCGTGGTGGGCGTTCCTCGACTGCGCCGAGGTGATCGAGGGAGGGCGTCGAGTGCTGCTCGGGACCTTGCCGACCGGACGGGTCGAACCGGCCCCGATCGCGATGGGAACCGACGCGCTTCGTCGGTCCATCGTGGATGCCCGGCGCTGGATGCCTGCGTGGCGGCTCGACGAACTCGCCGACGAGTGGGACGGCTGTGTGCGCGGTCTCGACGAGGCGGAATCCGCTTTGGGTGCACTCGACGAGGTCGCGGCGAGCACCTCGGAGCTGGAGGAGTTGCTCGAGGCGGTGCAGGACGTGGTCGAACCCCTGGACGCGTTCGCCGACGCGGAGCGGGCGTTCCGGCGTCGTTGGCGCGTGCCGCGCGAACGCGTCGACTCCGCTGACGGCACGGACGGCCGCACGGGCCGCCCATCGGACGTGGACCAGGAACCGTGAGATACGCATGGACATCACGTCGTCGCGCCAGGGCCGGCGGGATGCGACGATGGACACCCGCACCGCCACTACAACGGGGAGCACCTGACGCGTGAACGAGCCTCCGCTGCGCTACGCGACCGCCGGCGTCGACCTCGACGCTGCTGATCGCGCAGTATCCCGGATCGCCGAACTGGCGGGCCGAACCCGTCGTCGCGAGGTGCTCGACACGATCGGCGGGTTCGCAGGACTGTTCGCGTTGGATCCATCGGCTTATCGCGAACCCGTGCTGGTGTCCTCGACCGATGGTGTGGGGACGAAGGTCGAGCTGGCGCGCCGGACCGGTGTGCTCGACACCATCGGGCTCGACCTCGTCGCGATGGTCGTCGACGATTTGGTCGTCAGCGGCGCCGAACCGCTGTTCTTCAACGACTACCTGGTGGTGGGTTCACTCGACCCGGACCGTGTCGCCTCGATCGTCGCCGGCATCGCTGAAGGATGCGCGATCGCCGGATGTGCGCTGACCGGCGGCGAGACCGCGGAGCACCCCGGCCTGCTCGATCCGGATGCCTTCGACCTGGCGGGCTTCGGTGTCGGCGTCGTCGAACGCGACCGGGTGCTCGGCGCCCATCGCGTCGGCGACGGCGATGTGCTGGTGGCGATGTCGTCGTCGGGCCTGCACAGCAACGGGTACAGCCTGGTGCGCCGAGTCATCGACGGTTTGGACCTCCAGGAGTCCTACGGTCTGGCGCGACCGCTCGGCCGGGAGCTGCTCGAACCGACGCGAATCCACGCGCCGGATTGTCTGAAGCTCATCGCCGCGCACGATGTCCATGCGCTGTGCCATGTGACCGGCGGGGGCATACCGGGCAATCTTCCGCGGGTGCTGCCCGCGGGAGCGGTCGCACGGGTCGACATCGGCAGCTGGCGGTGGCCCGAGATATTCGGATGGCTGCGTGCGCGAGGCCCGATCGCCGACGAGGAGATGTGGCGCACGTTCAACTGCGGGGTGGGGATGATCGTTGTTGTCGCCGCCGAAGACGCCGAGCCGGTCGTGCGTCGACTGGCGCATGACGGAACGTCGGCATGGCTTCTCGGCGAGGTCGAACTGACCGGCGCGCCCGACGCGCCCGT
>JBJHDB010000092.1:3551-6490 GCA_050486325.1 Nitriliruptoraceae bacterium | reverse complement strand
ACGTAGGTCTGCAGGCGCATGCGGGTGACACCGGGCTGTTCCTGGACCAGTTCGAGCTCCTCCACGTCGTAACCGAGCTCGTTGATCCGCTGCAGACGTTCGTGGATGCGGTATCGCTCGTCGTCGCCGAACACCTCATCGGTGGTCAGCTCGGCCCAGAGCGCTTCGTAGCGGGCACGGAGCTCCTCACCGAGCGCGAACGGGTCGAGGTCGCCACCGAGCACGCCAGACGCCTGCAGGTCGAACAGCTCGCCGGCGCACTTCTCGATGGCCAGCTCGATGTCCATCGCACGCTGGCCGTCACTGATCGTGTCGTACAGCTCGCCCGTCTCGGCGTCGACGAGGTAGGCGGCCAACGCGCCGGCGTCCCGGCGGAACAGGGTGTTCGACAGCGAACAGTCGCCCCAGAAGAACCCGTTCAGGTGCAGGCGCACGAGCAGGTGCACCAGCGAATCGAGAATCTGTTCCTTCAGCAGCCGATGCTCCTGGCGCTGGAACAGGAGCCGGTAGGGCACGGAGAACTCGAGGTGGGCCGTGATGAGGGCAGCCTCGAGGCGGTTGCCGTCGGCATCGTCACGAAGCGTCGCCACGCCGACGGCTTCGACACAAGGCACCGCCTCCTCGCGCAGGTAGCGCAGGAACCGCCACTCGCGTTGCGCGTAGCGGCGCGGCAGTTCCTTGACGTGGTAGAGCCGGTCGTCGTACTGAACGGTGCGTACGACGTGGCGGTGGATGCCCATGGGCATGCTCACCAGCCGCGGGCTCTCCCACTGATCCAGCGGCAAGTCCCAGGGCAGGTCGAGAAACTCCGGGTGTCCCGTGCGCGCCGTCAGCTGGAGGCGCACGTGGTCATCCCTTCACGGATCCCGCCGTCAGGCCGCGCACGAAGAACCGTTGCAGCGCGAAGAACACGATCAGGGGCACGACCATGGTCACGAAGGCGCCGGCGGTCAGCAGGTGCCAGTCCTGTCCTCGGGAGCCGACGAGCTCGGCGAGGGTGATCGTGACCACCTCGTTACGGGCCATGAACACCAGTGCCACGAGGAAATCGTTCCAAGTCCACAGGAACTGGAAGATCGCGTAAGCGGCCAGCGCAGGCACCGACAGGGGCACGATCAGACGCCAGAACACCGCAAAATGACTAGCGCCGTCGACCTTGGCCGATTCGACGACCTCACGGGGCAGCGATCCGATGTAGTTGCGCAGGATGTAGACGGCCAGCGGCATGCCGAACGCGGTGTGGGCGAGCCAGATCTTCACGAAGTCGCTGGTGACCCCCAGGTTCACGTACAGCCGCGTGATCGGGATGAAGGCCACCTGCAACGGCACGACGAGCAGGCCGACGAACACCACGAACAGGACCTCACGACCCTTGAAGTCCATCCAGGCGAACGCGTAGGCCGCGAACGCGGCAGCCAGGATCGGGATCACCGTAGAGGGAACGGCGACGGTCAGCGAGTTGACGAACGAGGTGCCCATCCCTCCGGTGAGGACGCGCTCGTAGTTCTCCAGCGACAGGCCGGCGAACCCTCCTTCGGTGAAGATCGTCCACCATCCGGTCGACCGGGTCGAGACCGAGTCGCGGAACGACGCGAAGAACAACCCCACCGTGGGGATCATCCAGACGACGATCACCACGGTCAGCGCGATCCGAACCGGCCATGACGACCGCGATGCGTCCTTGGGCTTGATGACGGGGGCATCGACCTTGGCCGATGCGTTGCCGCCAGCGGTCGTGGTGGCCGTCATCGCATCGCCTCCTGCTCACGGAACCGCTTGATGTTGATGTACATGAACGGCAAGGTCAGCACGATCAGCGCGACCACCACCACCGAGGCCCGACCGGGGTTGCGGTAGGTGAACAGCTGGTCGAAGTAGACGTTTGCGATCACGTCGGTGTTGAAGTTGCCGCTGGTCATCACACGCGGGATGTCGAAGATCTTCAGCACCAGGATCACGATCGTTGTGGTCACCACCACGATCGTCGAGCGGATCTGGGGAATGGTCACCCGCCAGAAGATTTGCAGCTCGCTCGCGCCATCGATGCGTGCGGCCTCGATGGTGTCCTCGGGCACGTTCTTGATCGCCGCCGACAGCAGCACCATCGCGAAGCCGGCCTGCAACCAGATCATGACGACCATCAGCGCGAACGTGTTGAGCCGGAACGTCGAGTTCTGGACGATCGGTGTCGTCATCGGATTGCCAAGTGCCTGGAAGATCGCCGCGATCAGGCCGATCTGCGGTGTCTCTGGGGGCCGCCACACGTAGATGAACAGCCAGATCGTCGAGGCGCCGACGAAGCTGATCGCCATCGGCATGAAGATCAGCGACTTGTTGATCTTCTCCCAGGTCGGTGCGAGACGGTCGGAAAGGACCGCCACGAGGAGCCCGATCGCCACCGCCCCGGCCGGCACGATGAGAATCCACAAGAAGTTGTTGATGAACGCATCCCGCAGCGCGCCGTCGGTGAGCAGATAGACGTAGTTGTCGAGGGTCCAGCGCTGGTCGGGACGCCCGATGTTGGTGCGAAAGCTGTCGATGATCGTCACCACCGACGGATACAGGAGGAACACGCCGACGATGGCGAACGCCGGGCCGATGAAGACGTACGGCTTGAACCGTTCTTCCTGTGCCTTCGGCAGCTGCTCGACGACCCAGTTGAGCACCCAGAACAGCGCCAGCGCACCACCGACGCCGAGCAGGATCGCGATCAGCCCGCTCGTCAGATTGCCCACGATGCTTCCCCTCCCTCGAGGCTGCGCGGCCCTTCCCGTCGAGCCACCGCTCTGCCACACATACGTGCGTGCCTCACGGTGCCCGGTGGTGGGGGGGGGGGGGGGGGCGCGCCCCCCCCCCGGCCGGGGGGCGGCGGGGGCGTGGGGGGTGAGCGACGCCCGGCCCGGGGGGTATTGGGCCGCAAACGGGGGGGGTGGGGGGCC
>JBJHDB010000092.1:0-3541 GCA_050486325.1 Nitriliruptoraceae bacterium | reverse complement strand
CCCGCCCCGCCGCCCCCCCCCCCCGCCACACAACGGGGCGGGCCCCCGGGTGCCGGGGGGGGGGCGGGGCCCGTGACCCCCCCCCACCACCGGTTGGTCACCGATGAGCTGTCTGGTCGATCAGCTCGGCCAGGCAGCGTCGATATTGGCCAGCATCGTGTCGATGTCGTCGCCACCCCGCTGGACATAGTTCACCATCTCCGTCCAGAACGCTCCGGCACCAACGGCCCCCGGCATCATGTCCGAGGCGTCGAACCGCGCGAAGTCCGCGTTGGTGACGATCTCACCCTGTGCGGCCAACGACGGGTCGGCGTACGCGGCCGTGTTGAAGTTGCTGAACGGCGACAGCCATGCGCCTTCGGCCGCCCACGGCTCACCCGACTCCGCCTGGGCGAAGTACTGGAAGAAGTCGGCCACCGACGGGTTGTCGGTGTAGGCGGCAGCCAGGTCACCGGCGATCAGCACCGGAGCACCCTGACCAGACGCAGCGATCTCCGGCAGGTAGAAGAAGTCGACGTTGTCGCCGATCACCGCATCGTCGGGCATGAACCCGGCGATGAAGCTCGCCTGACGGTGCATCATGCAGTTGCCGTCGAACAGGCCGAGGACCGAGTCACCAAAGCTGGTCTGGAGGATGTTCGGCGGGCCGCCAAAGACCATCCCGTCACCGAACCAGATCGGGTCCATGTACCCCTCGATCGCCTCGCGAACCTCGGGCGAGTCGAACGGCAGGTCGTTGCTGATCCAGTCGTCGTAGGCATCACCGCCGTGCACCCGGAGCATGATGTCTTCGAGCCAGTCGGTGGCGACCCAGCCACTGGCGTCACCGGACTCGATACCGATGCACCACGGGGTGTTGCCGTCGGCGACCATCTGTTCAGACAGCTCGAACATCTCTTCCCAGGTGTCGGGAACCGCGTAGCCGTTCTCGTCGAACGCCACGGGGTCGTACCACACCATCGACTTGAGGCTCAGGCGGAGCATCAGGCCGTAGAACTCGCCGTCACGGACACCCAGGTCGACCAGTCCGTCGACCATGTCGCCGCGCAGCTGGTCCATGTCGAGCGCGTCGTCCTGCGGGAAGGCCAGGCCCTGATCGATCAGGTCGTACATGAGGCCCGGCTGCGGGTGGAGGATGATGTCGGGCGGGTTGCCTCCCTGGACACGGGTGACCGCCAGCTGCTCGAAGTCGGCGCTGCCGGTTTCCTCGACCGTGACGCCGGTCGCCTCCGAAAACGCATCGAACGCGGCACGCAGGCCGGCGACGTCGGTGTCACCGGTCATGGCGTGCAGCACGGTCAGTGTTCCCGGCTCGCCGCCTTCGGCGACGTCCTCGGCCGCGTCGTCAGCCGGCGCGTCCTCCGCTGGTTCATCAGGCGCGTCGGGGGCATCGTCGGTGCCGCAGGCGACCGCGACCATGGCCAGCGCGGTGGCGGCGGCAATCGTGCGCCACGCCCGGATTCTGGTGGTTCTCACGTTCAGCTCCTCGTTCGCTTCTACTTGCACGTGCGAAACGGATTCCGTCGTGTTCCCGATCGGCTCTGGGTCCGATCGGTTACCGGCGTTGTTGTCGGTTCGACCCACCGACCGGAGCCGTTTCCGGACCGCGGGTCACGGGCAGCCGCAGGAGTGTCTGTCCCCCTCCGGCAGTTCTGTTTCCTCAGCGCAGCGCCTGACCGGACTGCGGGTCGAAGAAATGCATCCGGTCGGTGCGCACGCCGATGTCCTTCAAGTCATCGACCTTCACGGCGTTGCCGGGCTCGAAGCGGGCGACCATGACCTGGCCGCCTTCGCGTGCCTGGCGCTCGAGCTCGGCGAACGCCTCGGGATCGTCGATCGCCTCTCGCATGTCCTCGGAGATGACCGGCGGCGCCGACGTCCCGAAGTGGACGAGCATCTCGGCACCGAGCATCTCGACGAGTGTCACCTTGCGCCCGGTCCATACCTGGTCGTCGGCGACGTCCGACGGCGGTGCGAAATGCTCCGGGCGGATGCCGAAAACGACGTTGCCGCCCGCGTGCTCGGCAACCTTCGGGTAGGCATCGAGTGCGGCATCGTCGATGCGCAGCCGTTGCGGGCGGTCACCCGCGCCGACCTCGATCAGCACCTTGCCGTCGTCGGTGACAACCTTGCCTTCCGCGAGGTTCATCGACGGCGAGCCGATGAACCCCGCCACGAACAGGTTGTCGGGCCGGTCGTAGAGCGTCTGCGGCGCGTCGGCCTGCATCAGCAGCCCACGCTTGAGCACGGCGACCCGGTCACCCATCGTCATCGCTTCGACCTGGTCGTGGGTGACGTACATCGTGGTGACGCCGAGCCGCTGCTGCAATGCGGCGATCTCGGCACGCATCGCCACGCGCAGCTTGGCGTCGAGGTTCGACAGCGGCTCGTCCATGAGGAACGCCTGCGGGCTGCGCACGATCGCCCGGCCCATCGCCACCCGCTGCCGCTGGCCACCGCTCAGCGCTTTTGGCTTGCGGTGCAGGTATTCGGTGAGGCCGAGGATCTCGGCCGCGTCGTTGACCCGCTTGTCGATCTCGGCCTTGTCGACCTTGGCCAACCGCAGCGCGAAGCCCATGTTGTCGGCCACCGACATGTGCGGGTACAGCGCGTAGCTCTGGAACACCATCGCGATGTCGCGCTCTTTGGGTGACAGGTCGTTGACGACACGATCGCCGATGGTGAGCTTGCCGCTGGTGATCTCCTCCAGACCGGCGACCATCCGCAACGCCGTGGACTTGCCGCACCCCGACGGCCCCACCAGGATCACGAACTCGCCGTCCTCGATCTCCAGGCTCAGGTCCGTGATGGCGTGGTAGCCGTCCGGGTAGTACTTGTTGAGCTCCTCCATGACGATCTTGGCCATCCCGCATCTCCCTCCAGCCCTGTCGTCCGCAGCTCTGACGTGGCTTGCGCACTCCCCGTGCTGCGTTCCCGAATGCGTACTATGGCAATCGCAGGCCAGGTGTGCAAGCGTTTTCGGCGAACTGCTCGCAATTCGGTGCCGCGATCCCTCTTGGATGGGGCGATGTGCCGTTCACCAGCGGAAGGTCGAACCCGACGGCGGCGGGCCGGTCGTGCGCCGCACCACCAGCCGGGTGGGGAGCCGCTCATGGACGGGCTCGGCCGACGGCTGGCTGATCTGATCGAGCAGCAGGCGTGCGCTGTGGGTGCCGAGAGTCTCTAGGTCCTGGCGGATCGTGGTGAGCCCGACGAACCTCGCCACGTCATGATCGTCGAACCCGATGATCGACAGGTCCCCGGGGACGTCCAGACCGGCGTCCCGCGCGACCTGCATCGCCCCGATCGCCATCTCGTCGGAACATGCGAACACCGCCGTCGGCGGATCGTCGAGCGCGAGCAGGCGCTGCATCGCCTCGGCCCCGCCATCGAACGAGAAGTTCCCCGCGACCGCGAGCTCCGGATGTGGCTGAAGTCCCGCCGACGCGAGCGCTCCGAGGTATCCGGCCCGACGTTCCACCGGAACCGAGAACCGGAACGGATCGTCGTCAGCCCCGCCGATCAGGGCGATCCGGCGATG
>JBJHDB010000091.1:0-6554 GCA_050486325.1 Nitriliruptoraceae bacterium | reverse complement strand
GGCCGACGTGTGCGACCCCACCTGGGGTGCGCGACATCCGTGCAATGACGTTGGGCATCACCACGTCATCGACTTCGAGGAGCATGTCGCGCGCCCTGACGTGCTCGTCGTCGAACACCTCGCGCATCGTGTACACCGGCGCGATGGCGGCATCGACCTGCTGGAACGCGGCGAGGACCTCTTCGGAGGAGCGGGCGCCGATCCACGCCGACACCGACTGTTCCAGGGCGTCGCGGTTGGCCATGCGATCCTGGAACGTCGTGAACCGCTCGTCCTCGTCGATACCGATCAGCTTGAGCAGTCGGTGAGCGACGCTGTCGGCCGATGCGGACAGCGCGACCCATTCGCCGTCGGCGCACTGGTAGGTCCCGCGCGGCACGGTCCACGGCAGGCCTGAACCGAGTCGTGGCTGGAGGTATCCCAGATGGGCGTACGCCGAGGTGAGTGGCCCCATCATCTGCAGCAGCGACTCCAGCAGGTTCACATCGACGACCTGGCCTTCGCCGGTGCGCTCCGCATGACGCAGCGCCACCATGACCGCGAACGCGCCGACGAGTCCCGCCACCTCGTCGGTGATGGCGATCGGCGGCAGCAACGGCTGTCCGTCGGGTTCGCCGCTGAGGGCGGCGTACCCGCTCATGGCCTCGACGATCGTGGCAAAGCCCGGCCGGTTGGCGTAGGGCCCGTCCTGACCGAATCCGGTGACACGAAGGATGACCAGCCGCGGGTGTGACTCGAGCAGCTGGGCGGGATCGAGTCCGAGCCGCTCCAGCGTGCCTGGGCGGAAGTTCTCGATCAGCACGTCGGCTGTCCCGATCAGGCGCTTCATGGTGGCAAGATCGCCGTCCTCCTTCAGATCGAGTGTGATGCAGCGCTTGCCGCGAGCCACGAACTTCCAGAAGTAGGAGTCACCCCCGTCCGGCGGTGTCCAACCCATCTGCCGGGTCGAGTCCCCACGGGGCGACTCAACCTTGATCACGTCGGCGCCGAAGTCGGCCAGGTACCGGGCCGCTGTCGGCCCGGCGAGTACCGTGGCCATGTCGACCACACGTACGTTCTCGAGTGGTTGCACCATCTGGTCGGTCATCCTCGGTTCGTCGTGGTCGTGGGATCGGCGCCTTCGACGAGATCAAGGACGCCTTCGGGGTCGTCGAACGGCTGGGTCCGGACCCAGTCGGGATGGACCAGGGGCCCGAATCCGGGTTCGTCTGCCAGGGGCTGCATCAAGCCGTCGACGACGACGGGCTGGCGCAGCGAGTCCGCCCAGGGGTCGACCCCGCTCCACGGGATGCCCCACTCGATCGAGCTCTCGCCGAGCCCCCATGCGGGAAGAACCTGTGCATGCACGTGACCGTTCATGTGCGGCTCCACCCGCACCCCCGCACTGTGCGCGAGATCGACGACGCGGCGGGATCCGCTGATCCCTCCCATCGTCGTCAGATCGAGTCGGATCACGTCCACGGCTTCCTGGGCCAGCAGCGCATCCGGGTAGTACGCACCACCTTGCTCGTCGCCCATGGCGATCGGCGTGTCGACCGCCCGCCGAAGTGCGGCGACCTTGTCGGCCTCGCCAGGAGGGAACACGTCCTCGAACCAGCCCAGGCGTCGATCCAGAGCCTCGATCAGCTGCACCGCATCCTCGACGTCGTCGAAGATCCATGCGCCATCCATCGACACGGTCGCACCCTGGGCCGCGTCGATCGCCGCGCGCGCACGTGCGATCGTGAGACCACGGTCCGCAGCCACCGGCAGCTTGAAACGCCGCCATCCGGCCGCCAGGTGCTCGGCCACCTGACTGGCGACCTCGTCAGGGCCGATGGTCGGGGGGTAGCCGATGATGAGCGTCGCCGGCATCGGGGTGGGCTCGGCACCGAGCAGGCGGCCGATGGGCATTCCACGATCGCGCGCGAGGGCGTCCCAGCACGCCAGGTCGACCAGTGACAGCGACCGGAGCCCGACACCGCCGGAGAAGTTGGCCAGGCTGCTTCGCCGCACGTCACCGAAGATCGCTTCCGGTGCCAGCGTCCGTCCGCGATACATCGGCGCGATCAGGTCCCGAACGCAGGCAGCCACCGGGCCGTCCCGCGTCAACGTGAACGACGCGCCGACGACGCCACTTTCGGTACGCACCACGACGAGCGCGAACTCACGGTGCGGCATGTACCAGCTGCCGAACCGAACCGGGGCAGGCAGCTGCGCACGCACGGTCATGACCATCACATCGGCGATCGTCACGTCATCGTGTTCTCGCGCCTCCATCTTCACCCTCCTTGGGTGGCTCAGACGGCCGTATAGCCACCATCGACGGCCAGGATGTGGCCGGTGACCATCGAGCTGGCATCCGATGCGAGGAACACCGCCGGCCCCACGATCTCCGGCGGCTGACCGAGCCGGTGCTCCACGGCGCGAGCACGGATGAACTCGCTGGTGAGGTTGTCGCTGGCGTCCGCCCGTCGCATGATCGGCGACTCGAACAAGGTCGGCGCGAGTGCGTTGACCCGAACGCCGCGCCCGAACCACTCGATCGCGAGGCTGCGTGTCAGCTGGGCGACACCGCCCTTGCTCTGCAGGTAGGCCGTGGTGTGTGGATACGCCACCGTCGCGCCGATGGACGCCATGTTGACGATCGATCCCCGTCCCTGTTCGAGCATGACACGCCCGAATCGTTGGCACGCGAGGAACGAGCCCTTCAGGTTCACGTCGAGAATCCGCGTGTACTCGTCTGCCGGGAAGTCCTCGGCGGGATGCCTGCCAGTGACGGCGGCCGAGTTCACCAGCACGTCGACCCGGCCGTAGCGGTCGACGACCTCCCCGACCAACGCGTCGACCGATGCAGCGTCGGTGACGTCGACGGTCGAGCCCTTGTGCCCGTCACCCGCAAGCTGGCCAGCAACAGACCGGGCGTCGTCGGCGAGATGGTCGGCTACCACGACCTGTGCACCTGAAGCGGCAAGCCCCTGCGCGATCTGGGTACCGAGGCCACCCGCTCCCCCGATGACCACGGCGCACCGGCCGTCGAGTCGGAACATGCTGGCCATGGACTCTTCGCGGCCAATCTCGTCGTGGGACTCCGTGTTCATGCCACCACCTCCAACGGAAGTCGTTCGACCTGCCGGAAGGTCAGGTTGTTGCCCCGCACCACCGGTCCACCGAGGCGAATTTCGGTGAAAGTGTCCAGCAGCGCACGGAACACCACAGCGGCTTCGAGTCGCGCCAACGCGGCACCGAGACAGAAGTGGATGCCGTGTCCGAACGACACGTGTGTCGGGTTCGCACGGCCCAGATCGAGGCGGTCCGGATCAGCAACGACCGCGGGGTCACGGTTGGCTGAGCCCAGAAACGCCATCACCAGCTCCCCCTCACGGATCGTGGCCTCACCCAGCTGGCAGTCCTCGCGAGCTACACGGCGAACCCGCTGGACCGGGCTGTCGAATCGCAGAAGCTCTTCGACAGCGGTCCGATCGAGTTCCGGGTGGGCGCGCAGGCGCTCAAGCTGTTCAGGGTGGTCGAGCAGCGCCAGCATGCCGTTGCCGATGAGGTTCGCGGTCGTCTCGTGGCCGGCGAACAGCAGCACGACACACGTTGCGATGACCTCTTCCTCGTCGAGCCGCTCCCCGTTGTCGTCCGGGGCGGCGAGCCGGCTGATGAGGTCATCGGCCGGTTCGAGGACCCGTCGACGCACGAGCGGCTCCAGGCACTGCTGGAACGCCGCCATACTGGATTCCGCGGCGCGGGCCCGCGTGGGATCGGGCGAGCCGGTGCCGACCAGCGCGGTGATGTCCCGTGACCATGCCACCACGTCGTCGCGCAGTTGGTCGGGCAGTCCCAACAGCTCGCCGATCACCATCGCCGGCAACGGGTAGGCGATGTCGGTGACGAGATCCATCGTCGACGCGCCACGAACGTGGGCGATCAGTTCGTCGGTTCGCTGCCGGATCCAGGGCTCCATGGCCTGGATCGTGCGGGGCGTGAAGCGCGACGAGATGATGCGCCGCAGTCGTGTGTGGTCCGGCGGATCGGTGTTGGACAGGTTGCCCGCTCGGTAGTGCCGGTGCACGGCGTCGAGTGGACCGACCTCGACGGGCAGGCTCTGGAGAAACCGGTCTTCGTAACCCTGGCTGGAGAATCGCACGTGATCTTTCAGCACGCTCATCACGTTGTCGTGCCGGGTCACCAGCCACTGACCCCACGGCGCGCACCAGAACACCGGCGCCTGCTCGCGCAGCCGCGCGTAGACCGGATAGGGGTCCTCGACGAACGCTGAAGCGGTGACGAGGTCGTCCAGCTGGGGCACGTCGTCAACCATGACCGGCACCCGTCACGTCCGCAGGTCCCCGGCGAGCGATCGCGTCGTCTGGACCAGCTCGACCCGGATGCCGTCGGGATCGATGACGTAGACGGCACGGCCACCCTTGTTGGGGCCCACGGTCGGTGTGACCGGCTCCGAGATGGCCTCCACGCCTTCGGCCACGAGGTGCCGATGGAACGCGTCGAGGTCATCGACGTAGAAGCAGACATGTGCTGTGCCGGGGTTGGCGGTCGCGGTGTCGACGGGTTCGCGGTCGACGTTGCGGTACTCGATCAGTTCGAGGAACGTCTCGTCGGTGGGCACACGCAGGATCGCCGAGTGCAGCGCGACACCGGGGTAGCCGACCAGCTCCTGAATGTAGTCCTCGTCACGCACCCATTGCGTGACCAGTTCCAATCCGAGCACGTCGCGATAGAAGGCGAGCGAACGCTCGAGATCACGCACCTGCAGGCCCGCATGGTTGAGTCCCGTCAGTGGCATCAGCCGACCTCCCGTCTCCGAAGACTAGAACGCATAGAACCTTTAGTCAAGCGTTTGATAAGCACGTGAATGGCCGCATCGGCACCCGTCGTCGATACCTTGGGATCTGGTCGGTACGCGGCGGTCCCAGAACTCCAATCAGTAAGGCGCATGCCCGGAGTGGCGCCGGGCGAGGTCGGCCCGCAACTCCCCGGCGGAAAGCACAGCCGGATCCTCCCCTGTCCTCCCGTCCGCCAGGAATCCGCCGTCGACGACCAGCACGTGACCCGTCACATAGGTTGCGTCGATGGCGAGCCATGTGACGGCCTCACCGATCTCTTCGGGTCGCCCCATCCGGCCCAGAGGCACCAGCTGCTCCCTCGCCGCACGATCCGCCACACCGCGCTCGTACAATTCGCGGGCCATATCGGTGAGCACGAAGCCGGGTGCGACCGCGTTTACGCGGATTCCGAGTCCCGCCCATTCGACCGCGAGTGTCCTCGTCGCAGCTTCGACTGCTGCCTTGGCCGCGCTGTAGGCGAGTCGCGCGGGAAATCCGCGATGGCCGGCGATGGACGAGACGTTGACGATCGCAGCGCCTGGTCGCTGCGCGAGAAGATCCACGAAGTTCGCGGAGAAGCGGACTCCCGTCCCGAAATGAATGTCGAGCTGCGCGGTCCAGTCGACGGTGTCCATGCGATGGGAGGGCTGCGGGGCCACCGTGCCGACGTTGTTGACCAGCACGTCGAGTGCACCGTGCCGTTCGCGCACCTGCGCGGCCAGCCCGCCGACCGCATCGTCGTCGCATACGTCGAGGCGGTGGAACTCGACGTGTGCTGCGCCGAGGTCGTCAACGAGGCCGGCGGCGGCATCGGCATCAAGGTCGACCACGATTACCCGGAACTCGCGGCGCGCCAAGGACTTCACCGTCGCGGCGCCCAGGCCGTTGGCGCCACCGGTGACCAGTGCGAGTCGAGACAGGCTCACTGGGCTCCCTGAAGCATGCGTCGCGGATTGTGGATCATGATCTGATCGATGTCGTCGGCACCCAGCCCGGCCGCTGCCAGCCGTTCGCGGAACTCGCCGGCCAGGAAGCCGAAGCCCCGGCCGCCGTACACGGTGTAGAAGCGGTTGCTCGCCATGTCCTGCGACAGCAGCAGTTGTTCGCCGAACCCTTCACCAACGAGCGTCACCACGTGGTCGATGTGACGCAGCGTCTCGTACTCGTAGTTGCCGCGCACGGTGTCGTACTGGACGTAGGCGCCTCGGGCGAGGATCGCGCGGTGGTAGTCGAGGAAAGGGTGGGTGTCGCAGTGGCCGACGACGACATGCCGGAGGTCGACGCCTTCCTCGGCGAACAGATCGAGCTGGTCGAGACCCACCGGTGACGCGTTAGCGTGCGTGGTGATGGGAGTGCCGGTACGCAGGTGCGCTCTTGCCGCCGCCCGGTGCACGCGTTCCTCGGCTGGTGACACGTGCGGTTCGTGTGTCCCGATCTCGCCGATGATGCCCGCCCGAACACCATCCACCCCAACCTCGATGTCCGCAACGAACTCGTCGGCCAGGTTCGTGGTCGACCGGCGCCACAACTCGGGCTCGTAGAACGGCTCCCGATAGCGGCCGGTTGACATGACGACGTGGACCCCCGCAGCTCGGGCAATCGCCTGGAGCCCCTTCGGGTCCCGTCCGAGGTCGGGGGTCGACACCTCGACGAGCGTCGTCCCGCCGGCAGCGACGAACTCCCCGAGTTCGGCGATCACCAGATCCGGATCGTTGACGAGAAACT
>JBJHDB010000090.1:0-6595 GCA_050486325.1 Nitriliruptoraceae bacterium | reverse complement strand
CGATCCCGAGCACCAGCGCGCCGCGCGGAGAGACCAGTGCGCGCGCGGTGGGCCGGCCGGCGGTGCGCGCCATGTTCCGGTCGACGTCGCGGTCGATGAGGTTGTTGAGCGCGTTGGCACTGCCCGCGGACATCGCACCACCGGCCAGTACCGCGAGCACCAACCACGTGGACGGCCACCCGTCCGCTGCGACGACCATGGCGGGGACGGTGGTCACCAGAAGGAGTTCGATGATTCGCGGCTTGGTCACGAGCACGTAGCGACGGAACACGCCCCAACGGCCGTCCGTGCCCTCGTAACGCCCTTCGTCATGCATGGGACCGACGTCGGCCGGAACCGACGACGAACCGTCCACCGCGGGTCGGTTCATGGATGAGGGCTGGGACGCCACGATGCTCCTGCTCGATGTCGCGACCCGTGCACACCGGCCGTTCAGCTGACTTCAGGCATCCCCGGCTTCATGGCCGACCTCGGCTCGCAGCGCGGTTCGGCGTTCGAACCGGGACTCAGCTCAAGCGTCCTCGACGACGCGACCGATCCCGTTCATGTTGGGGTGGATCGCGCAGAAGAAGTACCAGGTGTCCGGAAGTTCCTGCCACGTATAGGTGTCGCTGACGTAGGCGTCCACGGTCGGGCCGGTCACCAGGGTCGACGAGGCGTAGGTCGTGCTTCCTGGCGACGGGTCGTCGGCGTCGCCTTCGAGGTCGACGATGACGACGTTGTGGTCGACGCCGACCTCACGGTTGTCGAACACGAACGCGACATCGTCGATCACCGTCGAGGGCACGACCTCCCATTCGGTGACCGGCTCGCAGGCACCTTCGGGGCCGATGCAGAACTCCAGCGAGTTCTCCGCGGCGATCACCGGGGCGTCGTCGGGGATCACGAGCAGCGGTTCGACGTTGATCATCCGGTCGGCGTCGTCGACGTCACCGATCAGCCCGAGGCCCACGGCGGCACCCAGCAGCAGCGGGACCGCCGCGACGAACAGGACGACCGTGCGCTTGGCGCCGCCGAGCCGTTCCTGCGCACTGGCGAGGCTCACGGTGAACAGGATCCCGCCGGCAGCGACGGCCGCCAGCGCCAGCGAACCGGCATGGGTGTTGTAGAGCAGCGACAGGGCGACGGCGCCGACGAACGCCCCGACGGACACCAGCACGGCCAGCGGCAGCAGGATCGGCAGTCCGACCCGGTAGAACGCGCCGTCTCTTCTCACGGTCAACCCCTCGACGTCTCGGGTCGGCTACAGCCAGGCGGTATGGCCGAGCATCACGATCACCAGCGTGATGGCGTACAGCACGAGCGCGAACGCCAGGCCGGTGTACATCATCACGCTGAACCAGCGTGAGTCGAACTTCAGGTGCATGAACCAGCCGGCCACGTAGAGGAACTTGACCACCATGAGCACGACGAGCAGGGGGATGGCCACCCGGCCGAAGTCGACGAAGTAGGTCGACACCTCCAGCGCCGTCAGCACCGCCAGGATCAGCGCGATGTTGACGTACTGCTTCGGGGTGGGGTGCGCGTGCCCGTGGTCGCCTTCGGTGCTGGCGGTGGTGTCGGTAGCGCTCATCGTTGTCTGCTCCTGCGGCCGGTGCGGCCCTCGTCGTCGACGCTCAGCCGACCGCGATCTCGGGGATCAGGTAGACGACGGTGAAGATCACGACCCAGATGATGTCGACGAAATGCCAGTACAGGCCGATCATCTCGGTCTTGACGTCCTGGTTGGGCTTGACCTTGCCGGTCAGCGAGAACGTGTACAGCGTCATGAGCATCAGAATCCCGACGAAGACGTGCACCCCGTGGAATCCGGTGAGGACGTAGAACGAACTGGCAAACGGCGACTGGGTGAGGATCAGGCCTTCACGCACGAAGACCGTGAACTCGAAGACCTGTCCGCCGAGGAAGACCGCGCCCTGCCCGGCGGTCGCAAGGATCCACATCCGCATCCGCCGCATGTCGCCGCGGCTGTGCGCGCTGTGAGCGAGCACCATCGTGAGCGAGCTCATGAGCAGCACGAACGAGCTGATCGAGGTGAACGGGATGTCGAAGATCTCGACGCCCGGCCCGCCCGCGGTCGTCTCCATGTAGAGCAGGTACGCGGCGATGAACGCACCGAAGAACAGGAACTCCGAGCCGAGGAAGGTCCACATCGCGAGCTTGCGATGGTCCAGTCCCAGCGTGGTGTCGTGCGCCGTTGCCGTCACCTCGTCACCTTCCCTTTCCTTGCACCATGCCTGGTGCGCGTACGCATGCAGGCCGGTCGAGCGGTCAGTGCGCCTTGGCGCCGGTCGTGGCGTGCTCGGCATCGGCGGGATCGTCGTCGTCGCCTTCGGCCAAGGGCTCGTGGATCCAGCCGAACAACCCGATGACCAGCCACAGCACCCCGACCGCGAACAACACCGGGTTGACGAACACCAGCCCGTAGCCGATCGGGAAGAACGCCAGGCAGCCGATGAACGGCCACATCGACGGATCGGGCATGTGGATGTGCTCGTCCTCGCCGTCGTCGGTGTCGAGGTCGTCGGCGCCACCGGACGGCACGGCGACCGGGACGCCGTCGTCACCTTCGGCGTACTTGCGGTGCCAGAACTCGTCACGGTGGGTAACGGTCGGGATCGTGTCGAAGTTGTGGTGCTTCGGTGGCGAGGCCGTGAGCCATTCGAGGGTCCGGGCATCCCACGGGTCGTCGCCTGCCGGCGCACCGTTCCTGATCGAGGAGATCAGGTTGAACAGGAACACCAGCGCCGACACGGTGAGCACGATCACACCGAGCGAACTCAGCAGGTTGTACAACTCGACGGTTCCGCCGAGCTCGGCCGGCAGCACGGCGGTGCGTCGGGGCTGGCCGAGCAGGCCCGACATGTGCATCGGGCCGAAGGTCAGGTTGAAGCCGAGCAGCCAGGTCCAGAAGTGCACCTTGCCCAGCGACTCCTTCATGAGCTTGCCCGTGACCTTCGGGAACCAGAAGTAGATGCCTGCGATCAACCCGAACAGCGCCCCACCGAACAGCACGTAGTGGAAGTGGGCGACGACGTAGTAGGTGTCGTGCTGCTGGGCGTTGTGCGGCACTATCGCGTGGGTCACGCCGGACAGGCCGCCGATCGTGAACATCGAGACGAAGCCGACGGCGAACAGCATCGCCGAGTTGAAGCGGATTCGCCCGCCCCACATCGTGAAGACCCAGTTGAAGATCTTGATCCCCGTCGGTACCGCGATGAACATCGTCGCGAGCGCAAACGCCGAACGTGGCACCGGGCCCAGTGACGTGGTGAACATGTGGTGCGCCCACACGCCGAAGCCGATGAAGGCGATCGCGGCGCCGGCGAACACAACGGCGGCGTAGCCGAACAGCGGCTTGCGGGAGCCGACAGGCAGGATCTCGGAGACGATCCCCATCGCCGGCAGGATCATGATGTAGACCTCGGGGTGCCCGAACAACCAGAACAGGTGCTGGTACAGCAGCGGGTCGCCCCCGGTCGCGGCCTGGAAGAACTGGGCACCGAACAACGTGTCGAATTGCAGCATGAACAACGCGACGGCGATGATCGGGATCGCGAACAGCAGCAGGAAGTTGGTGACGAGCGACATCCAGATGAACACCGGGAGCCGCATGAAAGTCAGGCCCGGGGCGCGCATGTTCAGGATCGTCACGATGAAGTTGACGGCCGCGGCCAGCGAGCTGATGCCCACGATCTGCAGGCCGACGGCGTAGTAGCCCATGTTCTGCCCGACGCCGGTGGACAGCGGGGCGTAGCCCACCCACGAGCCGGCCGGCGCGCCGCCGAGGAAGAACGACGAGTACAGGAAGATGCCACCGAACAGGTACACCCAGTAGCTGAACGCGTTCAGCCGCGGGAAGGCGACGTCACGCGCGCCGATCATCAGCGGGATCAGATAGTTGAAGAACGCCGCGGACAGTGGCATCACGACCAGGAACACCATGGTGATGCCGTGCATGGTGAAGATCTGGTTGTAGATCTCCTCGGAGATGACGGCCTGCTCGGCCTGTGCGAGCTGCCAGCGGATCAGTCCGGATTCGACCCCACCGATGAAGAAGAACACCATCGTGGTCCAGAAGTACAGGATCCCGATGCGTTTGTGGTCGGTCGTGGCGAGCCAGCTGAGCAGGCCGGTGGCGGACGACGGGCGCAGCGGCACCTTCGTTTCCGTCGGGCTCGACATGTCGTTGTTCTCCTCCACCGTGGGTGGGCGCCGGCGTCGGGAACGATGGGTTCACCGCTCCGACGACAGCGTCACTCCAGCGTCAGCAAGTACGCCACCAGCGCGTCGATCTCGTCGTCGGACAGGTCGAGGTTGGGCATGCCGATGCCGTTGAGCTCGTAGCTCATCGCCTTCATCGACTCCGGGGCGGCCAACCACTCCCGCAGGTTCTCCTCGGTCAGGTCGTGGATCGCCCCGGCGAACTCTTCCCGGCTCATCAGGTGGGTCAGGTCGGGGCCCTGACTGGGGCTGCGGGACCCGCCTTCCCAGACCTGGTGGCACGCCGCGCATGCCTGCCGTGCGCCGAGGTCGCCGAACAGTTCACGACCCCGGGTCGCAAGCTCGTCGTCGGGGACCTCTGCAGGGGTGGTCTGCGCGGCGATCCAGTCGTCGTACTCCCCCTGCGCCATCGCCACCGCGCGGATCCGCATGTTGGCGTGTGACAACCCGCAGTACTCGGCACACATCCCCAGGTACCGGCCGGGTTCGTCGGCCTGGATGTTCAGGTAGGTCGTGCGGCCCGGTTCGAGGTCCTGCTTGCCCGCGAGCTGCGGTATCCAGAAGGAGTGGAGCACCGCGTCGGTGGTCTGACGGGCCGGGTCGGCGGCGGTCATGTGCAGCCGAACCGGCGTGTCGACCGGGATGATCAGCTCGTTGGCCGTGTAGATGTCGTGCTCGGGGTAGTAGAACTCGAACCACCACCGGTGCCCGATCACCTCGACGACGAGGTGATCCTCGTCAGGCTCGTCCATCTGCGCGAAGATTCCCTGAACGGTGGGTACCGCGATCACCGCGAGTATCAGCGCCGGGATCACCGTCCAGACGATCTCGAGCTTGGTGTTGCCGTGGACCTGCTTGGGCAGCTTGCCGTCGTCGTCCTCACGCTGCCGGAAGCGCCAGGACGTGTAGATGATCAGGCCCTGGACGAACACGAACACGACCAGTGCGATGATCGCCACCGGGATGATCAGGTCGTGGGGCCCCTGGGCGTACGGGCCTGCGGGCTCGAGTGCGCTCTGTCCGACATCGGCGCAACCGGCGAGCAGCAACGCCATGGCACCGGCGAGCAGCAGCCGGCGTGAACCGGTGCGACGGAAACGACCCTGCGGCCAGATCGTGTCGCGCAACGTGCCATCTCCTGTCGCTGGCTCAGGTGCGGCCGTGCTGGCCACGAAGCCGCCCATTCGGGGTCGTGCATCGCTCCCGGCACGCGCACGCGAGGCTGCCGCGTCCTGCCGGACGACTCGACGACCTCGCGGCGCCCGGGAGCGTAGCCGTTGCGACCTGTGCGCATCCAACCGCGCCGTCACGGCTCCCACCGGAACCAGCGTGCTCCAGCAGCGATCGCGGCGACGGCCCAGGTGGCCAGCACCGCCACCTCCGTCATCGGCGCCGGCTGGCCGTCGAACCCGGCGCGCAGCATCGTGGCGAGCGCACCCAGCGGCAGGAGCTGGCCGATCGACGCCAGCCCGTCGGGCAGTGCCGAGGAGGCGAAGGCGACCCCGCTGATGACCAACAGCACGAGGAACAGCGCGTTCGACAGCGCCAGTGTCGCCTCGGCTCGCAAGGTGCCGGCCATCAGCAACCCCAGGCTGGTGCAGGCGATCGCGCCGAGCAGCATCCCGGCGGGAACGACCACGATCCCGCCGGACGGCCGCCATCCAAGCGGGCCGATGGCCAGCGCCAGCACCAGTACGGCCTGGACGAGGAGGACCGCGGCGACCGCGAGCGACTTGGCGGCGAGGAACCCGGCCGTGGGCAGCGGTGTTCCGCCGAGCCGTTTGAGCACCGCATACTTGCGCTCGAACGCCGTCTGGATCGCCACGGCGACCAGGCCGGTGGCCGCCACCGAGATCGCCAGCACGCCGGGCACGAGGAACTCGACGGCGGGCCGGCCGTCGGTAGGCAGAACGTCGACAACCGAAAAGAAGCCGAGGAGTCCCAACGGGATTCCGAGGGTGATGATCAGGCTCTCACCGGCACGCACCAGCAGCCGAAGCTCCATCCAGGCCTGCGCGGCCACGGCCCGCCCGAGCGCTCGCCCTCGCAGGCGGGCATGCTTCCAGCCGTCAGTCGGGGTACCGGTCACGCCGGCCCTCCGACGTCGCCGGCGGTCGCGCCGCCTTCCGTCCGGCCGTCGGTCAGGTGGAGGAACACGTCCTCGAGCGTGTGCTTTCCGGCGCGAAGCTCGCCCAGCCGCACGTCGTGATCCGCGAGCCAGCCAGCCAACCGTGCGACCAGTGCCGGGTCGTTGGGTCCATGGACGACGTAACGTCCCGCCCGGAGCTCGTCGACCCGCACCCCGACGGATGCGGACAACGCATCGACGTCCAATCCGGCACGGGCCGTGAACTCCAGCTCGTCCCGGTCG
>JBJHDB010000089.1:0-6658 GCA_050486325.1 Nitriliruptoraceae bacterium | reverse complement strand
GGTCAGCGGTGAGGCGCCGACCCGAGGTCATCCGAGCAGCCGTCCGCTTCGGCGAACAACGTGAGCTGCAGGCCATCCGGGGACTCCAGCGGTGAGTTCTTCGATGCCCACGGCGTCGATGTCGGACACGCCAGGACCGCCGCACCAGCTGACGAAGCTGCACGTGTCGTCGCATCCACAGCATCGACGCGCAGGGCAGCGCGAGCACGCCCCGCGATGCGCCGTCCGACTTCTTCCTCATCGATGTGTTCCGCAGTAGCGGCGCCTCGATGGTGGTGGTCGCTTCCGTGTCTTCAGGGTCGACATCGGGTGATCGCGCTGGCAGCGTCTGCTCCGAAAGCGCTTCCGCAACGGCCATCTCGATCGATTCCGTCACGGGTGTGCCGTAGCCGACCCAAATATGGTTCCCGAGCACGACGGTCGGTACGCCGGACGCCTCCCGACCGCGTCGCTCCGACTCGCGTACCCACCGTTCGTGCGCGATCGCGTCGACGGACACATCGAAGCGTTCGACGATGACGAGCTCGCCGTGACGTTCCTCGAGATCGTTGAGGAAGATCTCCATGCGGGCACAGAACGGACAGCCTTCCGCGCCGAAATATGACAACGTCACCGGTCCTCGGTCCGTGTCGCCGGTCGCTTGTGCGGGTGCGACCGAGGCGAGCAGGCCGACGGACACGGTCAGCACTACGGCGGCAGCAGCGAACGCACTGGACAGGCGAATGACGGCTCCGATCTGCCTCGACATCCGGCACCGCATGGCCACGGGAGCCACGACGTGCCAGGATGAGGTGCACACGTCCAGTACAGCGGTCTGACGGCGCCACGGGCAGGGCTTTGTGCCCTTGGTCCGGCAGGACGGAGGTAGCAGGATCCAGGTGCATTGCGGCAGGCGGCGGAGGCCACGTTGAACGAAACGGTGCGACTCGGAACGATCGCCGGGATCCGTATCGGGGTGAACTGGAGCGTGCTGGTCATCTTCACGCTGCTGCTCGTCGGCCTGTCGGCCGGGCGATTCCCGCTGATGTATCCCGATCTCACCACGACCACCTACGTGGCTGCCGGAGCGATCGCTGCGTCGGCCTTCTTCCTGTCGCTGTTGGCACACGAGCTCGCGCACGCACTGGTGGCACAGCGCGAAGGGGTCGGCGTCGAAGGCATCACGCTGTGGTTGTTCGGGGGTGTGGCCAAGCTTCAGGGCGAACCGGCGGATCCGGGCGCGGACCTGCGCATCGCCGCGGTCGGCCCGCTGGTCAGCCTGCTGCTTGGGGGCGGTTTCGGCCTGCTCGCCGCAGCTGCGGCCGCGGCCGGCGTCGAGGGCATCGTGTTCGGTGTCCTCGCCTGGCTCGCATTCATCAACGTCGTGCTGGCCGTGTTCAATCTGATCCCCGCCGCGCCGCTCGATGGTGGCCGCGTCCTGCGCGCCATGCTGTGGCGCCGCTACGACGACCGCGTGCGTGCCGCGATCACCGCAGCGCGCGCCGGCCGCCGGTTCGGCGCGATCCTGATCGGACTTGGCGTCGCCGTCGTGCTGCTGCTTCCTGGTGTCGGCCTCGGCGGGTTGTGGTTCGCCCTGATCGGCTGGTTCATCGCCAGCGCTGCCGCAGCAGAAGAGCAGCACGCACGGGTGCGTGGCTCGCTCGATCACGTTCGGGTCCATGAGGTCATGACACGTGCGCCCACCACGGTTCCGGTTGGCCTACACGTCGATGCCCTGATCAACGACTATGTCCTGCGGCGGCGGCACTCCTCCTACCCCATCGTCGACACCTCCGGGCGCCCGTTGGGCCTGGTCACCCTGCAGGACATCCGCGAACTCGCTACCGAGGAGCGCAGTCACACCCCAGTCGAACAGATCGGCACGAAGCTGGACCAGCTGGCCACCACACGACCGGACGCAGCGCTTGTCGACATGCTGCCGCGGCTGACGAGCTCACCCGCCGGCCGGGTGCTCGTACTCGACGACACGGGATTGGTCGGCATCGTGTCTGCGAGCGACGTTGCGCGCGCAATGGAGATCGCCGAGGTGACCGGCAGGCGCTGACTTGGGCTGGACCACGGTCCGAGACGACGCAGAGACGCACACGCTGGAGGTTGGATGGTGAACACCCCTGACCGCGACACACTCATCGATTTTGCACGCACCGCGACGCCGCCAGTTGTCTCGATGTACCTGCCGGTCCTCCCGCCCGTTTCCGGCCATGGCCAGGAACCGGCAGTACTGCGCAAGCTCGTCGCCGACGCCCGTCGTCGGCTCGACGCCGAGCAGATCGACGAAACTGCCCGGGACGCGCTGCTCGCGCCGGCAAGCTCGCTCGCCGAGAGCACCACCCGGTCGTACAAGCATGCGCATGGTCTCGCGCTGCTCCTCTCGGCAGATATCCAACACGTGTGGCAGTTGCCACTGGCCGTGCCCGAGCATCTGTCGGTCGGGCCTCGCCCCTACATCGTGCCGATGACGCCAGTGCTGTCGGCCGACGACCGTCTGTTGCTCCTCGCCCTGAGCCAGCAACGCGCCCGGCTGTTCGACTTCGATCGCTGGACACTGACCGAACGCGCGGTCGAGGGTCTCGACGAGGACTCTTTCGCTCATCTGCTGCCCAATGACCGGGAGCGGAGTCTGCAACTGCGCCAAGCCTCCGCAGGCGCGAGCGACGCGGCGTTCTTCCATGGCCATGGCGGAGCCAAGGACCTTTCCGATGCCAGGCGACAGGCATATCTTCGTGAGGTCGACCGTGCGTTGCACCCGGTGCTGGCAGGAAGCGATGTCCCGATGATCGTCGCAGGTGTGCGATCGCTCGTCGACGAGTTCCGGGCGCTGACAAGCCACAGCGATCCGGTCGGCACGGTCGCCGGAAACCCGGACACGCTGACCGATCACGCGCTGCTTGACGCGGCCTGGCATGCGGCCGATCGAGCAGGTGCTACCTCAGGACACCGGGCGATCTCCCGGCTGGATCAGGCCGTCGAAGCCAACCGCGTCACATCGCAGCTCACCGAGATCACGACGGCGGCACGCGAAGGTCGCATGGATCTACTGGTTGTCGCCGAGGAAGGCGGGGTGGTCGCGAACGGCACGGACCCCGACGCCGACATCAACGGCGGCGCCTCCGAGCTCGAAGCGACCCAGACAAATCGCCTCAACGATGCGGTCATCGAGACGCTGCTGCACGGTGGCGACGTCATCGCGGTGGACGTCGAGAATCTGGGTGACCGGCCATCGCCGGCAGGTGTGCTCCGCTACTGAGCGCCGCTCCTGCCACGTCAGCCGGCGACGGGCGCTCCGAGAAGGTGATCGACGACGTCAGCGGCCGTATAGCGCCGATGTGTCGCCGACACGTACTCGGTCAGCTCGGTGAGCCCGTCGCCGGCGGTGACGAGCGCGGGTTCACGGATGCCTTCACCGCGAAGCTGGCCGAGCCCGATCGAGGCGACCAGGCCGTTGCACAGGCACAGCCGACCGACGGTGTCTTCCGGGTCACCGCCCTTACGCACGTAGTCGTCCACGGGTTCGGATGCGCAGCGGTAGCCCAACCGGCCGTCCGGTTGCCGGTACGGCTCACGCAGGTAGCCCAGGTCACAGATGCGGTCCCGGCCGGCGACGACCTCGGCGGTGCCGAGGGTGCCCGGCACGTTGACGATCTTGAACGGAAATCCGGTCGGCGACGCGACCGGGTCGGTGCGTACCCGGACCGAGCCGTCGACGACCTGGTCGAGGACGGTCCGTCGGATGGCCGGGTCGACGCCGGATTCCTGACAGAACGCGAACGGGGTGCCCACCTGGATGCCGACGGCTCCCTCCTGCTGTGCCTGCCCGAGGCCCTGCGGGGTGCCGTAGCCGCCGGCCAGCCAGAATGGCCGGTCGAGCGCCCGGATTGCGGCGAAATCGATCCGATCCCGATCGCCGTAGATCGGCGCTCCGTCATCATCCAGGTTGAGCCGGCCGCGTGGCGGCGCGTTGTGCCCACCGGCGACGGGAGTTTCGATGACGAACCCGTCGGGCGCACCGGTGGCGTTGCGTGCCAGGAAGGTCGCCAATGTGGCCGACGAAACGATCGCGAGGAACTTCGGGCGGTCGAGACGAGGTGGCTCGTCCCCGCCCCAGAATCCACGCGGCGAGAAGGTGGCCTCGGTTCGCCGGTCCTTGTCCTCGTCGGCCACCGCGATCGGCAGCGCCACGTCAGCGTTGTCGGCGAGCCGGTCGAGGATCGCCGGAATACGTGCGGGAACTCCCGCCCCGATCAGCACGTAGTCCACCCCGGCGAGCATCGCGCCGTAGAGCGAAGGCAGGGTCGGCAGCTGGATCTTCTCGAGGAGGTTGATGCCGACGGGCCCGATCGCGCCCTGGCGTGCGAGGTGGACCTCGACGAAGTTCGCCGCGACGGTCAGCTCGTCCAGATGTTGTCCGGAGTCCACGCGCGGCATCGGGACACCGCGGTAGCGCTGCGCGGACCCGGGTTCCGCTGGGCTGTACCGCTCGATGATGCGCTCGGCCACAGACGGCACCGGGAACGCCTCGAGCGCGGCACGCAGCTGCCCGTCGACGTCGCCGTCAGCCAGGCGCCGGGCGAGGGTGACCGCGACCGCAGTACCGGACACGACGCCGAGCTGGCCCGTAGCAGCCACTGCCCGTGCCAGCCGCCAGCCCGACACGCCAACGCCCATGCCCCCTTGGATGATCGTCGGATGCATCAGCTGCCTCTTCTGGTCGCAGTTGCGGCCGTGGGAATCCCCTGGAGCGTGTGCCTATCCGGTCCAGGATGCGACCGGTTTGTGGTCGACGCGGACGGTGGAGCACCGGAGTTCCGGCATCCACGCTGACCGGTACTGAAACGGCAACGCACAGAACCTACGGTTACGTAAGTTACTGTACCGGAACTTGCGATCGTGCCCTATTCGCGTCGGCCCGGTCAGCCACGGCCTGATCGCGACCGGCCGCCTTGGCTGCGTAGAGCGCGGCATCGGCGGCGCGCACCACGGCCTCCCAATGCTGCGCCGGCCGCCAACTCGCCACCCCGCAGCTGACCTTCACCTCACCGGCACCCGGCGCAGGCGCCGATGCCAGGGCCCGGCGACAGCGGTTGGCAAGCTCGAGCGCGTCGTCGATGTCTGCTCCGGGTGCGACCACCAGGAACTCCTCGCCGCCCCAACGACCGAACGTGTCGGCTTCCCGAAGCACGCCCTGCAGGGTGTTCACCAGGTGGCACAGCACCCGGTCGCCGACATCGTGACCATGGACGTCGTTGATCCGCTTGAAGTGGTCGACGTCGAACAGCAGCACCGACAGCTCACGCTCCGAACGGGCCGCGTCGGCGACGTGCTGCTCGAGCACGGCCACGAGGTGCCGACGGTTGAAAGCGCCGGTGAGGGCGTCGGTGGAGGCGATCTCGTCCAGCGCCTTGGCGCGTGCCTGCGAGGCGATCATGCGCTCCTGGGTCACCGCCAGGATGTACAGCAGCGCGACGAACACCGCCTGCATCGTGAACGCCTTGTACAACGGCATGCCGCTGTGCGGCAGATCGGCGACCCCGACCCGCAACAGCCCGACGCCGACGATGGCCGCCGAAGCCAGCAACACGCCGATCGAGATCACGAACG
This sequence comes from Nitriliruptoraceae bacterium, assembly GCA_050486325.1. Classification (GTDB taxonomy): domain Bacteria; phylum Actinomycetota; class Nitriliruptoria; order Nitriliruptorales; family Nitriliruptoraceae; genus JBJHDB01. The sequence continues at coordinate 1,060 of JBJHDB010000089.1, read as the reverse complement.
CGGCGACGCGCGGGTAGAACAGGAACGCCAGCAGATAGACGACGCACAGCATCACCACCGAGGTGATCAGCTCACCGAACTCGTCGGCCACGTCGTCAGTGAGCAGTGCTACGACTCCACTGCGCCACAGAAACGCGCCGGTGATGATGGGGAACGCCAGTCGCTCGACGCGCTGCAATGGCAGGCGTGAGCCCGTGAGGATCGCGATGAACGCCAACACGCCGGCGATCGCCAGGTAGGCGCGAGCGAGTGCGACGTCCTCGGCCAGGAACCACCCGAGCACGTCGATCGGGATGCCCACCAGGCACGCGCTGAGGTACGCCCGACGTTTGACGCGCTCGTCGGGGTCGGCGTACTCGGTCTCGCTCACCTCGGCCCCAACCACCATCAGGGATCCCTACCCACCGTCGCGACCACCCATCGCGTCCTTGCTGGATCCTCGGCCGTTCGGTGCGCCGACTTGACCCGTTCGCGCCCGATGTCGCCGTACCTTCGTCGCCGCCCGTACGCCGAGACCGATTCCCACGGGCCGGAGGCAACCGTCCCGCGTACCGCCGTCAACTGCGTGCCGCCACCATGGTGACCAGGAGGATCGAGGCGTTGCCGTACCGCGCAGGGCTCCGCCCGACCGTCACGACCGGCCCCAGTATGAACGGGCTCGCGATCGTCAGCCTCGTGCTGCTGGTCGCGCTCGCGGCGGTAAGCACCCTGGCCGCACAGCGCCACGTGCCCTCCCCCTGGGACCGTCAGGCCATCGCCGACGTCGGCGACGACACGACAGGCGAGCAGCCAGACACTTGGGAGGATGAGGCCGGCGAGCAGGACGATGACCTCGATCGATCCGCCAGTTTCGACATCAGCCGGATCGATCCGCTCGACGAACGGCGCCTTTCCCACGACGAGTTCGTCGAGCACGCCGAGACGATGCTGGGTGCGCTGCCGTCGCTGCACGATCTGGTCACGCTCACGCCGCCAAGCCCGTTCAACGACGACATACCGGGCCAGCTGGCACACATCCGAGCCCTCGACGAAAGCATTGAGGTGAGCGTCGAGGGTTTCG
>JBJHDB010000088.1:0-6773 GCA_050486325.1 Nitriliruptoraceae bacterium | reverse complement strand
GACGTCGGTAGACCAGTACGGCTGCTGATCGCCGGACCAGCGTCCGATCAAGCTGAGCTTGCTTCGCTCGAAGCGGCTGCGGCCGGCCGTGATGACGTGCGCATCAACGCTCAGCGCGTCCCCGACGACCTCGTCCAGTACCTGATGCGCGCCGCGGACCTTTGCGTTCTGCCGTATCTGCCCGGATCGCTGAATTCGGGTGTCCTGCTGCTCGCGTGGACCTTCGGCCTGCCTGTCGTAGCGCCGCGGAATCCTGTGCTCGACGACCTCGCGGGGCGGGGACCCGCACGGCTGTTCGACGCCGCGAGCGACGACAGCTTGGCGCACGTGCTGGGAGCAGCGTTGCGTGACGGCTGGTACCGGGAAGCCACGGTGCCGATCACGCTTCGCGATGAACTCGATCCTGTCCGCATCGCAGGGGAGTTCGCTGCGCAGCTCGTTGCCCGCACCGACGAACGTTGACGAACCTGCGACGGTGCGTGGGAACGGACCACGAGGACGGCGGTCCCACGATGGGTGGGCCACGGCAGCGTTCCCTCCGCAAGTAGGCTCACGGTTCACGCTGACCGCGCAGGACGGGCCGGCAGTGTGGTCGACTCTCTGTGACGTCCAATCAGCCGACCGGAGCCACGGCAGATGCTCGAGACCACCATCGGCGGCGCGCGACGCGCCCGAACCGGGTACGAGCTCGGCGACATCACGCTGGTCCCGCGGCGGCGTACCCGCGACGATGGACTCGTCGACGTGTCGTGGAAGCTGGACGCCTACGGGTTCGACGTTCCGGTGATCGGCGCGCCGCTCGACGCGGTGACCTCTCCCGACATCGCTGCCCTGCTCAGCGGGCTCGGCGCCTTCGGCGTGCTGAGCCTCGAAGGCCTGTGGACCCGCTACGACGACCCCTCCGAAGTCCTGGCGGAGATCGCCGCGCTCGAACCCGGCCCGGACTCCACCGTCCGTCTGCAAGAGCTCTACGACGCGCCTGTTCGCGAGGAGCTGATCAGCCTCCGTGTCGAACAGCTCAAGCAAGGCGGATTCGCCGCCGCGTCGCTCACCCCGCAGAAGGTCGAGCGTTACCACCACGCGGCACTCGAGGCCGGCCTGGATCTGCTCGTCGTCCACGGGGTGACGGTCACCGCGCAGCACGTGGGACGGGAAGGCGCCCAGCCGCTCGACCTGAAGTCCTTCACGGCTCGCTACGACATCCCTGTCGTCGTCGGTGGGGTCGCCCACGCCCAGCCGGCGCTGCACCTGATGCGCACCGGCGCGGTCGGCGTGATCGTCGGAGTCGGCTCGTCGTCGGTTTCGACCACCGCGGACGCGCTCGGCATCCGGGTGCCGATGGCCACCGCGATCGCCGAGGTGGCCGCCGCCCGTTCGCGCTACCTCGAGGAGTCCGGTCGCTACGTCCGGGTCATCGCCGCAGGCGGAATCAGCAACGGCGGCGACCTCGCAAAAGCGATCGCTTGCGGTGCCGACGCCGTCATGCTGGGCCGGCCACTTGCCGCCGCCGACGAAGCGCCCGGCCGCGGCGCCTACTGGGGCCTGTCAGCTGCCCATCACGAGCTTCCACGCGGACGGTACGACCGTGTCGGGCCGCGCGGTTCCTTGGAGGTCATACTGAATGGGCCCGCTCATCGCGACGACGGTACGGTCAATCTTGTGGGGGCCCTTCGTCGGACGATGGGGGTCACTGGCTGTTCACGGCTGGTCGAACTGCACGACGTCGACCTGTGCGTGAGGGCAAGGCCTGATCGATGATGCTGCGCCAACACATCGCGCGGACGAGACTCATGTGCCCTGGGCCGGGAATCGCGTCGCCGTGACACGGGCGGACATCCGCGCAGACGTTGCGGTTGTGCTGGTGGACCTCGCCGGCGGCGGTACCCAGCGCATCGTGACGCGACTGATCGGTGACTGGCACGAACAGGGCATCCGTGTCGCACTGATCGCGCCCCGGGTCGATGATGCGCGCTGGGACACACTGCCGGAGTCGACTGCGCGGCTCTGGTTCGATGCGGCGATCGCCCCGGACACCATGACCCGCGGGTGGCGGCTCGTCCAGCAGGCACGCGCGGTGTGGCGCATCACTCGGCATACGCGCCGGTCGGTACGGACATCCGGTGCACGCACGGTCGTGTCGTTCCTCACCGGGGCGAACCTGATGACGATCGTCGCCTGCGCAGGGCTGCGCCGGCGGGTGGTGGTCAGCGAGCGCAACGACGCGTCACGCCAGCCGGTGAGCTGGCCCGTGCGGCTGGGACGTCGCGTGCTCTACCGCCGGGCCTCGGTGGTGACAGCGAACTCGACCGTTGCACTGGAGGCTTTGCGTGGCTTCGTGCGGGACGATCGGTTGGTGCTGACCCTCAATCAGGTCGTGATGCCTGAACGCGTCGCCGACCCGGCCGCTTCGCGCATCATCGTCACGGTCGGCCGTCTTGCCGCGCACAAGCGCCATCTGCTGCTGATAGATGCGTTTGCCGCGCTGGTCGGCCGTGACCACGTCAACGGCGCCGGCTGGCGGCTACGGATCATCGGTGACGGTCCGGAACGAGCCGCGCTGGTCGCCAGTATCGAGTCGCACGGACTCGCCGAACGGATCATTCTCACCGGCCATCTCGAGGACGTGTGCGACGAGCTCGCGGGAGCCGCCGTGTTCGTCCTGAGCTCCGCCTACGAAGGCACGCCGAACGCGATGCTCGAGGCGATGGCGCACGGGTTGCCTGTCGTCGTATCGGACAACCTGCCAGGCGCGCTCGAGTGGGTGACGGCCGGTATCGACGGCGAGGTCTTCCCATCGGGCGACCGTGATGCCCTCGCCGCGACACTGCACCGTCTCGTGGTCGATCCGGACGCGAGGCGGCGGATGGGCGAAGCCGCCCGCCGTGCGGTTGAGCCGCTCGCTGCGCCGTCCGTTCACGATGCGTGGCACGACGTGCTTGGCCTCGGACACGCCGAACCCGGTCTGGCTCAGGACTAGCATCGACCGCGGTCTACTGATCACACGATCTTGAGGAATTCGCATGGACATGGAGGCCCGAGAGAGCGACGAGCCTTCGCTTCGGGTCGTCGTGATCGTTCCAGCGTTCGACGAGCAGGACTCGATCACCGAAGCGATCGCCGCGGTTCGGGGGATATCGGACCGCCTGGAGGACATGGGCTGTCAGCTTGCGGTCTACGTCGTCGACGACGGCTCGTCCGACGGGACCCGACAGAAGGCGCTGGAGGCAGGCGCCGACCGGATCGTGCGCCACCGGGTGAACCGCGGGCTGGGTGCGGCGGTGCGATCGGGCCTTGCCGCCGCCCGCACCGACCATGCCGACATCGTCGTCAAGTTCGACGCAGACCTCCAACACGACGCGACCGACATCCCGCGGCTGATCGAACCGATCATCGCCGACGAAGCAGACCTGGTGTACGGAAACCGGTTCGACCGCATCTCCTACCGGATGCCGGTCGTGCGCCGGGTCGGCAACATCGTGTTCACCAAGCTGATGGCCTGGCTCACCGGCTGGCCGATGAAGGATTCGCAGCCGGGGATCTTCGCCGCGCACCGCTCGTATGTGGAACGGTTCGCACTGCCCGGCGACTACAACTACACCCAGCAGCTGCTGCTCGACGCCTACCACAAAGGTATGCGGTTCGCGCACGTGCCAGTGGCCTTCCATCCACGCACGTCGGGCACGTCTTTCGTGTCGCTCACCTACCCGTTCAAGGTCTTGATCCAGATTCTGCTGGTGATCGCAACCCTGCGTCCGTTGAAGGTGTTCGGCCCGATCGGCCTGACGTTCGTCGTCGTCGCGACGGTGATGTTCGGTTGGGACATCACCCACTACTTCCTGGGAAACTCGCGCACACCGGTGCAGAATCCGAACGCGGTGCTCGGCTTCGGCCTGTTCGGACTGCAGACCCTGTTCTTCGGCCTGCTCGGCCACATGATCATCCAGCAGACCCGAACGTGAACCGGGTGAGCGCGCTGAGGGCAGGTTCTTCGTGCCGCTGAGCGCCGGCATCAAGCGTCGTCTTCGTCTGCTGCGCCCTGTCGTCCGATGGGTGCGGCGGGTCGTCCGTCGGGTGGTGCGCGCCGGGCAGCGACCGCTCGGCGTGCTCGTTCGCGTGACCCGCAGGTTGCCGCTGCCGTCGTGGCTGCTCGTACCGTTCGCGCACGAAGCGACCGATACCGTCGCGCTCGAACGACTCATCGAACGGACGGTGGGTGCGGACGGGGGCAGCCCGCCGCGTGGCCGGGCCCGGCTGCTGCGTGTCGCGATGCTCAGGCGGGGCCGGCTTGCGCTCGACGCCCGGGATCACGCCGATGCGCTGGGCTGGTTCGAGCGACTTCACGAAACGCTCGGTCCGAGCGCTGAAGCGTGGACGTGGCGGGCGGTCACCCTGCGACGACTGGGCCGACTCGACGAGTCACTCGACGCCGGCCGCGCGGCGGTCGAACTCGACGAGAGCTGGTGTCCGGCGCTGGCCCACCTCGGGATGCTCAACATCCAACTGAACCGGACCCGTGAGGCCGTCGAATGGCTCGGGCGCCTCCTCGACGCGCCGGACGCGTCCATCAGCGAACTCACCTGGGCGTGGCGCGGCCTGGACCGGATCGGCGAGCACGAACGCGGGCTCGACGTCGTCGACCGCATGGTGGCCGACGCGCGTCACGGTGACGCATGGCCTGAAGCGCTGCGAGCGGTGTCGTTGCACCAGCTCGGCGATCACGAACAGGCGGCTCGGATCGAGACACTGCTGTCGGCACGGACCGACCACGAGAGCCTGCGGGCCTGTGCCTTCTTGTTGGCGAGGACCGGTCGTGCCGGGCGTGCACGCGACGTGATCGAGGGTCTGCCCCCGGCCCGCCGCGATGGCCTACTGCTGACCGACATCGTGCTGGCGCTGCATGACGAGGGGCACCTTTTCGCGGCCGCTGAGCTGGTCGAACGCTCGGTGGCCGACCATCCCGGTGACACCGATCTCGAGGTGACCCGCCGGGTGATCGTCGGGATGGTTCCCGTGTTCGACGGGTCGTGGCTCGCGCGGCAGTATGCGGCGCATCCAGATGTCGTCGACGCTCCGGAGCAGCGGTGCGATGTACTGCACGTCGTCGGCCGCACGGCGCCGTATGCATCGTCGGGTTACGCCGTGCGTACCGACCACACCGTGCGCGCCCAGCGAGCGCTCGGCATCGACGCACACGTGGTGTCCCAGATCGGCTTCCCGTGGTTGGAGGGCCACGGAGCCGAGTCGCTGGAGGATGTCAACGGTGTCCCTCACCACCGGCTGCGCCACCCGAACGATCTGAAGCTGCCGCCGGCACTCGACGCGCAGCTCGACGCCAACGTCGATGCCCTTTCGGCACTTGTCGAGCGTCTCCGCCCCTCGGTTCTGCATGCCGCGAGCGACTTCCGTAACGGACTTCTCGCCCTGGTGGTCGGTGAGCGCTTCGACGTGCCGGTCGTCTACGAGGCTCGTGGGTTCTGGGAGGAGACCTGGCTGGCCAAGCGAGCGCCAAGCGCCATCGATACCGACGTCTACCGACTCCGACGCGAGCGCGAGAACGAGGTCGCCCGACGTGCCGCGCACGTGTTCACCCTGGCGCCCACGATGCTCGACGCTCTGATCGAACGTGGTGTGCCGGGTGAGCGGATCAGCCTCGCACCGAACGCGGTCGACCCGGACGCGTTCCCCTTCCTGCCACGCGATACGCAGCTCGCTGCCCGACTCGGCATCGACGACGATGAAGTCGTCGTGGGCTACGTGTCGAGCTTCGTGGGCTACGAGGGAATCGACGTGCTGATCGAGGCGATCGCACGGGTGCGTGACAGCGGGGTGCCGGTACGGGGACTGCTCGTCGGCGATGGCCCCGTCCGACGCGACCTGGAACGTCTTACCGAGCGCCTGGATCTCGACGGTCAGGTCATCTTCGCTGGGCGCGTGCCTCACGTCGAGGTGGCGTCGTACTACTCGGTGATCGACGTATTCGTCGTTCCGCGGACCGACGCGCGGGTGTGCCGGCTCGTCAGTCCACTCAAGCCGTTCGAAGCGATGGCGACGGGCCGGGCGATGATCGTCTCCGGGACCCCGGTCCTGTCTGACATCGTCGACCACGGCCGGATCGGCCGTGTCTTCGAGCCGATGAATCCCGACGACCTCGCGGCGAGGATCATCGAACTCGCCACGGACGCCGACCTGCGTGCCGAGTTGGCGGGGGCGGCGCGGGAACACGTGCTCGAGCATCACACGTGGCGTCGAAATGCCGAGCGCTACCGCGCGGTCTACGCCGCGCTCGGTGCTGCCCAGCCTGACTCGAATTACTGAGCACTGCTGCCCGGGAGTACTGAAGCGGAACGCCGCGCCGGTATCGCCGTCTCCAGGTCGTCGGTGTTCAGCGTCAGGCGATCGGAAGTGGTCGTCCGAACAGGGTGACCTGACAGTCAGCGGCGTCGTACTCGACGGCTGGCGGTGGCTGCGATCGAGCCGAAGCCGGACCGGGGGTGCAGGTCGCTGCGGTGACGAACAGCCCGGACGCCGCTGTCCGGGACGCGGTGACCACCGCGGACGGTTCTCGCTGCCCGTAGCGAAGTGAGACCCACCCGTCCAGTGGGTCCGTGGCGCCGCACGCGACATGCAGGCCGTCGCAGTCCCCCAACTGCTCGATGGTGACACACGGCCCGTCGGTGGCGGCTGCCGTCACACCCCGATCACCCGCCTTTTCGACGTCGAACGCGGGGTGCAGTCGCAGACGCTGCTCCGCGGTGATCTCGATGCCGTCGAGC
>JBJHDB010000087.1:0-6808 GCA_050486325.1 Nitriliruptoraceae bacterium | reverse complement strand
CAGTACATCGTCCGCAGGTAGCCTCAACGCGTCGGACGGGACGGCCACCGTGATCGAGGAACTCCACATCCGCGGCCTCGGCGTCATCGAGGAGGCTTCTCTCCAGCTGTCACCAGGTCTGACGGTCGTGACCGGCGAAACCGGTGCGGGCAAGACGATGCTCGTCACCGCACTCGAGCTGTTGCTGGGTGCACGGTCCGACGCAGCCCTGGTGCGTACCGGAAGTCCGTCCGCGCATGTCGAAGCGGTGATCAGTCCCGCGCCAGCCGAAGCCGCTGACTGGGTCGACGACGTCGACGCACTCATCGTCTCGCGCGAGATCCCCGCAGACGGTCGGTCGCGTGCACGGATGGGTGGCCGCCTCGTGCCGGTGGGCACGTTGTCCGAGGTCCTCGGTGGCCATGTCGAGGTCCACGCCCAGCACGAACACGTGCGATTGGCCCGTCCGGAGGTGCAGCGCCACCTGCTCGACCGATTCGCCGGGCCGGCGCATCAGGAGCAGCTCGATGCCTACCGCAGTGAGTACACGTCGTGGCGGGAGCTCGTCGAGCGTCGGGAGCGGCTGCGGGCGGATGCACGTTCGCGCACATGGGAGCTCGAACGGCTGCGTTTTGAGCTCGACGAGATCGACGGAGCCGACCTGGACGCCGAGCAGGACGGCCGTATCGACCGGGAGTTGGCGGTGCTCACCCACGCCGACGAGCTGCAGCACGCCGTGCACACCGCCACGGCGGCGTTGGGAGCCGAAGGCGCGGTCGAACCACTGGGAGCGGCGGTGGACGCACTTCGTCGGCTCGATGTCGACGACGAAGCGCTGGACGTGTTCCGCTCACGGCTCGATGGCATCGTGGCCGAAACCACCGAACTCGCCGCGGACCTCCGGGCCTACCTCGACGGCATCGACGCCGACCCTGCCCGTCTTGCGCAGCTCCAGGAACGAAAGCAGCTGCTCTCGACACTGATGCGCAAGTACGGGGCGGACATCGCTGCGGTCATCGCTCATGCTGACCACGCCCGCCAGCAGGTCGAACGGCTCGAAGCCGACCAGGCGGACGAAGGCGAGCTCGACGAACGCATCGCTGGACTCGAGGCATCATTGCGTGAGATGGCCAGCATGATCCACCACGGGCGACGCGCCGCGGGTGACGAGCTCGAGAAGGTGGTTGGAGGCCATCTGGCGGATCTCGGGATGCCTCACGCACGGCTGCAGATCGACGTCGATCGCCTGGCCGACGATCACCTCGGGTCTGACGGGGGTGACCGTGTCACCTACCTGCTCGCGGCAAACCCGGGTGAGCCTGCAAGGCCACTCGCTCGGGCGGCGTCGGGTGGTGAGCGGTCACGCGTCTCACTGGCCATCGAAGTCGCACTGGCAGACGTCGACGAAGCCGAGGTGCTCGTCTTCGACGAGGTCGATGCGGGTATCGGTGGCGCGACGGCGATGGCGGTCGGTGACAAGCTCGCGCGGCTCGCCGCAGGCGAAGGGGCCAGGAATCGTCAGGTGCTCTGCGTGACGCATCTCGCTCAACTCGCCGCATTCGCCGACGTGCATCACGTGGTGGAAAAGAGCGTCGTCGACGGGCGGACCGTGACAAAGAGTCGCCATGTTGCCGACACCGCTCGAGTCGGCGAGCTCGCGCGCATGCTCGGCGGCGACCCCGACGCACCAGAGGGCCGGGAGCACGCTCGTGCGCTGCTGCAGCAGGCCGGTCGCGACGGGCCGGACTGACATGGGCCGGCCCAGGCACGCTCGACGTCGACGCCGCCGCGCCGCGGTCGGCACGGTGCAGCTCGAACCGATCACGTCGATGACACGCAGCGCAGCGCACCGAACCTGGACAGCGCACGCCGTCCCGGCACGTCGCATGCGCCGCCGACGGGGCAAGCTGCTTGCAATCGCCTGGTCGTTGGCGAGCGCCACGATCGCCGTTGGCATGGTCGGTCTGGCCACCGGCTCGTCGATCCCGCGATCGGACGCCTTGGTTACCGCCGGGAGCCGCACCGACACACGTGTGACAGCCAGCGCGGATGGTTCGGCGACAACGGCGTCGTTGGCGCAGGGGATCGCCACCCGAACGGGCGGGGCGGATTTCGGCTCGACGCCGACCGCGTCGATCGACATGGTCGAGGACGAGGCGACGTTCGGTCCGACTCCGGTGTTTGCCACGGTCGCCAGTGCCGAGCTGCGTCTGCCCTCGCCACATCCGGTCCTCGTGGCCTACCACGAAGCGTCCAACGATCATGGTTTCGCTCTCGCCCCAGTCGGACGGATCCTCACCAATCGGAACCCGACAAGAACCGCTCCCATCGCCGATGCCGGCGAGGTTGAGTTCATGATCCTGTCATCGCGTGGGCGAACGGCTCCTGCGACCTCGGCGGTGGATGTCGTGTTGGAAGCCGACGACGTCGTCCTCGCTCCGATCAACGGCGTCGTGGTCGATGTCCGTTGGTACCTGTTGTACGGCCGGCACCTGGACCGTCGAGTCGAGATCGCACCGCACGGGCGCGACGACCTGCGGATCGTGGTGCTTCACGTCGAGGACCTGCTGGTGACCGAAGGGGACGAACTCGAAGGTGGGGTAACGCCACTGGCGATGCGCGCCAGGCGACTGCCGTTCAGCAGCCATGTCGACCGCGAGGTTGCTGGTGGCCGGCTGCCACACGTTCACATCGAGGCCGTCGGTCCCGACGCACTGCGCCCGGAGCCGGTCGGCGGCTAACCGGCCGGCGGATGTGACGGTCGTTGGCTCCGTCGCTCACGGGACGCTACGGTCGTTCGGGCCGCGCCGGCGGCCCCACGGGCCACGAGGAGGCAGCGGGTGCCGCCAGACACGCACGGGGTCAAGTACATCTTCGTGACCGGCGGGGTCTCGTCCGCACTCGGCAAGGGCATCACGTCCGCATCGCTGGGCAGATTGCTCAAGGCACGTGGCCTGCGGGTGACCATGCTCAAACTCGACCCGTACATCAATGTCGACCCGGGCACGATGAACCCGTTCGAACACGGGGAGGTGTTCGTCACCGTCGATGGAGGCGAAACCGATCTCGACCTCGGTCACTACGAACGGTTCATCGACGAGAACCTTCATCGCGGTTCGTCGGTGTCGTCCGGTCAGATCTGGTCGGCGGTGATCGGGCGCGAACGGCGCGGTGACTATCTGGGCAAGACCGTGCAGGTCATTCCTCACATAACCGACGAGATCAAAGCGCGCATCCTCGAGGTGGGCGGTGACGTCGACGTGGTGATCACCGAGGTCGGCGGCACCGTTGGTGACATCGAGGGATTGCCATTCCTCGAAGCGATCCGCCAGCTACGCCATGATCTTGGGCGCGAGAACCTGCTGTTCATCCACTGCGCCCTGGTGCCCTACATCGCGGCGTCAGGTGAGTTGAAGACCAAACCCGCGCAGCATTCGGTACGCGAGCTGCGCTCCATCGGTATTCAGCCTGATGTGCTCGTGTTGCGCAGCGACCGGGAGTTGGACGCCGAGCTGAAGCGCAAGGTCGCCATGCAGTGCGACGTCGCGTTCGACGCGGTGATCAGCGCGGTCGACCACGACTCTCTGTACGAGGTCCCGCTGGCGATGCGCCGCGAAGGACTTGACACGGTCGCGGCCGAACATCTGGGCCTGCCAGTGGTCGAACCCGATCTCGCCGCATGGGAGCGCCTGGTCGCGCAGGTACGCGCCGCGCGGGAATCCACGACGATCGCCGTCGTCGGCAAGTACGTCGACCTACCAGACGCCTATCTGTCGGTCGCAGAAGCCTTGCGCCACGGTGGCATCGCCAACGGCGTCCACGTAGACATCCGCTGGATCGCCTCGGATGCCCTCGGCTCTGCCGGTGACGCGCCCGAGGACGACCGCGATACCGAGCAGCGCACGGAACGGCTGCTCGCCGGGGTCGACGGGATCGTGGTTCCGGGAGGCTTCGGTGTTCGCGGGGTGGAAGGCAAGATTCAGGCGATCCGGTACGCGCGAAGGCACGGGATTCCGTTCCTGGGCCTGTGCCTGGGATTGCAGCTCGCCGTCATCGAGTTCGCCCGCAACGTCTGTGGGCTCCGAGGTGCCGACTCCGCCGAGTTCGACGACACTACCCCGCATCCGGTCATCGATCTCATGCTCGCGCAACGGGATGTAGTAGACAAGGGTGGGACGATGCGGCTGGGGTCGTATCCGGCGCACCTGCGGGCCGGTACCCGGGTACGCGAAGCATATGGCGGCATCGATGAGATCGAGGAACGCCACCGTCATCGCTATGAAGTGAACAACGCATACCGGCAACAGCTCGAGGATGCCGGATTGATCATCGCCGGCACCTCACCTTCGGGCGAGTTGGTCGAGTTCGTCGAGCTCGCAGAGCATCCGTGGTTCGTCGCGACCCAAGCGCACCCGGAGTTCGCTTCGCGCCCCACACGACCGCACCCGTTGTTCGCTGGCCTGGTCGCTGCGGCCTACGACCATCGGCGCCAAGCGGTTGGCCGCCTCCCGGTCGAGCTCGACGAACCCACCGCTTCCGAGATCGCCGCAGCAGTCGTCGTCGGAGGCGGCGCTCAGCTTGCTGGCCAGGCGGAGAGCTGACCGGTGGAATCGTCCCCACCCCCTGGCTGGTTCGAAACCGTGTCCGTACGCGAGGTGCACGACGGTTGGTCCCGGGTCCGGGTCGACACGGTCCGTACACCTGACGGTCAGCACGTCGAACGGGAGATCGTCGAACATGACGACGCCGTCGCCGTGGTAGCCCTGACCGACGACGCCAGGATCGTGTTGCTCAAGCAGTACCGGCAACCGGTGGGTGGCTACCTGCTGGAGATTCCGGCTGGCACTCTCGATGTGCCGGGGGAGTCGCCGGAGGCAGCCGTGCACCGGGAGCTCGCCGAGGAAGCCCAGCACCGGGTGCGATCGCTGACGCATCTGATCACGTTCCACAACTCGGCGGGTTGGTCGACTGAGCGGACCCACCTGTACCTGGCGCGCGGTGCCGTCCCGGCACCCGTCCCGAACGGGTTCGTCGCGGACGCCGAAGAAGCCGACATGGAGATCGTCCTTCAACCGTTCGACGAGGTCCACCGGATGGCCTGTTCGGGTGAGCTGACCGATGCCAAGACCGTCCTTGGCGTGCTTTTGGCCGCAGACCACGTCGCGGCCGACGCCTGAGTGCGTACCGACGTTCGCGTGCTCCACAGGGCATCGGTACTCTCGCCTGAAGTTGTCCCGGAGAGGCAATAGATGCCCCTGTCGGAGCACGAAGAGCGCATCCTCGCCGAGATCGAGCGCCAGCTCGCCGAAGAGGATCCACGTTTCGTCGCTCGTGCGCGCAGTCGCCGACTTTCCTTGTCGCGCGGAATTCGCATGCGCATCGCGATCGCCTGCATCGTTCTCGGCGTCGTGGGCGTGATGATGCTCACCTTCTCGTTCGCTGTCGGCGCCGTCGGAATGGCCCTTCTCGTCACGGGTGTGCTGCTCGGAGTGTCGGCCTCGCGCGAGGACGACCCCCGTCGTGCAGCGGGCACCCCTCCGGACGACCGGGCCTGACCGGGCCGTTCCGGGTCGGTTCCGGCACCGAGGCAGTTGAAGCACTTCAGGCAGTAACCAGGGCCCGCTGATTCGGTCTGCTCGGTCGAACGATCCTCATGTGGTCGTGTTTGGTGATGCCCGGCGTTCTCCTGCGGGTCGGGCCGTTCACACGGCTGAATTTCGCACCACTCTTGTGGCAACCACTTTCCTCCACCCAACAAACAACTCATCGCTCAAAACGCTCGTATGCACATTCTCGATCCATTTCAGTCCCCAGTGGGAACTCCCGCTGGGGAAGCCCCGTATCGGCGAGATATTCAGAATATGCCGAAATTCCGGGGTGGATCAGCTGCCTAGCGCAGATAGGACGAACCGGTTGACGGTGGAGCATCGGAGGCGTAAAGTGGTGCAAAGTGGAGGACACTCCCATCACCGGGAGTGCAGTGTCAGTCACGGGTCGCACGGGATGCATCGCCTGGCTGGGTGGTGCGACCTGCGAGAGATGAGGGAACAGGGCGGTGTTCCTCGGCGAGCACCAGCACACGCTGGATGCGAAAGGGCGGGTGATTCTCCCGTCCCGATTCCGTGACCGCTTGGCCAGCGGTCTGGTCTTCGCGCCCGCGCAGGACCGGTGCATCGACGTCTACCCCTTGACCGCGTTCGCGCGGCGCGTGGAGGAGCTACGGGCCGTACCTCGCGAAGACCAGCGAGCACGGTCGTACCTGCGGGTGCTGCTGGCGGGTGCCCATGAAGAGAAGCCTGATGCGCAGGGACGGGTGACCATTCCCGCACGGCTGCGCGAGTACGCCGGGCTCGACAAGGAACTGACGATCAACGGTGCCGACGAGAAGGTGGAGATCTGGGACCGGGCTGCCTGGGAGGCATACCGGGACGACGCGGAAGACACCTTCGCCAACCTCGACGGACCATTCACGTTGTCCGGTTGACCGGGCGACACGCAGCCCGACAGGGCAGCTCGACACAGGAGGAAATGATGTCCAATCTCGACATCACCGCACTGCTCGCCACCATCGATGCCCTCGAGGGCGCCGATCGGCGTGCCGCGCGTGCGCGTGTCGACGCCGCGGTATCGATGCCCGCGCCGTCCGCACGTGCGGCCCTTGGGATGCTCGCACTCGACCTGGCCAGTTCTGACCTGGCCAGTTCTGGCGCGTCGACCGTGGTCATCGATGACGGTGCTGCCTCTGGCGCACGTGTTCTCGCGGGCGCGGCGGCTGCGTGAATCCGATCGCGATGCTTACGCCAACGCTCATGGCGCCCTCCGCCCCTCA
>JBJHDB010000086.1:0-6810 GCA_050486325.1 Nitriliruptoraceae bacterium | reverse complement strand
CTCGCCCTGCTCCTTCGCTACGACAGCGTCCACGGGCGGTTCGATGGAAACGTGGAGGCAACCGCTGACGCACTGGTGGTCAACGGTCGGGAGATCAAGGTGCTGTCCGAGCGGGATCCGTCCGCGCTGCCCTGGTCGACGCTCGACGTCGACGTCGTCGTCGAATCGACCGGACTGTTCACCAGTCGTGACCAGGCCGCCAAGCACCTCGATGCCGGCGCAAAGAAGGTGGTCATTTCGGCGCCCGCGAAGGACGAAGACGTCACAGTCGTCCTCGGCGCAAACGAGGAGACCTACGACCCGGGCAGCCACCACGTCATCTCGATGGCATCGTGCACGACGAACTCGGTCGTGCCCCTGGCCAAGACCATCGACGAAGCGTTCGGCATCACGCAGGGCCTGATGACCACGGTGCACGCCTACACCGGCGACCAGGGCCTTCACGATGCGCCGCACAAGGACCCCCGACGCGCGCGTGCTGGCGCCGTTTCGATCGTGCCGACGAGTACCGGAGCGGCCAAGGCTGCCGCTCTTGCGCTCCCGCAGCTCGCTGGCCGGCTCGACGGCATGGCGTTGCGCGTGCCGGTTCCCGACGGTTCGGTCACCGATCTGACCCTGCTGCTCGAACGGGATGTCACCACCGACGAAGTCAACGATGCGTTGCGTACGGCCGCACAAGGGCCGCTGCAAGGAATCATGGAGTACGCCACGGACCCGATCGTCTCGATCGACATCGTCGGCAACCCGCACTCGTGTGTCGTCGACTCGCTGGCCACCATGGCTGCCGGACGCATGGTGAAGGTCCTCGGCTGGTATGACAACGAATGGGGCTATTCGACCCGGCTGGCCGAGTTCACCCGGTACGTCGGCGAACGGTTGTGACCGCACTGCTCTCCGGCGTCGCGGGGGTCGAAGAACTCGACGCCTCGGGCAGGCGCGTGTTCCTACGCGCCGACTTGAACGTGCCACTCCGCGACGGCCTTGTCGTCGACGATCTGCGCATCACTGCCTCGCTGCCCACATTGCGGCTTCTGCTGGATGCCGGCGCACGGGTGGTCGTCGCGTCCCATCTGGGTCGGCCCGAACCCGGTGGCAGCAAAGCGACATCACTGGCCCCGGTCGCTGACGTGCTCGAGCAGGAACTCGAACGCCCGGTCACGCGTGCCGAAGACGTCGTGGGGCCCGACGCTCGTGCCAAAGCAGGCAGGCTGGGCGATGGTGACGTGCTCCTGCTCGAAAACCTGCGCTGGGAGGCGGGCGAGACCACCGGCGACGACGCGTTCGCGGCCGCATTAGCCGACCTCTGCGATGCATACGTCAACGACGCGTTCGGAGCGTCGCATCGCGCCCACGCGTCCATCACCGGCATCGCGGGCCTACGTCCGTCGTATGCGGGCTTGCTCCTGCAGCGGGAATTGGAAGTGCTCGGCACGCTGCTCGAGGATCCGCCACGGCCCTATGTCGCGGTGCTGGGCGGCGCGAAGGTCAGTGACAAGCTGGTCGTCCTCGAGAACTTGCTGGCCCGCGTGGACATGCTGGTCGTCGGCGGTGCGATGGCTCACACATTCCTGGCGGCAGAAGGCATCGACGTGGGTGCGTCACGCATCGAGGAGGACCAGGTCCATCGTGTCGGCGTGCTGGTCGGTGAAGCACGCAGCCGGGGTGTCGACGTCCTGCTGCCGACCGACGTGATTGCGGCCGACCGATTCGCCGAGGACGCGCCAGGTCGGCATCGGATGCTGCCTGGGATAGATGCGGGTGAACTCGGATTGGACATCGGGCCGGAAACCTCGGCACGCTACGCGCAGGCCATCGCGTCGGCTGGGAGTGTGTTCTGGAACGGCCCGATGGGTGTGTTCGAATGGCCGGCGTTCGCCGCCGGGACGCGCGCCGTCGCCGAGGCGCTTGCGGCAAGCGACGGTTTCACCGTCGTCGGCGGTGGTGATTCGGCTGCGGCGATACGCGGGTTCGGGTTGGCGGAACGCGTCGACCATGTCTCGACCGGCGGGGGAGCGTCGCTCGAGCTTCTCGAGGGACGGATACTTCCGGGAATTGCCGCGCTGATGCGCTAGGTGCGCGGACCCAACCGTTGACGAGGAACATCGATGCGACGTCGAACTGCCCGCACGCTCATTTTCGCGCTCACCATGACCGTGCTTGTTGCCGGATGTGGTGCGCAAGACGCCGCGGTGACCACAACCGAAGCTGACGACATCGATGAGGTCGTCGACGACGACCAGCAGGCGGATAGCGCTCTGACGGCATTCGGCTGCACGGTGCAGACCTTGCTGCCGCAGGACAGTCGCGAGGTCTGTGGCGGGCGGATCGTGTCCCAGATGTTCAGTGGTCTCGCTGAACTGGATCCAGTGACCGGTGAACCGGTACCGCTTGTCGCGTCGTCCATCGAGACCGAAGACGCCACGACGTGGACGGTGAAACTCGTTGACGGATGGACATTCCACAACGGCGAGCCGGTGACCGCCAGATCATTCGTCGATGCATGGAACTTCACCGCGGATCCGGACAACGGGATGCGCAACGCCGACTTCTTCGCCGACATCGTCGGTTACGACGAGCTGCAGTCGGGTCAATCCGAGGAGCTCTCCGGGCTGGAGCTGATCGACGAGATGACGATCGAGATCACCCTTCAAGAACCGTTCGCCCCGTTCCTAGCCAAGCTGACCGACTCCGCCTTCTACCCTCTGCCGTCGATCGCCTACGAAGATATCGCCGCATATGGTCGACAGCCGGTCGGCAACGGTCGATATGAGTTGATGTCGTTCGACCCGGACCGTGAAGCCGTTCTGCAGCGATACGAAGCGTGGGCCGGCCCCAATCCTGGCGAGACCAAAGAGATCGTCTTCATCATCTACACGGGTGACGCGGCGCTGCAGACCGCCTACCTCGATGTACAGGCTGGGGCGCTCGACGTGCTCGAGGACGTGCCTGCCGAGAACCTGACGACCGTCGACGACGACTTCGGTGATCGCGTCGTACGCACCCCGACGTCGTCGTTCACCTTCCTGGGCCTGCCGATGTACGACGAGAACTTCGGTGACAACGCACCGTTGCGCCAGGCCCTGTCGCTGGCCATTGATCGTCAGGCCATCATCGAGTCGATCTTCGATGGTGGCTTGGAACCGGCCACAGCACTGATCCCGCCGGTGCTGGAATCCCATCGTGCCGATGCGTGCGACACGTGCACGTTCGACCCGGACCGAGCGGTGGCGCTGTTCGAGGAGGCTGGGGGCTGGGAAGGCCCGATGACGGTGTACTTCAACAGCGGATCCGGGCACGAAGAGTGGGTGGAGGCGATAACCAACCAGTGGCGGCAGGTGCTGGGCATCGACACCTTCGTGTACCAGAGCATGGAGTTCGCTCCCTACCTGCAGACGCTGGAAGAGTTCGAGGCAACCGGGCCGTTCCGCCTCGGCTGGAGCCTGGCGTATCTGAGTCCGGAATACGCGCTTTCGGACGTGTACCGCTCGTCTGGTGGCGCCAACTTCTTTGGGTACGACAACGAAGAGTTCGACGAAGCGCTCGAGTTCGCCAACGCTGCTGATCCCGGGGATGCAGACGAGCTCTATCAGGTCGCCGAGGACATCGTCTTGGACGATCTGCCGGTCATCCCACTCTGGTACGGCGTGTCGACCACCGTGCACACCGATCGGGTTCGCAACGTCACGGTCGACGCAACCACGTATCTGCGGGTCGAACGCATACGTGTGGTGGACTGAACGGGGATGGCACCGCCGGCCACTGCGTGCTGCGCGGCCGGGCAGGAGGCAGCGTGGCCAGGTACGCGGCAGGACGCGTCGCCCAGTTCGTGCCGATCCTTCTGGCGGCAACCCTGCTCGTCCACGCCCTGGTGTTCCTCCTGCCTGGCGACCCGGTGCAGTCGCTCGCCGGCCAACGCCCGTTGACCGATGAGGTACGGGCCGCACTACATGCGCGCTACGGCCTTGATTCGCCGTTCCTGATCCGATATCTGCGATGGCTGGGCGGCGCACTCACCGGCGACCTCGGCGAGACATTCGGTGGACGATCCGTCAGCTCGATTCTGGCGAGCCGCTTCCCGGTGACCATGCGCCTGGCGATCGTTGCCGTTGCCGTCGAGGTCATGATCGGTGGTGTCGCCGGGGTGGTCACCGCACTTCGTCGAAACCGTTACCTCGACAATGTCGTTCTGGTGGCGACCACTGTCCTGATCGCGGTTCCTGTATTCGTTCTGGCCTACCTCGGACAACTCATCCTCGGGGTTCGTCTCGGATGGTTGCCGATCAGCGGCACGGCGGCAGGGTGGCGCTCTTATGTCCTGCCGGGGGTGGTCATCGGCGCGGTGTCGTTGGCATACGTGGTTCGCCTGCTGCGAGCCGGGCTGACCGACGCTCTCGCACAGCCCTACATACTTACCGCCCGTGCCAAGGGCCTTCCCGAACGGCGTGTCGTGACCAGGCACGCACTGCGCAACGCGGCCATCCCCGTGGTCACATTCATCGGTGCGGACCTGGGCGCCCTGATGGCCGGCGCGGTCGTGACCGAGGGGATATTCAATATCCCCGGCATCGGTGGGGAGCTCTTCCGCGCATTGCAGGCCCGGGAAGCCGCCGTGATCGTCGGCATCGTGACCGTGCTCGTTGCGATGTTTCTCGTTGTCAACCTGTTGGTCGATCTCGCCACCGCCTGGCTCGATCCGCGAACCACGCATGAGTGACCGCGGATGGCCCGTGCCACCAGGATCGAGGAGTGCGCATGAGCGCGCCGCGCCGACACATGCGGCCGGGCGCGGCGGTCTGCGTGCCTTCCTCGGACAGCCGAGCGTGATCGTGGCCGTCGTCATACTCGGCATCACCACCCTCGCCGCGGTCGCGCCCGGATTGCTCGCGCCGACCGACCCGTGGGACTGCGACCTGGCCCGTTCGCTGCAACCACCGTCGCGCAGCCACATCTTCGGTGTCGACCTGCAGGGGTGCGATTACCTGACAAGGGTGATCCATGGTGCGCGCGCCTCCCTCCTGATCGGGGGTGGTGCGACACTCATGGCCGTCGTGATCGCACTGGTGGCGGGAACGGCCGCCGGATATCTGGGCGGCACATTCGATGCGATCGCTGCGCGCCTGGCCGACGTGTGGTTCGCGATCCCGACACTGCTCGGGGCGATGGTGCTGCTGTCGGTGATGCGGGCACCTTCGGGAGCAGGAGTGGCCACGGTCATCGCGCTGTTCGGATGGCCGGTGATGTTCCGTGTCCACCGGGCCGCGGTCATTGCTGTTCGGGTACGTGGCCACGTCGATGCGGCTCGTGGCCTGGGCGCCACCAACGTCCATATCGTCACACGTCATGTGCTGCCTCACGCCGTGCCGTCACTGCTCGCTCACGCGACGTTGTTCACCGGCGTGGCGGTCACCGCCGAAGCGACGCTGACCTATCTGGGTCTCGGGTTGCAGCTCCCGGCGATCTCCTGGGGACTGATGATCTCATCCGCGCAACGCCGTGTTCTCGACCATCCCCACCTGTTGCTGTTTCCAGGCACGGCACTCGTAGCCGTGGTGGCGAGCCTGGTGATGCTTGGCGATGCCTTGCGCTCGGTGCTGGGTAGGTCAGGCCAGTGACCCCCTCGACGAAAGTTGCGGGTCGGGCGGAACCGTTGGTGACCGTTGATGACCTGCGCGTCACCTTCATCGGTGACCGGTACGCAGCCGTCGACGGAGTGACCTTCACGTTGTCCGCCGGTCGCTGTACCGCCCTACTGGGTGCGTCAGGAAGCGGCAAGACGGTGACCGCGCGTGCATTGACGGGTCTGCTGGATCCGCAGACCACGATCACCGAAGGTGTCATCATCTATGACGGTAGGGACCTGATCACGCTGGGTTCACGGGAACGACGCCAACTGCGTGGTCGCGATTTCGGGATGGTGTTCCAGGATCCGCAAGCGGCACTCAATCCTGTCGTCCCCGTCGGCATCCAGATCGCAGAGGTGCTGCGCGTCCATCACCAGTTGGCGCGGCGTGAAGCGGCCGAGCGAGCCATCGAGTTGCTCGACCGGATGCGTGTCCCGCAGGCACGTGAACGGGCGCGAGCCCGCCCGTTCGAATTGTCGGGTGGGATGTGCCAGCGAGCAATGATCGCAATGGCCGTCGCGACCCGTCCTCCGGTCATCCTCGCTGACGAGCCGACCACCGCCCTCGACCGGGTCACCCAGGCAGAGGTGCTTGACCTGTTCGACGAGTTGCGTGCCGAAGGCGCGGCGCTGCTGCTCATCACCCACGACCGCGACGTCGTCGAACGACTCGCCGACGAGGTCGCGGTGGTCGATCGGGGCAGGACGGTCGAGCACGGCGACGTGGCAGATGTTCTTGCTCGGCCGAGCACCACGGTTGCGGCGCACCTCATGCAGCCGTTGCCCAACCGGCCGGCGATATCGGTCATTGGCGGTGGCGAGCTGGTACTCGAGGTGCGCGAGTTGTCCGTCGTGTTCGAACGTCGCGCCGGGTTCGGCGTGGCACGTCAGCGGATTCGTGCGGTCGACGCGGTCGACCTGGACGTCCATGCCGGCGAGACACTCGCCGTGGTCGGCCCGTCCGGTGCAGGCAAGTCGAGCCTGTCACGTGCGGTGACTCGCCTGGTAGAACCTGCCAGCGGCGTCGTCCGCGTCGACGGCATCGACCTTCTGGCGCTGCGAGCGGCGAACCTGCGACGCCACCGGGCACGCATCCAACTCGTTTCCCAGGATGTGATGGGCAGCCTCGACCCTCGGCGGACGGTTGCTGAGTTACTGACCGAACCCTGGAAGATTCATCCCGACAGCCG
>JBJHDB010000085.1:5534-6814 GCA_050486325.1 Nitriliruptoraceae bacterium | reverse complement strand
GATCAGATCGCGATAGAACAATAGGGTGGCCTCCGGCCCCATTCCGCCGATCACGCCGAGCACGGGTTCCTCCCGCGGCAGTGTCAGCGAGTCCCCTGCTGAGGTGACTGCAGCGTCCCGACGCGCCACGACTAGCTGCCGAACTCGTCAGACAAGAGCGCCTCGAACTCTTCGTCCCTCAGGATGTGGGGGTACTCGGTTCGCTTGGCCAGCTCCGCCTGCAGGATTTCTAGCCCTCGAGCGGCCGACGTCTCATCGTCGGGCAGCGACATCGACGACAACTTGACGGCAACGCTCTGGGCCGTCGCTGTCCGGTCGTTCCAGATCATGACCTCCTGGGAACCAACCACTTCAGCGGGGAACGGCAAGGCCGCGTGCATCCGGTCAGACGTGGGCAGGTGGGCTTCCTGTGCCCAGTCCGCACCGTCGATCATGAAGGACAGCTCGCCGATCACCGGTCGCGTGTGGGCGACCGGGATGCCGGTCCGTTCCGCCACGATGTCGACAACCGGCTTGATCCGGTCGAGTCGGATTCCAGGCGACACCCCGTAGAGATCCTCGAGCACCATTGCAGCCTCGCCGAGCGAGATGTGTCCGCAGTGATGACCGGTCTGGTTGACACACACGTCAATCGCCGTCGCACCGGCGGTCACCGCGGCGACCGCGGTCATGGTTGCCTGGCCGTAGAAGTTCGAGAGGTGGATGTAGATCGGGGGCAGGCCATCGACCTCCTTGCTGATGGAGCGAACGAACGCCTTCATCGCCTCCGGCATGACCCCCAAGCGGAAGTAGGTGTCGTGGAAACTCACGCTCCGGTAGCCGACATCCCGGGCAGTGCGGCAGAACGCAAGAACCTCATCCCATTCGTGGTCCTCGGCGAACGCCATCGAGACGGTCTTTCCCGCCTCGTCGAGACGTGAAGCCGCCTCACGCATGAAGTTGACGTCGGTCGGGGACTCGATGCACAGCTCGTCGGCACCGGCCTCGATTCCGTCAGCAAACCGATCCCAAGCACCGGGTTGGCGTGCTCGAAAGGTGCCCACAACCCGTGCGTCGACGCCTGCATCAGCCAGCCCCTTGACGATCTCAGGACCGCCCTGCCAGGCCAGATTGATGATGATCTCGCGCGGACCCAGCGTGTCGACAGCTTTGCCGATCTCGATGAGGTCCTCCACGGTGTGGCGCGATCCCGACAGGCTCGACTGGAGGCTGCGCACGGTGGAGTCGACGAAGAAGACCTCGTCAGCGAACGTGAACTCGCTGGTCACCTCGGGCGCACG
>JBJHDB010000085.1:0-5524 GCA_050486325.1 Nitriliruptoraceae bacterium | reverse complement strand
GAAACCCTCCGGTTCCGAGTGCTTTCGTGGACATGTCGTTTCCTTTGAATCTGGTGCACGTTCATCGCACGCTCTTCGGGTGGTCCGATCAGCTTTCGAGTAGGTCGAGTACGTTCTCGGCGAGGATCGGCAACTTCGTCGGCCGGACGCCGATTGCGTCCTGGACGGCTCGAGCCACGGCGGAGGCACACGGCCCGATAGGTGGCTCGCCGATGCCCCTCGCGCCGAACGGGCCGAGCCCGTCCCCGGACTCGAGGATCACGCAGTTCAGGTCGGGAAGGTCGGCCGACGTCGGGATCGCGTACTGAAAGAAGCCCGTCGTCAGGTTGATCCCATCCTCGACCACGATCCGTTCGGAAAGGGCGTAACCGAGTCCTTGGGCAACCGCCCCCAGGATCTGGCCTTCCACACGTTGCGGGCTGATGGCCCGGCCGACGTCATGACAGGCCGTGTAGCCCACAACCCGGACCGATCCGGTCTCGATGTCGACCTCCACGTCGGCAACGTGTGCCCCGAAGGTCGCGTCGGGGTAGATCCGGTCGGTACTCACTTGCTGGCCTTCGATCGGCTTCCCGCGCGGGCCGTGATAGGTGGCAATGGCATGGACCGACACCTTCTCGCCGAGGCACAGCCCGATCGCCTTCTGCAACGGCAGCACACCCTCCGGCGTGATGACACCACCGCCCGCCAACTCGAGATCGTCTTCGCCGAGCCCCAACGCGGCGGCAACTCCGCCGAGCATCTGTTCGCGCAGACGAGTCGCCGCCAGCAACGTGGCGTTGCCGGACATGAGCAACTGGCGTGTCGCTGTCGTGGTGCCGGCCAACGGGGTTCGTGCGGAGTCACCGAAGTGCACCGTGATCCGTTCGTAGTCGACACCGAGGACCTCACCGGCGATCTGGGCCAACGAGGCCACCTGCCCGCCCCCCACATCGGGCACTGAGCAACGCACCACGAGGCTGCCGTCGAGTTCGAATCCGATCCAGGCGGACGACGTGTCGTTGAGCCACACCACCCGGCCGTACGGGCCGATGTTGCAGGCCAGGCCCCGACCCACCCGAACGCGATCACTGCTCGGGGTCGGTACCGGACCTGCAGCCTCAAGCGCCGCGTCGATGCACTCGGCCAGCCACACCTCGGTCGGGAAGGGCTGGCCCGCAGGGATGGGGTAACCCTTCTCGAGGGCGTTGTCTTTGCGAACCTGAACCGGATCCAATCCGAGCGTGTCGGCCACCAGGTCGATCTGACCTTCGTAACCGAGCACAGCCTGCATACTGCCGAAGCCGCGGAAAGCCGAGTACGGCACGTTGTTGGTGTAGACGGCGCGGGAACGAACGCGCGTGTTGGGACTCTTGTAGGGACCGGTCAGGTTGATCGACATGTACAGCAGCACGTATGCCGACAGCAGCGGATACGCGCCTGCGTCGATGGTGACCTCGATGTCGTGCCCGAGAATCGTGCCGTCGCTCATTGCCGCGGTCCGGTAACGGAATCGCGCGGGATGACGCTTGTGCCGCGCCATCAGGGACTCGCCTCGCGACCAGACCATCTTCACGGGGCGTCCCGTCCGAAACGTCGCCAGCGCCAGGTACGGCTCGACGGTCATGTCCTCCTTGCCACCGAATCCACCACCGAGGTAGGGCGCATGGATGCGAACCAGTCCCTGATCGATCCCGAGGATCTTGGCAACCCCTCGGTAGTGCTCGACGACCTGGGTCGAGGAACGGATGTTCAGCACCCCCTCGTCGTCGAACCACGCAACCCCGGCCTCGGGCTCGAGGTAGGCGTGATCCACCGCGTGGCAGCTGTACTCGCCCTCGACGATCACATCCGCGCGGTCGAACGCGCTGTCGATGTCTCCGTTGTCGATGAGCCACGTGGCCGCGACGTTTCCCGCGTCATGCACGAGTGGAGCATCGGATTCGAGCGCCGCATCCGGGTCGTAGACGGCCGGCAGATCCTCCCACTCGACGTCGATCATCGCACGAGCTTCGGCCAGCGCCTCGGGCGTCCTGGCGACGATCAGCGCGATCGGCTCGCCGTGGTAACGGACCCGTTCCGTGGCGAGAATCTGGCTCTTCGCCCGCAGAGCGTCGACTTCGACCTGTTGGCCGGGGACATCGATCGACACCTCGTTGTTCGGGACGTCCTCGCCGAGCAGGACCGCGACAACACCCGGATGCGCCCGCGCGGCGTCGACATCGCGGCGCGTCAGACGCGCAGACGGCACTGGCGAGCGAACGAGTCCGCAGTGCAGCACATCAGACATCGAGAAGTCTGCGGCATAGCGGGTCTGCCCGGTGATCTTCTCCCGCGCATCGGTCCGACGAATCGACTTGCCGACGAGTCCGAGCGTCGATTTGGTGGTTTCGTCTACCCGAGTGGCGACATCTGACATATCTCAACGCCTCCGGCTGAGGATGGTCTTCTCAACGGCATCGACGATCGCCTGGTAGCCCGTGCACCGGCACAGGTTCCCGTGCAGAGCCTCGCGGATCGTCTCGCGGTCGACATCGTTGTTCGACGCAACGACCGACTGGGCGGCCATGAGCATTCCCTGGGTACAGAAGCCGCACTGGGCGGCGTCGTTGGACCAGAACTGCTCCTGCAGTTCGTCGAGCTGTCCGTCTTCGCCCAGCCCTCGGGCGGTCGTGACCTCGGCTCCATCCGCACGACCGATGAGTACGCAACAGCTGGTGGCGGCACGTCCGTCGAGCAGAACGGTGCAAGCGCCACACGTTCCTTCACTGCAGCCGTCCTTGACTTCGTATGCCCAGACACGCTCACGGAGCCACCGCAGGAGCGTCCAGTGGGCGGGAACCCGATCGTGGCGTTCCTGGCCGTTCACGCTGATGCCGACCGAGAGTTCGGCCTCTGGGCTCGTATCGCTGCTCATGACAGACTCTCCATCGCTCGCCTGTGGGCGTCCTGCAAACAGCGGCGGATGAGCACTCGTGCGAGCGTCGCCCGATAGGCGCTCGACGTGTATGCATCGGCCTTGAACTCGATCTCCTCCAAGCCGGCTGCGACGGCCTCATCGATGCCGTCCGGATCGGCTCCGTCCAGGTGGCGTTCAACTGCCTCACAGCGCAGCACGGCGTCGCTCACCCCGGCGAGCCCGACCGCCGGCGACGAAAACCGCCCGTCAACCACGTCGACGAGCGCCGCCGCAGCGACGACAGCGAAATCGCCAGCACGGCGCGCGTATTCATGGAATCCCCATCCTCGCTGACGTCCGAGACCAGAGACATGCACCGCGGTGAGGATCTCGTTGTCCTCGAGTGAGGTCATGTACTGGCCGAGGGCGAGCTCAGCAGCCGGCAGCTTCCTACTACCGCCGTCGCCGCTGTGCACCTCGTAGGTGGCGTCGCTCACGAGCATCGCGAGCGGTACCTCGGCTGATGGGTCGGCATGTGAGACAGATCCACCCACCGTGCCGAGGTTGCGAATCCGCTCGCTACCCACCTGGGCGACGGCGGCGGCGATCAGGCCCGAAAACTCGCTGGCTGTGCCGAGCAACTCCGAGTGGGTGGTCATCGCACCGATGCGCCACTGCCCATCGGCCGCATCGATCCCGCGCAGATCACGAACCCGGGACAGGTCGATGAGCTGTTCCGGGTACGCCAACCCGAGATTCATGAGGGGGATCAGGCTCTGTCCTCCGGCGATGACGCGTGCGTCTTCGCCACCGGCATCGAGGTCGGCCAGGGCCTCGTCAAGTGACTCCGGTCGGCTGTATGCGAAACGTTGCACGTCCCGGTCCTCCCATCGTGGAACAGCATTCCCTGTGCGTGCACGACGACTTGTCGTCGACGTGGCTTGTTGTCAGCCGGGTCCCGCCTGCGATGCATCGGCCTCGTGGTACTGACCGCCGAGGTAGGCACCCTTGAGCCGCTCGTCAGCGGCGAGTTCGCTCGGATGACCTTCCGTCACGATTCGCCCGCGCTCCATCACGAACACGTGATCGGCGACCTGAAAGGCTGCAAGTGCGTTCTGTTCGACCAGCAGAATGCTCAGCCCGTGTTCGGACCGCAGCTGGCCGATGACCTCGAAGATCTCCTGGATCAACCGTGGCGCCAGACCCAGGCTCGGTTCGTCCAGCGCGAGCAGCACCGGGTTGAGCATCAGGCCTCGGGAGATGGCGAGCATCTGCTGCTCACCACCGGACAACGTGCCAGCCGTCTGCTCAAGGCGGTTCTTGAGCCGTGGGAAGATGTTGAGGACACGTTCCAGCTCGTCGTCCAACGCCGCAACCCGACTGGCATCAGCGGTCCATGCGCCGAGCCGCAGGTTGTCCCGCACCGTCAAACCTGGGAAGACGAGCCGGCCCTCTGGGACGTGGGAAACGCCGGCCTTGGCCACGCGTTCAGTCGCCAGCCCGGTGATGTCCTGACCGTTGAGCCGAATCGTGCCAGCGGTTGGTGGGACAAGCCCTGACAATGTTCGAAGGAGCGTTGTCTTGCCCGCACCGTTCGGTCCGATCAAGGCGACCAGCGAGCCGCGATTGACTTCGAAACTCAGGTCATCGATCACCTGAAGGTGACCGTAGGCAGCACGGAGCCCTTCCACAGCAAGCATGGCTTGCGCGGGCTGTTCGGACGTGCCTGTTGGCTTGTCTGGAATTGGAGCACCGTCAACACCGAGGTAAGCCCGGATGACAGCAGGATCTCCACGCACCTCATCGGGTTCGCCCATCGCGATCAGTTGTCCGTCATCGAGGACCGCAACCTCATCAGCGACAGCGAGGACCGCCTCGACGTCGTGCTCAACCAGAACGATCGCCATGCCGCCAGCGCGGAGTCGGCGCAGGATGTGAACCAGGTGGCTGCGTTCCTTCGCGGTCAGGCCAGCCAGCGGCTCGTCCAACAGCAGTAGGTCCGGTTCGCTTGCCAATGCCCGAGCAAGCTCCATGATCCGCTGATGGCCGAATGGAAGGTCCTCCGCCGACGAGCCTGCCAAGTGGCCGAGCCCGAGGAGTTCGAGGATTTCCTCGGACGAACGATGGATGTGCTCCTCTTCGGCCACGGTCGGCAGTACGAGCGCGCCTCGGATCATTCCTGCTGCGCTGCGTAGGTGACGGCCGACCTTCACGTTGCCGAGCACGGAGGTCGAACGGAACACCTGGAGATTCTGGAACGTCCGGGTGGCGCGGTGACCGGCGAAGACGTGCGGTGCCTTCCCGTCAACGCGATGGCCGAAGATCCGAGCCTCACCTTCGCTCGGTTCGATGATGCCGGTGACCATATTGAAGAACGTCGTCTTTCCTGCGCCATTAGGTCCGATCAGTCCGAATATCTGTCCGGCCTTGACCTGTACTGACACGTCATCGACGGCGGTGACTCCACCGAAACGCTTGGTCAGTCGGCTCGCATCGAGTACCACTGTCCCGGGTTCCGGACGACCGGTACGAGCAAGCAGGGGGCTGGTCGTGTCGTCTTTGCGTGGGTCACCCGGTTCCCCGTCCAAGTCCTCATCGGCACGGAACCGAGACAACGCGCCGGTCACTGCCTGGTGCATACCTCCG
>JBJHDB010000084.1:0-6853 GCA_050486325.1 Nitriliruptoraceae bacterium | reverse complement strand
GCGACACGTCTGATCAAAGTGACGCTTGAGCCCCTGCCGGCAGCACTCGATCCGATCGAGGCGCTCGCCGCCCACGCACCAGTCCTCCACCCAAGATATGACGGTTACGTCAATCGCCGTCCCGATCGTGCCCATCCCAACGAGCAAGGCGTTGAACACGTCGTGGTAGGTGACCCGAGCGCCGCCTGGGGCACGTGCGACGAGGTGTACGAACATGAATTCTCGTGGGGACGCAGCCTCAGTGGGCCACTCGAGACGTTGACCTGCCTGGTGTCGGTCGCCGCTGGGCGGGTCGACGTATGGGCGGCTCACAAGGAGCCGTTCAGTCTTCGCCGGCACCTGGCGGAGATCAGCGGCGTCCCCCAAGACCAGGTGATCGTCCATCCGGTTTCGATCGGTGGGGATTTCGGCGGCAAAGGTGCGCCACTGATCGAGTCAATCTGTGTGTTCCTCTCACAGATGGCCGGCCGACCGGTCCGGGCTCGACTGGGTTGGGGCGAGGTCATCAGTGGCACCCACACCCGCCACGCCGGAACGATAAGGCTCAAGACCGGACTGCGGGACGGCGCACCTCACGTGCATGAAGCGGATGCGCTGCTCGACGGAGGCGCGTTCGCCGCGTTGAAACCCCGACCGACGCACATCGTGTCGATGTCTGCGGCGTTCACGCCCTACGCGCCGTCGCACCACCGGATCGATGCCACCACCGCGTATACGAACAACGTGCCCGGTGGCCACGTGCGTTCACCCGGGACCTTCCAGGCGGTGTTCGCCGGGGAATCACACATCGACATTATCGCCCGGTCGCGGGGGGAGAACCCGGTCGGCTTCAGGCGGCGGGTGACCACCCACCCCCAAGCCCGCACCGTCCTTACTGCACTCGACGAGTTGATCGGCGACTGGCCGCGTCGGCCGGCAAGCCGACACATCGACAACCATGCTTCCGCCGCTGGTCGAGCATCCGATTGGCCCGAAACGCCATCAATAGGGGAAACAGGGCTGCGGAGCGGCGTGGGTGTCGCCGTGATCTCGCACGGTTACGGCACCGGCGACACGACCGCCCGAGCGGTTGCGACGCCCGCCGCAGTCGAGATCGAGGTCGCTACACCGGAGCAGGGTGCCGGCAACCGGCGGGCGTTCCGGCGTCTGGCCGCAGGCGTGCTATCGGTGCCAGAGGACCGGATCGTCCTCCGGCAGGCCGCCACGTCCAGCGAGCTGTCTGACCGAGGTGTCGGTGCGAGCCGGGTCACCGCCGTGGCCGGCCGGGCCATCGCGGAAGCGTGCCGCGAGCTCGTCGCTGTCCTGGGAAACGGCCACGCCGACGCTGGCCACCGTCTGCAGGGCGGCGAAGACCATTATTGGATCGCCGACCAACTGCGGACACTCGACCGCGACAAGGTGACCGCGACGGCGCGCTGGATGGTCGATCCGCATGCCGCGGCGTCGTCGCCACTGGCGTACGGAGCGTTGGCGATCGAGGTCACAGTCGACGTCGCCTCCGGCATCGTCGTCCCCGTCCGGGCGGCAATGGTTGTTGACGCCGGCCCGGTCGTCGATCCGGTCGCGCACCGAGGGCAGCTGGAAGGCGGCTTCGTGTTCGGGCTCAGCCAGACGCTGCACGAAGACGTGATCGTGGCGGGCGGCAGGATGCAGGTCGGATCGCTCAGGGAGTACGGGATGGCGACAACCACGCATGTCCCGCAACTCCACATCGAGCTCATCGAGGCAGCCGAGGTGGACCATCGTGAGTTGGACGAGCTGCGCTCGGTCGGTGAACTCGCCAACCTCGGCCCCGGGCCCGCAATCGCGAATGCGATCCACGATGCGACCGGGACGCGGATCACCACCCTGCCGCTGACGCCGGAGCGCGTGTGGCGCGCGTGCTACGACGCTGGCCACGCTCGGGCGTAGCGACTCATGGGGCCACAGCCATTGTCGTGGACTGGCACGAGTAGCATGCGGCCTGAGTCGACCGATGGCGACCGACGTGGGCGGACGCGAGGCCATGGAGTAGAGGTGCCGACCGCACTCATTACGGGAATTACCGGCCAAGACGGCTCCTATCTGACCGAATTCCTGCTGGATCGTGGTTACGAGGTCCACGGGATCGTGCGACGCTCGTCCACATTCAGCACGCAACGAATCGATCATCTCTACCAGGATCCGCACGAGCCGAAGCCGTCTTTGCATCTTCACTACGGGGACCTGACCGACGGTTCCTCGCTGGCGCGGCTTGTTCGTACGATCGAGCCTGACGAGATCTACAACCTCGCGGCACAGTCGCACGTGGCGGTCTCGTTCATGCAGCCGGGCTACACCGGCCATGTCGACGCCTTAGGGGTCGTGCATCTATTGGAGGCAATCCGGGATTCGGGCGTCGCCACGCGCTTCTACCAGGCGGGTTCCTCCGAGATGTTCGGAGACGCCCCAGCGCCTCAGAACGAGGAGACGCCGTTCCAGCCGCGTTCTCCGTATGCGGCGGCCAAACTCTATGCGCACCACATGGTGAGAAACCATCGGGATGCCTACGGCATGTTCGCCGTCAGCGGCATCTTGTTCAACCACGAGAGTCCGCGGCGAGGCGAGACATTCGTCACCCGCAAAGTCACCCGAGCGGTGGCTGCCATCGTCTCAGGTACCCAACAGGCTCTCTACCTGGGGAACCTCGACGCCCGACGTGACTGGGGTCATGCCCGGGACTACGTCGTAGCGATGTGGCTCATGTTGCAGCAGGATGCCCCGGTCGATTTTGTCTGTGGCACGGGCGAGACCCACTCGGTACGCGACTTCTGCGCACGGGCGTTCGGACATGTGGGACTCGACTGGGAGCCTTTCGTCCAGATCGATCCCGCATATTTCCGGCCGACTGAGGTCGAGCACCTATGCGCGGACGCTCAGCGCGCCCACGACCAACTTGGATGGCGTCCCCGAATCACGTTCCAGGAGTTGGTCGAAGAAATGGTCGAAGCCGATCTGGCGGAGAAGGGTCTCAAACTCGACGAAGCGCGTGATCGTGTCGAATCGACGTTCTCTCCAAGGCACCGCGATGCCTGAAGGCGGAACCTCGCTGGGCGAGAGCGGACCGACGCGGACTCCGCCATTCGACCTGACGGGCCGCCGCGTATGGGTCGCTGGCCACCGAGGCATGGTCGGGTCAGCTCTGATGCGACGACTTGATCGTGAACCCATCGCCGACATCGTCCGTGCGACGTCCGAGGAGCTCGACCTCCGCGATCCCCGGCTGACCATCGATTGGGTGAAACGGCTTCGGCCTGACGTTGCGATCATCGCTGCGGCAAGAGTCGGCGGTATTCACGCCAACCGGTCCAGCCCAGCGACCTTCATCCACGACAACGTGATGATCGGAGCGAACACGATCGAGGCCTGCCGGATCGCTGGTGTCGGGCGCATCACGGTTCTCGGTTCGTCGTGCATCTACCCGCGCGATGCTCCCCAACCCATCCGCGAGCATGACCTCCTGACTGGCCCACTGGAGGAGACGAACCGCGCCTACGCGATAGCCAAGATTGCGACACTGGAGCTTGCGCGCACGTATCGGCAGCAGTTCGACATGGACATCATCTCGCTCATGCCGACCAACCTCTACGGCCCCGGCGACAACTTCGACCTTTCGACAGCTCACGTGCTTCCAGCATTGATCCGCCGTATCCATGAAGCCCAGCTGTCCGATGCGTCGACGGTGACGCTCTGGGGAACGGGGACCCCGCGGCGCGAGTTCATGCACGTCGATGACATGGCCGACGCAACGATTCATCTGGTCAAGCACTACGACGATGAGACGCATGTCAACGTGGGGACCGGCCACGATGTGACCATCTCCGAACTGGCGAAGACCGTGGCGGAAGTTGTCGGTTGGGACGGGTCGTTCGTATTCGACCACTCGATGCCAAACGGCACCCCGCGGAAGCTTCTCGACGTGTCCCGACTGTCGGCGACTGGCTGGGCCCCGCAGGTGGACCTGCGCGACGGCATCGCC
This sequence comes from Nitriliruptoraceae bacterium, assembly GCA_050486325.1. Classification (GTDB taxonomy): domain Bacteria; phylum Actinomycetota; class Nitriliruptoria; order Nitriliruptorales; family Nitriliruptoraceae; genus JBJHDB01. Next base: position 2,856 of record JBJHDB010000084.1, on the reverse strand, counting down.
GCAACATACGCATGGTTCATCGAACATGGCGACGCTGTCCGAGGCGTGAGCGGTTCACCGGGCTCGCCGAAGACCGAAACAGTCGCTGGCAACACGATTGCACGAGCGCAATCTTGACGTTGACCAGCGGGAGTGATCAACCGACGCGCATCTGCCATGTGCTCAACACGGTCGGACCGTCAGCCCCCAAATCGCTTGTGGAGATTCAAGACCTCACGCTCGCGTCCATCGAATGCGCACTCAGGAATCTCCCAGACACGGTAGATGTCGAAGTGAGGGCCGCGCGATTCGTCGAGGATCCGGTTCCCGCACCGTGGATCGTCGATTCCGTCCAACTCGACCGGTCGGTGTTGGACCTGGGCGAGTTCTCCATCCCGCGCCGGCTGCCCCTGCTCGGTGACGTACTAGGCGCAGCCGACAGGGATGCGGATCTCGTGGTCTTCACCAACATCGACATCGCCGTGCAACCGCTCTTCTATGCGGCAATCGCCGAGATACACGACCGCGGATACGACGCGTTCACCGTCAACCGCAGAACGTTGCACCCACCGACCCTCCGGCCGAGCCTCGCTGGCCTGTCCACGATGTTGGGGATTGCGCATCCGGGCAGCGACTGCTTCGTGTTCGAATCACGCCTGCTCGAACGAATCGATGTGGGTCGCGTTTGTCTCGGCGTGCCTCTCGTCAGCCGTGCCCTCCTTCACAACCTCATCTTGATGGCCGATGCGTTTCGCGACTTCACCGACCTCCACATGACGTTCCACATCGGTGACGACCGTTTGTGGAATGGAGGGGAGTTCCTCGACTACGAGGTGTACAACGAGGAGGCATATGCCGAGGTCATAGCCCGCCTGTCCGAATTGTGGGGAGTCGAGCGGGTCAACCGGCTTCCCGGCATGCGTGCTTGGCGGAACGAGGCCTTGCGCCACGGTGGCGCGGCCAAGCCGATCGTGAAAGAACGTCGAGACACGCGAGTAGAGCGCCAGCAATCCGGCCAGCAACAAGACATGTTGCCGTTCGGCCGACGTCGCCTCGTGTTCGCGGCGTCCCCGGGGCGAAGCGGTACCGAGTACCTCGCGCGCCTCTTCGAGACCGCCAAACGGACGGTTGCTCATCACGAAGCCACGCCAACGATGACTGGTGCCTGGCTCCGGCGCATCGCCTACGAAGATCCTGACCGGTCGTACGTCGAACGGAGCATGAAATGCGACGCGATTCGGCTGGAACTTGAGCAAGTCCCCGACGGCGGCCTGTACGTCGACACGACGCACATGTTCATCAAGACGTTCGCCGACGTGGTCATCGACGGCTTTGACCATCGACAGATCAGCGTCCTCGTGCCACACCGCCCACTCGTACAGCTGGCTTCGAGCATGCTGGCACTCGGCTGGTTCAGCGAACTTGCACCTGCTTGGCCTGACTGGCTGCTCTCTCCGACCTGCCCCCAGTCGAGGTTTCCGATGTCACCTGACGAGGTCACCGGCCGTCTCGATCTCATCATCGGCTACGTGCTCGACTCCGAGCTGCGCACACGCGAGTTGCGCGAAAGGACACCAGAAGTCGACTGGGTAGATCTCGACGTGAACCGCATCAGCGACGAAACGGTTGTGCGCGATCTATTCGCCCACCTCCTCACCGGGCCGACCGACGCCACGTGGACGGTCGCGGCAAGCGCATCCAACGGCAAGGACGTGGCAAAACGTCAACGACGGGTAGGGGTCCCCATCTGCCAGGTCGAAGCCGGATTGGTGTCATTCCGTGAGCGCTTTGCCGCACAGATTGAAGCTGCTGGCCTCGCGGAGATGTTTGTCGTCTCGCCGGACAGCACGCGGTCGGAGCATTCACGTTGAATCCTCTGTGGCTCATCTACCACGTGCCCAAGACGGGTGGACAGACGATAAGGGATGCGGTCGTACAACAGGTCGGGCACGGCGACCGATTCTTTCACCTTGGGCCTTGGGGATCCCGGCAGACGGGGATCGGCAGTACAGATGACATCGCCGAACTCGCGGCGTCCCGGCGAGACAGAATCTCGATCATCGCCGGCCATCCGGTTGATCATCAGCTGCACGCGATGTTCACGAACCGTCGCATCCGCGAAGTTGTCATCCTGCGTCACCCCGCCGAACGCATCGTGTCAAGCTTCAACTTCTTCGCGTCGCATCCGCCCACGGCAGGCGAGTTGCCCCGGTCGTTCGACGAGTGGTACCGCCAGCGGTACCGGCCCGACATGGTCGTCGGGTGGCTTGCCAAACGCATAGGGGCCAGCAACGACCCTGGTGATGTCGCTTCCCGCCTGGCTGCCTGTACGGTCGTCGGACGTACGCCGAACCTCTCACGAATCGTCCCTCTGCTCCTTCGAGCCATGGGGCTCGCCCCTGCCGCCCCCACCCCATCAAACGTCACCGGCACCCACCACCCGCGGATCCTCACCCTCGACGGGCAACTCCGCGAACGCCTCACCCGCGACAACCCCGGCGACACCATGCTCTACCACCTGGCCCGACCCCTCGAACACCAATCACTCCGCAGGCTCGAGGCTTGGGCGACAGCAACATCACGGCGAAGGAACATGCAATGATCGAGTTCATACGGCGACGGTCAGTTCGGATCCTGGTCCAGGTCGGTGCATCTGCGCTTGCGGCTGTCGCCCTGATCGGGCCGCTGGTGCTTCCCCATCCAGCAGGTCAGTTGGTGGCTGGTGTCGCGGTCGTGTCTCTGCTGCTGTTTTCGATCAAAGGGATCCTGGTCGTCGCCGTTGCCGTGACCACCCCGGACGATTCTCGCAGCGAGACAACGGGCACAGCGCCCACATTGGACGGTCGAGAGGTCCGCGAACTTCGCGCACTCCTCGAC
>JBJHDB010000083.1:0-6864 GCA_050486325.1 Nitriliruptoraceae bacterium | reverse complement strand
AGTACGGCATCGACGTCGCGATCCAGCCGGCCAGCCTCGAACGTCGCGCCAAGCGGCTGGTCGTCGTCGATGTCGACTCGACGCTGATCCAGGGCGAGGTCGTCGACATGCTCGCCGAGGAAGCCGGCTGTGCGGAGGCCGTCGCCGAGCTGACCGAGCGCGCAATGCAAGGTGAGCTCGATTTCGAGGAGGCACTGCGCAGCCGGGTCGCCCTGTTGGCCGGTGCGCCCGCAACCATCATCGACCGGGTGGCGGCGCGCATCGAGCTGACGCCCGGCGCACGCACGTTCGTGCGCACGCTGCGCCGGCTCGGCTACACGGTCGCGATGGTTTCGGGCGGTTTCAGCCAGCTGACCACCGGGATCGCCGACCGGCTCGGAATCGACCACGTGGTCGCCAACGAGCTCGAGATCGTTGACGGGGTCTTGACCGGACGGATCGACGGTCCCGTGGTCGACCGTGCCAAGAAGGCCGACGTGCTCAAGGCCATCGCGGCCGACCAGGGCATATCGTTGTCGCAGACGGTCGCGGTCGGCGACGGCGCCAACGACCTGGAGATGCTGTCCGTCGCCGGACTCGGGATCGCGTTCAACGCCAAGCCGGCGGTCCGCGCCCATGCGGACACCTCCCTCTCGGTGCCCTACCTCGACGCGATCCTGTTCCTGCTCGGTATCCGGCGTGACGACGTCGAGGAGGCCGATGCCGCCGATCCGGCCTACGACAACAGTCACGGACCGGTGCCGGTCGACGGCACGCCTCCACTGTGATGACGGGGGGAGCGTCGTGACACGTGTGACGGTGTGGCATCTGACAGAACTGCGCAACCTGCCGTTGATCGAAGAGGCCGGGCTGCGCACCCGCGCCGACCTGTCGGGCGTGCTGGGCCCGGTCGACCACTTTGACGTGGCGGCACCGGGAAGGTTCGCCCACGGCAAGCGTGTCAGCGCCTGGTTCGACCAGGGCCACGGCCGAGCGCAGGTGGCCGCCCATGGCCCGGGGCTCGTGTCGTTCTCGGTCGACGCGACCAAGGCGCTGGCGGCGCCTGCTCACACCCGGCAGGGTGACGCCACCGCCTACTGGGCGGCTGCGCGGCCATTATCGGACTGGCTGGCCGACGGCGAGGCCCCCCAAGATCTCGAGGTGCACCAGCACCTGCCGGTCCGTGCCAAGCACGTCCAGCTCGCCGCACCCCTGGTCGATGCGGACGCGCTGCAGCAGTTCGCTCCGCTGGTTGACGTCGTCGCCGATCAGGACCGGATGTCGGCCAAGGCATTGATGCACCTGGCGGTGATCGCCTCGGACGGGGCGTTCGACACACCCGCGTTCGCTGCGGCGTGTGCGTTGGCCTGGCGCGACCAACCCGATTCACCCCGGCTGCTGCGTGAGCTGGTCGACGCCGACGTTGATCGTGTCGCCTCGGCTGCGCTCGCCGCCTACGAGGCTGACGCGGCCGAGGCGGTCGCCGCGCTCCGACAGGTGCTCGACGAGGTCCGCGAATGGGCCGCGGAGGCCGGGTTCGAACCGGGCGAGGCCGTGCTGGAGCGTTCAGCGGACGTGCTTGACGCGCTCGACCCCGTTCGCCCTACAGGCTGACCACGTTCAGGTGGCTCACACGAGGGTCGTCGAAGTCCGGGTCGTCCTGGAGTTCGAAGCGCACCCGCTGACCGATCCGCAACGACTGCAACCCGGAGGCACGAAACGCCTCCGCGTCGAAGTGCCGCTCGCGCAGCCCGTCGTCGAGCAGCGTTCCGTGCAACGTCTCCGGGGAGAACGTGCGGATCGTTCCCTGGGGCATGTGCCGCCTCCTCGCGCGCGCGGGCGATGCAGGGCAGGATAGTCACGACCAAGGAGGTCCCGTTGAGCACCGAATCCCGTGACCGGTCGGGTGACCCCGGCGATGCCTCATCGAGCGGCCAGTCCGAGGTGAGCCACGGCGTGCCGCAGGATCCGGCCCGTACCGGTGACGCGGCCAGCGCGGCTTCGCCCGGCGCGGCTTCGCCCGGCGCGGCTTCGCCCGGCGCGGCTTCGCCTGGCGCGGCCTCGGCACAGGAACCTGCCAAGCCGCCGACTCCGTTCACCCAGCAGCTGGGGCGGGTGGTTCTGGTGCTGCTGGTGGTTGCCTTCGGGGTGTTCGCCGCCTCGAACAGTCAGCACGTCGACTTCTCGTGGCTCGTCGGCGAGACCACCGTCACCTACGACGCCGGTGGGGAGCGTGTTGCGGGTGGCGTGCCGCTGATCGTCCTGCTGACTGCCTCGCTCGCGCTCGGCATTCTCGTCGGTGCGCTGCTGTCGTGGCAGGGGGCGCGAGCCAAGCGACGTGCGGCAAAGAATCGCGCGACGGGGACCAAGAAGCGTTCGTAGCGCGAGGTCGCGAAAGGGTTCGGTCCGCGGCGTCAGCCGGCCGTCGCGGCCACCTGAACAGCCAGCATTTCGAGTACGTCCCGGGTGGCCGGACCCACCGGACCCTGGCCCAGTTCGGCCAGGTCGGCCGCAGTGTCGATGTCGTCGCGGAATCCGGGGCGATCGATCAGGTGGGACGTCAGGCCGGCTGCAGTCGCCGCTTCGAGGTGGGCGCGCGCGGAGTCCGGACCGTACGACGTGCCGATGACGGCGGCTGGCCGCCGTAGCAGCGCTCCGGTCCCGCCACCGCGTGTGGGGGCGACCACGACCGACTCGTCGCGGTCGGTGACGGCACGGACCTCCGCTGCTGTCAGGCGGGGAAGGTCGGCGGCGACGACGAGCAGCCCGTGCGTGGTGACCGAGACACTTGCGGCAGCAATCGCCGCGTCCAGTCCGTCACGCCCGGGGTCGGCCAGCCACTCGATTCCGTGGTCCCGTGCGGCCTCGATCGCCGCCTGGCCGCGTGCGGCGACCACGATGCGTGCCATTCCGGCCCGCGTGAGTGCGGCGATGACATCGGCGAACATCGCGGTCGCCAGCGCTGCGCGCTGGTCAGGGCTCAGATGCCCGCGCAGTCTGGTCTTGCCATGGCCGGGGCTGCGCAGCGGGACGATCACGGTGGTGGACACGCCGGCGAGCCTATCCTCGTAGGACCGTCCCCTAGTTTGTGCACCGGCGTTTCTGCACCGGAACCGGAAGGACGTGTCAGTGGGCCAGGTTGCGGTCATGGGTGCCGGATCCTGGGGGACGGCGTTCGCCATGATGTGCGTAGATGCCGGCGAGGACGTGGTGCTGTGGGCGCGCCGCGCCGCGGTGGCCGACGAGATCACGACCGAAAGGACGAACGCGGCCTACCTTCCCGAGGTCGTACTGCCGGATGAGTTGACCGCGACCGGCGACGCGGAAGTGGCGCTGCGGGATGCCGAGGTCGTGGTCCTTGCCGTGCCGTCGGTAGGCATCGCCCAGCAGCTGGCCAGCTGGGGAACGCGCATCCCATCCGCGGCGACCGTGGTCAGCCTCATCAAGGGAGTGGACACGACCACCCTGCGGTTCGGCAGCGAGGTGGTCGTGGAGACGCTCGATTGCGACCCGGAACGGGTCGTGGTCGTCTCCGGCCCGAACCTGGCCAGTGAATGCGCCCGGCGGCTGCCTGCGGCCAGTGTCGCGGCGAGCCCCGACCAGGGGCGGGCGCGGCGGGTTCAGGCGGCGGTGATGGCCCCGTATTTCCGGGTGTACACCAACGACGACAAGGTCGGTGTCGAGGTTGCGGGTGCGGTCAAGAACGTCATCGCTTTGGCGGCTGGGATCGCGCACGGCATGGGATTCGGCGACAACACCATGGCTGCAGTGATCACCCGCGGCCTTGCCGAGATGACCCGGCTCGGTGTCGCGCTGGGCGGCCAGCCCCTGACGTTCTCCGGCCTCGCCGGCGTCGGTGACCTGGTTGCGACGTGTACGTCACCGAAGTCGCGCAACCGCACCGTCGGCGACCGGATCGGGCGTGGGGAGCCGATCGAGGCGGTCACCGCGTCGATGAAGATGGTGGCCGAAGGCGTCGACTCCTCCCTGGCGCTGCTCGAACTCGCCCGTCGGGCCGGGGTCGAGATGCCCATCACCGAAGGCGTTGTCGCGGTTTGCCACCACGGCCGGAATCCGCGGGAGCTCGCCGGCGCGCTGCTCGCACGCGAAGCGAAACCTGAGCTGTACGGGCTCGACGGGTGAGCGCGGGCTGGCGGGTCCAGGACACCGGCCTCGTGGTCGTGCTCGACGGCCCTTCCGGGGTAGGGACCTCCACGAGCCTCGAAGCTTTGCAGCAGGCCTGGCCCGGTGTTCGCACCGTGCCGCTGCTCGACGTCGGCCTCGACCGAACCCTTACCGCGTTCGGGCCAGAGCTCGAACGCTGGTGGGATCTGCTCACGCCGAGCGTCGCGCCCTATGGTCGTGGAAGCGTCCACTGGGGACCGCTCGGGCGTGAACTCGTCGGCGCCATGCATCGCGTCGCGGCGACGTGGGCGCGGGCGGGCTGGGACGTGGCACTCGACCATCTGCTGCTGGATCGCACCACGGTCACCGATCTGCGCAGTGCGCTTGCGGGCATTCCCTACCTCCACATCGGGCTGAGCTGTGAGGCCGAGACGCTGCTTCACCGAGGTGCGGACGAGTTCGGTGACCCCCGACCGGGTGTGCTCTGGCAGCTCGAGGTGTTCAACGAGGTGGCGGACCGCGACCTGGTCATCGATACGACCGACCTGTCCACCGAAGCGATCGTGGAGGTCATCCTTGCTGCGGTCGCCCGTCGCCTGCCCTTGCGCGATCGCTGAGCTCCATCGGCGCCGGTACGGCCGTACCAGTCAGCCGCCGAGGTCGAGTGAACCCGCGATACGTGCGGTCTGGTCCAAGAGGTTGGCGAACTCTTCCGGTTCGTCGCCGAGGTCGTTGATCTGCGACCACGCCGAGCCGATCTGTTCGGGCGTGGGCACGTCATCGAAGGTCACGCCGTGGCCTTCGACGAAGGCCACACGGGAGACGTATCCGCCGCCGACTGAGAAGATGCCGCCTGTATCGGTGCACTGCTCGGAGGCCAGCCATGCGACCAGGCCGGAGACGTATTCGGGGCTGACGCGGTCGAGCAGTTCAACGGGGAAGACGTCCTCGGTCATCCGAGACCGAGCGATCGGGGCGATGGCGTGCGCGGTGATGCCGTACTTGGCGCCTTCGATCGCCAGTGTGCGGGTCAGACCGACCAGGCCGAGCTTGGCTGCGCCGTAGTTCGACTGTCCGAAGTTTCCGTACAGGCCCGACCCGGAAGTCGTGCTGATGATCCGACCGAATCCCTGTTCGCGCATGTGGTTCCACGCGGCCCGAGCGACCCCGAAGCCACCCTTGAGGTGCACGGCGAGCACGCTGTCGAGCGCTTCCTCCTCGAGCTTGCCGAACGACGTGTCGCGCAGAATCCCGGCGTTGTTGACCACGATGTCGACCCGCCCGTATGCCTCGATGGCGGTGTCGACGACTGACTGCGCACCCTGCCAGGTGTGGACGCCGTCGGTGTTGGCCACCGCGACACCGCCTGCGCCGACGATCTCCTGCGCCATCGCTTCGGCGGCGCTGGTGTCCGCGCCGGTGCCGTCGGGCCGGACACCGAGGTCGTTGACCACGATCTTCGCGCCGCGGCTGGCCAGCAGTCGGGCGTGCTCGGCACCGAGTCCGCCCCCCGCACCGGTGATCACCGCCACCCGTCCGTCGAAGCCGATCTGCGTCACCGAACCCACCTCCGCCGCGTTCACCGGTCGCACGGCACCGTAGCGACACTGGGAGTCGACAGCCGGGCGGACGTTCGGGGTTGACGTCCGGGCAGATCGCCGCTGTCGTTGCGCCGAGCCATCTCCGTGTCCGGGTCGCGGCCGTTAGGCTGCGGTCCCGCCGGGTGACGAGTGGTGGCGTGCGGTTTGCGCGCCGCGCGGAGGTTGAGGCGCCAGGCGCCGACGCGAGGTCGCCGATGAAGCGCGTGGTCCTGCTGTACGGCGGTCGCTCGGGCGAACACCCGGTGTCCTGCCTTTCGGCGCGGTCGGTGCTCTCGGCCGTCGACCGGTCCCGCTACGAGGTGCTGCCGGTCGGCATCACCCGTACCGGTCGTTGGACGTTGACCGACGGCGACATCGGCGATGACGCACTGCCCGAGGTCGACGAGTCGGGGCCGACCGCCGCGCTCGTGGGAACCCGGCGAGGCCCTCTGCTCGTCGAGCTCGACGACGATGGCGAACGCGTCGCGGCACACGGCACCGTCGACGTGGTCTTCCCGGTGCTCCATGGGCCGTGGGGCGAGGACGGCACCGTGCAAGGCCTGCTCGCCACGGTCGGTGTCGCCTACGTCGGCGCGGATGTGACGGCATCGTCGATAGGGATCGACAAGTCGGCGATGAAGGCGACCTTCGCCGCTGCTGGCCTTCCGCAGGCGGCCTATGTCTCGGTGCACCGGTCGCGTTGGCTGGCCGAACCCGACCGGGTCATCGACGAGGTCGGGCGTGCGGTGTCGGCGCCGTGGTTCGTCAAGCCCACCCGACAGGGGTCATCGATCGGGATCAACCGGGCCGACGCACCAGCCGAGCTCGCGTCCGCGCTGGATGTCGCCTACCGCTACGACGATGTCGCCCTCGTCGAGGAGGCGATCGTCGATGGTCGCGAGCTCGAGGTGGGTGTGCTGGGACGCGATCAGCTGGATATCACCGGGCCGGGGGAGGTCATTGCCGCCGGTTCGTTCTATGACTTCGACGCGAAATACCTCGCCGCCTCCGAGCTGGTGATCCCCGCAGAGGTCCCGGCTGCGGTTCGTGTGCGCACCGACGAGCTCGCCGATCGGGCCTACCGTGCGATCGGGTGCCGTGGACTGGCACGTGTCGACTTCTTCCTGCAAGCCGATGGCGAGGTGCTTGTCAACGAGATCAACACGATCCCGGGGTTCAC
>JBJHDB010000082.1:0-6988 GCA_050486325.1 Nitriliruptoraceae bacterium | reverse complement strand
ACGACCACTGCGTCGAGCTGACCCACGACACCGAGCCCTGGCTGCTCCGGCTCGACAACGTGCAGCACCTGGCCACCGACGTGCTCGGCACGACCCATGACCACGCGTCGAGCCTGGCGGTCGCCGCGGCGCTGCACCCGACCGCCGCCGTCGGTGGAACACCCCGCAACGAGGCGTTGCGTGCCATCGCCGAACTCGAAGGCATGGACCGGCAGCGCTATGCGGCACCCGTGGGTTGGACGGAGGTGTCCGGCGACGGCGAGTGGGGCATCGCCCTGCGCTGTGCCCAGCTGGAAGGCGCCCGTGCACGCCTGTTCGCCGGGGTCGGGGTGGTGGCGGGATCGCTTCCCGAGAACGAGCTTGCCGAAACCCGCCTGAAGCTGCTGGCCATGCAGGACGTTCTCGACGCCCGACCAGGCTGACCCGGCGCACGCAACACGATCAGATCGTGGCATCGATCGCGGATGCTGCGGCCGCATCCAACTCTCGGTGCAGGGCGAGGTTGGCGGACCGATCGGTCCGCACGTGCACGAGGGTGACCCCGGACGACCGAATCGCTTCCCCGACGATGTCCGGCAGGGCCGCTGCGGTGCTGACCGGGGAAAAGCCGATGTCGTGGAACGCCGCGAGCCGGCCGAGGTCGCGGCCGTGCGGCGTGGCGAACAGCCGCTCGAAGCGATCGGTGAACCGTGCCTGCGGCAGGAACGAGAACATGCCGCCGCCATCGTTGTCGACCACGACGAGAACCGCGTGGACATCCCGGTCGGGATTCAGCAGCAGGCCATTGGCGTCGTGGAGGAACGACAGGTCCCCGGCCAACCCCACGGTCGGCGTCCGCCCGGCGAGAGCGACCCCCATCGCGGTGGACACGAACCCGTCGATACCCGATGCGCCGCGGTTGGCGATCACCTCGAGGCCAGCGCGTGGACGCAGGAAACGGTCGACGTCTCGCACCGGCATGGACGAGCCGACCACCAGGGTCGCGCCGTCAGGCAGCACCCGCCCGAGATCACGGGCGGTGCGCGGCTCGGTGGGCTCGTCATGGCCGTCCAGGACCCCGTCGAACGCGGCAGCGACTGCGGTGTCGGCCTGACGCCAGTCGTCGGCCCACGCCGATGTAGACCCCTCGGCGTCACTCAGCGCGTCGCGCAAGGCGTCACAGGTGGCCACGAGATCACCGACGAACATGCCCTCGACCCGGCGCGCCGGGTCGTGCCACGACCCGTGCGCATCGAGCGCGAGGTGCGCCACGTGATCGCCGAACGCGTGGTCGACCGCAGGTGACGCCGAGGCCCGACCGACGCGCACCACCACCTCCGGCTCGTAGCGTCGCGTGAACCCCTCGTGGCCGAGCAGATGGTGGTGATGGACGACCGCTTCGGGGAACGAGCGCATCCAGCCGGTCGCCTCGGTCAACAGCGGCCACCCCCGTTCGCGGGCCAGACGTGCGATGGCGTCGGCCTCGGCCCGGTCACGTGCGACGCCTTGCCCGACATGCACGACGACCCGGTCCGCGGTCTCGAGCCGCTCGACCAGGGCGGATATCGTCTCCGGCGCGGGTGGACGTGCGTGCACCTCCGTCGCAACCTGAGGACGATTGTCGGTGCGTCCGCCTACCGGTCGTGACCAGCTCGCGACCGGGCTGCGTCCGTCGTCGGCGGCGGGCACGGTCGGTTCGCGGAAACCCAGATTGCACTGGACCGGTCCTGGCGGTCCAGCCAGCCCGCAGGCCTCGGCGACAGCGCGCGCCAGGCTCGATCGCCACAACACCTGGGCATCGTCCCGGTCCTCAGCGACCTGAAGGTCGACCGCCCAGCGCACGGCACGTCCGAACATGGCGACCTGGTCGATCGTCTGATTGGCGCCCGTGTTGCGCAGCTCCGGTGGCCGGTCCGCGGTGATGGCGATCAACGGCACACGGCCCGTGTCAGCCTCGACCACGGCGGGATGAAGGTGGGCCACCGCGGAACCGCTGGTGGTCACCACGGCCGCCGGTCGTCGACTGGCCCGTCCGATCCCCAACGCGACGAACGCGGCACAACGTTCGTCGAGCTGCACGTGCAGTGAAATGCCCGGATGGTCGGCCAGGGCGTAAGCCAGTGCGGCGAGCCGCGACCCTGGAGCGAGCACCGCGTCGGTCACCCCGTTGCGTACCAGTTCGTCCACGACCACCCGTGCCAGAGCCGTGGACGGATTCGGTGGAAGCGGCTCCGCCATCAACCCTCCGATACGTCGCCGGATCCGGCCTCGCCGGACCCCGCCTCGCCGGGTGAGGTGGCATCACCCGCCCGTTCGAGCGCGAGTTCGCATATCTGGCGTGCCTCGCCGGGGAGATGGGCTGCAGCCGCAGCCAATCTTGCCAGCAACTCCGCAGCCTCGCCCGGTTCCGGCGCGGCACGTTCGAGCAGCCCCCGGTCGGGCACGACGTCACGAAGGGTGATCGACCCGGCCGCCGGCAGCAGCGGATCCGCCACGACGTCGGTGGCGAGCAGTGACGCGGTTGCCAACCCGCAGGCATGATCCAGCTCGGGCAACGACGCGGCCAGCCGCATACCGACCGCGAGCCCGACGGAAGTCTCGATCGCCGACGACACCACCGCCGGCAGGCCTGACGCGTCGACGATCTCCAGTACGGCGGCCAACCCGCCGAGCGGCTGAACCTTGACCACCACGAGATCGGCCGCCTGCGCGCGTGCGACACGTGACGGGTCACGGGCGGTCCTCACCGACTCGTCCGCGGCGAGGGGCACCTCGATGCGGCGGCGCAGCTCGGCCATCTCGCTGATCGTCGCGCAGGGCTGCTCGACGTACTCCAGGTCGGCGGCCGCGTGCAGGCGCCGAATCGCCAGCACCGCGGTTTCGACGTCCCAGGCACCGTTTGCATCGACGCGCACACGGCCATCACGGCCCAGCGCGTCCCGGACCGCCGCGACACGTTCGACGTCGGCGGCCAGATCCTGGCCGGGCTCGGCAACCTTGACCTTCGCCGTCGCACAGCCCGACCCGGCGACCATGCGGTGGGCGGTGGCCGGATCGACCGCCGGAACGGTGGTGTTCACCGCGACCGTGTCGCGCCGGACCGGCGGCGACGGGACGGTGGCGGCCTCCACCGCGCACGCCAGCCAGCGTGCGGCGTACTGCGGGCCGTACTCGTCGAACGGTGAGAACTCGCCCCACCCGGCAGGGCCACCAACGAGGACCCCGGCGCGCCGGGTGACCCCGCGAAAGCGGACGTTCATCGCCACCTGGAACGGCACGAGCTCCAGCAGCCCCGGCAGCGCGGAAGCGGTCACGGCCAGGCCGGGAGGACCAACCCGGCTGCCAGCAGCACCGCCAAGACCAGATGGACCCGTGCGGTCGCTTCGAGCGCGCCGACGAGCTCGGCGCCATCACCGACCGCGACCCGACGTTCGGCGGTGACGATCAGCGGTACGGCGGCGAGCGCAGCCAGCGGCCACGGCGACGCGGCGGCCAGCGCGACAGGCACCACCCACGTGGCCGCGGACAGGAGCAGGCACCGGTACAGGAGACGGGTTCGAGCCGGGCCGAGCCGAACCGCCAGGGTCCGCTTGCCGGCCCGTGTGTCGGTGCCGATGTCACGCAGGTTGTTGACGACGAGGAGCGCCACGGCGATCGCGCCGACCGGGACAGCTGCGGCGACGGCGACCCCGCCGACGTACTCGTCCTGGACGTACTGTGAGCCGACCGTGGCAACCAGCCCGAAGAACACGAAGACGCTGACTTCGCCGAGCCCCAACGATGCGTAGGGGCGACGTCCGCCCGAGTATCCGAGCGCAGCGACGATCGCTACCGCGCCGACGACGAGCAGTTCGGTGCCCACGATCCACGCGAGCGCCAGCCCGGCCCCGCCGGCGACGCCGAGCGCGACACCGGTCGCTGCCGCCATCGCGGTCGGCGACACCAGTCCCGCCGCCACGACCCGCCGTGGCCCGACACGGCTGTCGGTGTCGACACCGGACACGCCGTCGAACAGGTCGTTGGCGTAGTTGACGGCGACCTGCAACGCCAGCGCGACCAGCAGCGCGAACACGAACCGGTGTGCGGACAGCTCGACCAGCGCGCGGTGCGCGGCGGCGGTTCCCACGAGCACAGGGGCGATCGCAGCGGGCAGGGTGCGCGGACGTGCGGCTTCGATGGTCCAGTGCAACCGGCGGTCCTCAGTAGTGGTGGGGGAAGCGGGACCAGTCGGGTGCGCGCTTGTCGAGAAAGGCGTCCCGGCCTTCGACGGCTTCGTCGGTCATGTACGCGAGCCGGGTCGCCTCACCGGCGAACAGCTGCTGGCCGACCAGTCCGTCGTCGGTCATGTTGAGTGCCAGCTTGAGCATGCGTGTCGCGGTGGGCGATTTGCCGCCGACCTTCGCCGCCCACTCCAGGCCGACCTGCTCGAGGCGGTCGTGTGCGACGACCGCGTTGACCATGCCCATCCGGTGGGCCGCTTCGGCGTCGTAGGTCTCGCCGAGGAAGAACACCTCACGGGCGAACTTCTGGCCGATCTGCTTGGCCAGGTAGGCCGAGCCAAACCCGCCGTCGAACGACGCGACGTCGAGGTCGGTCTGCTTGAACCGCGCGTGCTCGCGGCTGGCCAGGGTCAGGTCGCACACCACGTGCAGCGAGTGGCCCCCTCCGGCCGCCCAGCCGGGCACGAGGCAGATGACGACTTTGGGCATGAACCTGATCAGGCGCTGCACCTCGAGGATGTGCAGCCGGCCGAGGGAGGCATCGTCGCTTCCCGGGGACGACCCGTCGTGGCCGGTGCCCGGCGCGTCGTCCGGGACGTACCGGTAGCCGTCGCGGCCACGGATCCGCTGGTCCCCACCCGAAGAGAACGCCCATCCGCCGTCTCGCGGTGACGGCCCGTTTCCGGTGAGCAGAACACAGGCGATGTCGGACTGGGTCCTGGCGTGTTCGAGGGTGCGGTGCAGTTCGTCGACGGTGCGCGGCCGGAAGGCGTTTCGCACCTCGGGGCGATCGAACGCGACACGCACGGTCGGCTGATCGATCGCACGGTGGTAGGTCACGTCGGTCAGGTCGTCGAAGCCGTCGACGGTGTGCCACGCCGAAGCGTCGAACAGCTCCGAGACCACCACACCCTCCTCGCGGCACCAGTCACGGCCGACCACGACCGGACCCGGCGTACGCTAGCGAAGCCCTTTCCGGCAGGGTTCACAACGAAGCAGCCCGACACACAGCGGCCCTGCGGCCACCGTGCGACGACCGTGGCGACGAGGTCGTGAAGCGAGGCAGACGTGACGTCCCCGATCGTGGCGGTCCAGGTCCCGCCAAGACGCCTTCTGGCGGCACTGTCCGCACAGTGGGAGCAGGGCGCCGCGGTTCTGCCGCTGGCCTGGCCACCGCCGACGTCGGCCGCTGACCGCGCGGCACACGACCGCCTGCTCGACGTGACCCGGCCCGCACGGGTGGTCCACGGAGATGCTGACGACGACCGCGTCGTCGCGCGTGAAACGTCCGATGGTGTGCCTGACGGGACCGCTCTGGTGATGGCCACTTCCGGATCGACCGGCATGCCCAAGGCGGTGGTGATAAGCCACGAAGCGCTGCGCTCAGGGGTCGAGGCGAGCGTGCAACGACTTGGCGCCAGGTCCGGTGAGGTGTTCGTCTGCGCGCTCCCTGTCCACCACATCGGCGGCCTCCTCGTGCTCCTGCGCGCGGCGCGGTCGGGAACCGAAGCGCAGATCATCGACCCGGGTGACACCGGCGCGCTCGTCCGGGCCGAGGGCGACCACGTCTCGCTCGTGCCCACGCAGCTGCGGCGGCTGCTCGAATCCGCGCCTCAAAGCCTGCGAAGCTGGCGCAGCGTTCTGGTCGGTGGCGGACCGGCCGAATCCGGCATGCTCGAGACGGCACGTTCGGTGGGGACGCCGCTCATCTGCTCGTACGGGATGACCGAGACCTGCGGCGGCTGCGTATACGACGGGCTCCCGTTCGACGGTGTCGAGCTCACTATCGGGGACGACGGTCGGATCCGGCTGCGTGGTCCCACGCTGTTCACCGGCTACCTCGACGACCTGCGCAACGGGCGGTCCTCCTGCGACAGCCAAGGATGGTTCGCCACCGGTGATGTGGGGAGGCTGGACGCCGACGGCCGGCTCGAGGTGCTCGGCCGCATCGATGACATCATCGTGACCGGCGGCAGGAACGTTCCCGCGGCACCGCTGTCCGAGGTTCTGCGTCACCACCCGTCGGTCCACGATGCGACCGTGCTGCCCTGGCCGGATCCGGAGTGGGGACAGATCGTCGTCGCCGTCTGTGTGCCGACGGAGCTCAGCAACCTCGACCTCGACGACTTGCGAGCCCACGTCCGCCGGTCACTGCCGGCGTGGCACGCCCCGCAGCACCTGATCCTCACCGATGCGATCCCCCGAACTCCGCTCGGCAAACCCGATCGGACCCGGCTCGCCGAACTTGCCGTTCAAGCCCTGGGCCGCGGCTAGACGCACCGACCGAGTGGGCGTCACCGCCACGGGTACGGGTACAGGTACGGGTGGCGCGAACGGGTCACAAGCCCGCGTACGAGTGGAGACCGACGATCACGTAGTTGGCGATCAGGTAGGTGGCCATGAGGATCACGAATGCCGCGATCCCGATCCACGCCGCCGGCCGCCCTCGAACCCCGCGGGTCGCGCGGGCATGGAGATAGCCGGCGTAGGCGACCCAGGTCAGAAACGCCCCGGTCTCCTTGGGATCCCAGCCCCAGAACCGGCCCCAGCTCTGCTCGGCCCACATCGCACCGGCGATGGTCCCCACCGTCCAGAGCACGAACGCGAACGCAATCGTTCGGTGCGCCAGGCCGTCGAGCGTCTTAGCTGACGGCAGCAGCGGCACGAACCAGCGCACGACGAGCGCAGCGGCCACCAGTGACAGGTTGATCGACAAGAACCGCACGACCCCGTCGGCGGTGGTCGTGGCGCTGACGATGAACACCCACGACACCGAGGCGGCTCCGAGG
>JBJHDB010000081.1:0-7033 GCA_050486325.1 Nitriliruptoraceae bacterium | reverse complement strand
TCGTCGTCGGGCTTGCGGTGATCACGGGCATCGCCTTCGCGCTCACCGGCGGCAGCACATCCGATGAGCACGAGATCTGGTCGCTCGATCAGGGCACCGACCGCATCCACGTCTACGACGCCGACCATGACCAGGTTGCCGTGATCGACGTCAGCCCCGCCGCCCTGCGCGCGATCGAGCCCGGATTCGACCCGGAGGCGGGCCGCACCGTCCCACACATGATCGATTTCGACTCGCAGGACCGCTACGCGTTCGTCGCGGCGACCGCGGGCGCGGCGACCATCGTCATCGACGCGGTCGAGCGTGAGGTCGTCGCTGTCCTGTCCACCGGTGGCGGAAGTCACATGGCCGCGGTCACCCCGGATGACGGCGCCGTGTGGGTGGCGGCGATCGGCGCGCAGCAGCTGGTCGAGATCCCACTCGACCTCGACGCCGACGAGCCCGTGTTCGCCGTCGGGCGCACCGTCGACGTCGAACCGCTGCTCGCCGGCACGGGCTACGACTGGCCGTCTTACTCACCGGTGTGCCACGACTACGACGCTGACGGCCGTGCGTGGGTGACGCTCGGGCCGGGCATCGAACAGGGTGGGTTGTTCGTCTTCGATCCGGATACGGCCGAGGTCGTGCACGCCTGGGATCCGAGAGAGGTCCGTGCGAACTGCGGCATCGGGTTCACCACGGACCAGTCCCGCTCCGTGGCCAACTGGTCGGGCATCTTCGGCGCCGACATCGATGACGGCGAAGGCGAGTGGTACGTGTTCGACACGACGTCGTTCGAGCTGCTCCAAGCCTCGTCGTCGGACGGCGTGGACGCCCACGGGGTGCGCCTCACCCCCGACGGTGATGCGTTCTGGCAGGTCAACCGGGGTTCCAGCGACGGTCAGGTCATCGACGCGGACACCTTCGAGGTGATCGGGACGATCGACGCGGGAGACACTCCCGACATCCTGGACTTCTCTCCCGACGGACGGTTCGCCTACATCACCCAGCGGGGCCCCAATCCGCTCTCCGGTGACCCCCACGTCGCGGTGGGAGCACAGCCTGGCCTGCTCGTCGTCGACCTTGCGACCGGCGAGCACGTGGCGCGACTGAACCCGGCCGAGGTGACCGACGCCGAAGGTCAGGTGATCAACGACGTCCACGGTGTCGGTGTGCGTCGCACGACCGGCGACGAACGGGTGGTGGTCGCTGCCCCGCTGATCGCTCCCGGCGTGACCGCGGGAGGGTTCAGCTGCCACCTTCCCGTGTGACGAAGCCGCCGCTCTCCTGCGTGACCGGTGTGACGACGGCGTCGATCAGGCCCGGCATCGAGCGTAGATACAGCTCGAGCCGGCGCCGGGCGGCGACGTCGTCGCGCTGGACGACGTGCTGCAGGATCAGGCCGTCCATCGTCGCGGCCAGATAGCGGGCGAGGTCCTCGCGCTCCTGGCCCTCCACGAGACCGGGAACCCGGCCGAGCACGGACATGACCGCATCGCTCATCCGGGTGTACTGCAGCTCGCCGAGTTCGCGAAGATCGGGGTTGCGCAACGCGTACAGGGTCAGCTCGTACTGGGCGAGCTGCAGCTGCGGGGTCTCCTCGACGAACGCCCAGTAGCCGCGGATCACCCGCTCTGTGAGCACCTCGACGGTGTCGAAGGGTTCGGCCGCGGCCTGGTCGAGCACCGCGGTGATGCCGGCCGAGAACCGTTCGATGACCGCGCGCAGCAGGTCGTCCTTGCTGCGAAACGCGTAGTGGAACGCGCCCAGTGCGACCCCCGCGTGTTCGGTGATGCGACGGGTCGTGGTACCAGCGAGGCCGTCGGTCGCGAGCACGTCGATTGCGGCGTCGATCAGCTGCTCGCGACGTTCGTCGACCGAGCGCCGCTCGTGCTGGTCGTTCACGACTGCCCCGCCCCTGTTGTTGACGATTTGTTGATACTACACCACGTAGAGTGACCGCGATCGGGCGATGTCGCCGTATGGCAACATGGCGGGACATGGAGCGCCGTGCCCGGAGGTCGCACTGATGATCGAGCTCGACGACGTCCGTGCGGCTGCACGCACCATCGACGGCGTCGCGCACCGAACTCCCGTCGTCACCTCGACGACGCTCGATGACCGCCTCGGCGCACGCGTGTACCTCAAGGCCGAATCGTTCCAACGGGTCGGCGCGTTCAAGTTCCGCGGCGCCTACAACCGGATCGCCAACACCGCTCCGGATGCGCGCAGCAGGGGCGTGCTGGCGTTCTCGTCCGGCAACCACGCCCAGGCGGTCGCGTTGGCCGCCCGGCTGCACGGGATACCAGCGACCATCCTGATGCCTGAGGACGCCCCGCGTGTCAAGGTCGCGGCGACGCGCGGCTACGGCGCGGAGATCCGGTTCTTCGATCGGTACGCCCAGGACCGTGAGGTCGCGGGTGGCGAGATTGCCGCCGAAGAGGGGCTCACCCTGGTTCCGCCATACGACGACGATCTGGTCATGGCGGGGCAGGGAACCCTCGCCCTGGAGCTCGTCGAGGACGCCGGCGGTCTGGACGTGCTGGTCGCGCCGATCGGCGGTGGCGGGCTGATCGCCGGGTGCGCCACCGCGGTGAAGGGCATCGACCCGAACATCCGGGCGGTCGGGGTCGAGCCCGCGGTACGGGACATCACCCGACGTTCACTCGCGGCGGGTCACCGGGTCGGTGGCGGGGTTCCCCGAACCATTGCCGACGGGCTGCAGACCCAGATGCCGGGCGAACGCACTTTCGAGGTCAACCGCCGCCGGGTCGACGAGGTGGTCGTCGCCACCGACGACGAGATGGTCACGGCGATGCGCCTGCTGTTCGAACGGCTCAAGCTCGTCGTGGAGCCATCCGGAGCGTGTGCACTCGCCGCGGTGCTCGCCGGCCGGATCGACGTGTCCGGCCGGCGTGTCGGCATCGTGCTGTCCGGCGGCAACATCGACGCCGAACGCTTCGCACAGCTCGTCACCACCTGAACGCCCGCCGGACGGCAAGGCGATCCGCCGGGCTCGTCTCAGGCCTCGGCCAGCATCCGCCGCACGACGTAGTTGAGGATGCCGCCGTGGCGGTAGTACTCGGCTTCGAGCGCCGTGTCGATGCGCACCGTGGCGGTGAACTCCACCTCACCGGCGCGAACGGTCACCTCGGCGGGCATCTCTTCACCGGCCAGGCCGACGACGTCGATCGTCTGTGCGGGGTCGATGCCCAGCGAGTCGACCGTCTCGCCGGCCGGCAGCTGCAGCGGCAGGATGCCCATGCCGATCAGGTTCGACCGGTGGATGCGTTCGAACGACTCGGCGATCACCGCTTCGACGCCGAGCAGGGCGGGCGCCTTGGCCGCCCAGTCCCGTGACGAACCGGATCCGTACTCCTTGCCGCCGAGCACGACCAGCGGGACACCCCGCTGCTGGTAGTGCATCGCGGCGTCGAAGATCGTGGTCTGCTCGCCGTCGGGGAACGTCACCGTGTATCCGCCCTCGACGCCGGGGACCAGGTTGTTGCGCAGCCGGATGTTGGCGAACCCGCCGCGCATCATGATCTCGTGGTTGCCCCGTCGCGAGCCGTACGAGTTGAAGTCGGCGCGCTCCACACCGTGCTCGGTGAGCCACCGGCCGGCCGGCGAGTCGGCCGCGATCGACCCAGCAGGGGAGATGTGGTCGGTCGTGACGCTGTCACCGAGCACCGCGAGCACCCTGGCGCCGGCGATGTCGGTGACCGGCTGGGGCTCGTCGGGCATGTCTTCCCAGAACGGTGGCTTGCGCACGTACGTCGAGCTCGGATCCCACGGCGACGCGTCGGCGGATGGGATCTCGAGGCTCTGCCAGCGCTCGTCACCCATGTGGACGTCGGCGTAGCGTTCCAGGAACATCTCGGAGCGGACGGTTTCCCTGATCAGCTCTTCGACCTCCGCGGAGGTGGGCCAGATGTCACGCATGTACACCGGCGCGCCGTCGGGATCGGTACCGAGTGGCTCGTTGAACAGGTCGATGTCCATCGTCCCGGCGATCGCGTACGCGACGACAAGTGGCGGAGAAGCCAGGTAGTTCAGCTTCACGTCCGGGTTGATGCGCCCCTCGAAGTTGCGGTTGCCGCTCAACACCGACACGGCCGCGATGTCGTTGTCCTGGATCGCCTGCGACACGTTCGGGTCGAGCGGCCCGGAGTTGCCGATGCAGGTCGTACAGCCGTAGCCCACGAGCTGGAACCCCAGCTTGTCGAGATACGGGATCAACCCGGCACGCTCGTAGTAGTCCATGACGACCTTCGAGCCCGGCGCGAGCGAGGTCTTGACCCACGGCTGGCTGGTCAGCCCCCGCTCGATGGCGTTGCGCGCGAGCAATCCCGCGGCGAGCATCACCTGCGGGTTCGAGGTGTTGGTGCAGCTGGTGATCGCCGCGATCACCACGTGACCGTGGTCGAGGGTCGTGGTCGTGCC
The DNA here is from genome assembly GCA_050486325.1 of Nitriliruptoraceae bacterium. Taxonomy (GTDB): domain Bacteria; phylum Actinomycetota; class Nitriliruptoria; order Nitriliruptorales; family Nitriliruptoraceae; genus JBJHDB01. Next base: position 2,611 of record JBJHDB010000081.1, on the reverse strand, counting down.
GTCGGTCAGGGTCACGGGAACCTCGACGTGCACGCGGTCCTCGACCGGGGGCAGCGTGACCGGGGCATCCTTGCCGGGATCGCGCGAGCTGCTGCCCGACGGTGGATCGCTTGCGGGAAAGGTCCCGTTCAGCGCCGGGTCGGCCGGCTTCTTGGCGACCGGAGTGTCGGGATCGACGAACCGCTTCACGGCGCTGCGGAACGCCGGCTTGGCGGCGGTCAGCGCCACCCGGTCCTGTGGACGACTTGGGCCGGCGAGGCTCGGAACGACGGTCGACAGATCGAGCTCGAGCTGCTGCGAGTAGCGGGGGGTGACCGTCGGGTCGTGGAAGAGGCCCTGTTCCTTCGCGTATGCCTCGACGAGGGCGATGCGGTCCGCCGGTCGACCGGTCAGTTCGAGGTAGCGCAGCGTGGCGTCGTCGATCGGGAATATCGCCACCGTCGAGCCGTACTCGGGAGACATGTTCCCGATGGTGGCGCGATTTGCGACCGGCACCTCGGCGACACCGGGGCCGTAGAACTCGACGAATCTGCCGACCACTCCGTGTTCACGCAGCAGTTCGGTGATCGTCAGGACCAGGTCGGTCGCCGTCGTGCCCTCGGGAAGCTCACCGGAGAGTTTCATGCCCACGACCTCGGGCAGCAGCATCGAGATGGGCTGGCCCAGCATGGCGGCCTCGGCCTCGATGCCGCCCACACCCCAGCCCAGCACACCCAGCCCGTTGATCATCGGCGTGTGGCTGTCCAGGCCGACCAGCGTGTCGGGGTAGGCGCGGCCCTCGTCGTCGGTGAACACGACCGGCGAGAGGTACTCCAGGTTGATCTGGTGGACGATCCCGGTGCTCGGCGGCACCACCTTCAGACCCTTGAAAGCCGCCGCGCCCCAGCGGATGAACCGGTAGCGCTCGATGTTGCGTTCGAATTCGATCTGGGCGTTGCGTTCGAACGCGTCGGGCAGACCGGCGACCTCCGCGATCACGGAGTGGTCGATGACGAGGTCTGCGGGCACCTTTGGCTCGACGATCGACGGGTCGCCGCCGCGCGCGGCGACGGCGTCACGCATCGCGGCCAGGTCCGCGATCGAGGGCACTCCGGTGAAGTCCTGCAGCAGCACCCGCGCCGGCGAGAACAGCGTTTCGAGTTCCTGTGTCTCGGTGGGACTCCAACGCAGGAACGACGCGATGTCGTCGCCGGTGACCGCGTGACCATCCTCGTTGCGCAGCAGGTTCTCGAGCAGGATCTTCAGCGAGTACGGCAGTGCAGCGAGGTCCATGTCGACGGCGTCGAGCCGGTGGATCTCGTAGCTGGTGTCACCGACGGTCAACGTGTTGCGACTGCCGTAGCTGTTGCTGCTCATGAGGGTCTCCGGAGGTCGATGGCGCCGGACGGACGGTCGACGGCCTACCGTTCGGGAACCCGGCGGCCGTGGATTCGCGACGGTGACCCGACGGTCGCGGGAGCGCACCACGTGGTCGCGTCCGGTGTCCTCATCGTAGAGCATCCACGTGCGGTGACCGATTCGAGGAGTGGAACGATCAGGGCTCCCTCCGGATTGCTGACAGTCCCCGGGCTGGCCAGGACCGTCCCCGGCCTGACGGCTGCGGCACTCGTCGCCGTTGTCGCCGTGCTGGTCGCCTCGTGGCTCCCCGCGGCGATCAGCGCGGTTGCGGTGGCGCTGATCGTTGGCATCGTCGCCGGCCGGTTCCTGCCTGGCCCGGTCATGGCACCAGGTGTGTTGGTGGCGACGCGCCAGGTCTTGCGTACCGGCGTAGTCCTGCTCGGTGCCCGGGTGGTGCTCGACGAGATCGTCACGCTCGGTGCCCGTGTCGCGGTGATGGTCGCGCTGGTGCTGGTGGCGGGGTTCGCGGTGGCCGCCCTCGTTGCGCGCGCGCTGGGCATCTCCGCGGAACGCTCCGTGCTGCTCGGGGTCGGCTCGGCAATCTGTGGGAACTCGGCGATCATGGCGACCTCCCCGGTGATCCGGGCCCGCCCAGCGGACGTTGGTGTCGCGGTCACCGCGATCACCGTCTGGGGAACCCTCGGGGTGCTCGTATATCCGTTGGTCGGGGCCATCCTCGGACTGTCCGACACAGCGTTCGGTGTCTGGGTCGGCCTCGCGGTGCAGGACACCAGCCAGGTCGTGGCGGCCGGCGCCGCCTACTCCGAGGCGGCTCGGGACACGGCCGTGATCGTCAAGCTGATACGCAACACGGCCCTCGTGGTCGTGCTTCCAGTCGTTGCGGTGGGCTGGCCTCGCTCATCCGCTGACCGCGTTCGACTCCGGGGCACGGTGCCACTGTTCGTGATCGGCTTCCTCGCCGTCTCCGCGTTGCGGACGTTCGGCGTCATCGATGTCGCGGTGGCGGACACGCTCGGTCGCGTGTCGGGCTGGATGATTCTGATCGCGGTCGCCGGGCTGGGGCTGGCCACGCCGTTGGAGGCCATCGGCCGGCGTGGGGTGCGGGCGTTCATCGCGGCTGGTGCCGCCTCACTCACCCTGGCCGTGGTCGGACTGCTGGCCGCGACGAGCGTCTGACGCGCATCTGGGGCATCTCTGACGCGCGCCGGACGCGCGTCGGACGCGCCCTAGAGCGGCGACACAAGACGGGTGT
>JBJHDB010000080.1:0-7068 GCA_050486325.1 Nitriliruptoraceae bacterium | reverse complement strand
CCGCAGGCGGTGGCCGGCGAGCTGATCGCGGAACCGTGCGACGACGCTCGCCGGGAACTGGTCGTCTATGGCATCGAGCAGCAGTGGGGTGTCGAGCAGCGCATCGTCGAGCAGCTGCTCCTTCAGTTCGCGCTTGGCCCAAGCGACGAGCGTGGCGAGTTCCGGCCGGGTCAGGCCGCCACTGGCTTCGGCCCGCTCCTGCAGCTCGTGGCCGTCCGGAAGCACCTCGACGTCCCGGTCGAGCCCGTGGCTTTCGGCCAGCCGGTCCATCAGGCGGTCGTAGGCGTGGAGTCGGGCGGGGCTCCGCAGCGTTTCACGGGCCAGGCCCGCCGACTGCCGGTCGACGGTGCGCATCACCAGTTCGACCACGTCGTCGGCGAGCTCGGCAAGCAACGCGTCACGTTCGTCCCGGATGATCAGGCCCTGGGCGGTCGCATCGGACAGCAGGATCTTGAGGTTCACCTCGACGTCGGAGGTGGCCACTCCCGCCGCGTTGTCGATCGCGTCCTGGTTGCAGTGGCCGCCCCGTCGCGCGTATTCGATGCGGCCACGCTGGGTGATCGCCAGGTTCGCGCCTTCGCCGATCACCCGCGCGCGCACTTCGTCGGCGTCGACGCGCAACTCGTCGTTGGCGCGGTCGCCGAGGTCCTCGTGGCGCTCCGTGGACGCCTTGAGGTAGGTGCCGATCCCGCCGGCGAACAGCAGGTCGACCGGCGCACGCAGGATCGCCCGGATCAGCTCTGGCGGGGTCACCAGCTCCCGGTCGATGCGCAGCGCCTCGCGCGCCTGTGGGGACAGCTCGACCTGGCGGGCGGACCGGGGGAAGATCCCGCCGCCGGGGCTCAGCGCACCACGGTCGTAGTCCTGCCAGGACGATCGCGCCAGCGCGAACAGCCGCTGGCGTTCGTTCCACGCGTGTTCGGGATCAGGGTCGGGGTCGATGAAGATGTCGCGGTGGTCGAACGCGGCGACGAGCTTGATCGCCTTCGACCGCAGCATGCCGTTGCCGAACACGTCACCCGACATGTCACCGATGCCCACCACGCGTACCGGCTCGGTCTGGACATCGATGCCCAGCTCGCGAAAGTGCCGGCGCACCGACAGCCATGCACCGGCAGCGGTCACCCCCAAGGCCTTGTGGTCGTAGCCGTTGGATCCGCCGGAGGCGAACGCGTCGTCCAACCAGAATCCGTAGCGTCGGGCCACCTCGTTGGCGGTGTCCGACAGCGCCGCGGTGCCTCGGTCGGCCGCGACGACGAGGTACGGATCGTCTCCGTCGTGGCGTCGCACGCCGGGCCGGGTGACGATCCGGTCGCCGTCCAGGTCGTCGGTGACGTCCAGCAGTCCACGGATGAAGGTGACGTACTGCCGTCGAACCTCGTCACGCAATGCTGCGGGGTCGTCGGGCTCTCGCGTGACCACGAAACCGCCCTTGGCGCCGGTCGGCACGATCAACGCGTTCTTGAGCACCTGCGCCTTGACGAGGTCGAACACCTCGGTACGCACGTCGTCGCGGCGATCGGACCAGCGCAGTCCTCCACGGGCAACCGGGCCGTAGCGTTGGTGGATGCCTTCGACCCTCGGCGAGTGGACGAAGATCTCCCGGTAGGGCGCAGGTGCGGGCACGTCGCCGATTCGTGACGGGTCGAGCTTGAACGCCAGGTAGGGCTCGTCGGTGCCGTCTGCGACCGCTCCAGGCAGGAACGCGTTGGTACGCACGGTCGCGTCGACGAGTTCCAGCACGCCGCGAAGGATCCGGTCGTGGTCGAGCCGGTCGAGCCGGTCGCATGCGGCCAGTGCACGTTCGCGTGCTTCGTCCTGGGTTTCCCGGTCGGCGTCGAGTTCCGGGTCGAATCGGGCGTGAAAATAGGCGATGAGCGCCCGTGCGACATCCGGGTTGGCCACCATCGTCTGGTTGACGTACTCCGAGCTGAAGGTGGTGCCCACCTGGCGGCGGAGCCGTCGGTAGGCACGCAGCACCGAAACGTCCCGCCATGGCAGGCCGGCGACGAGCACCAATGCGTTCATCCCGTCGACGATGAGGTGGCCGTCCCACGCCGCAAGGATCGCCGCGGCGATCCGCTCACCGTCGCGTCCGGGTTCGAGCGATGCCGCACGAACCCCGAAGTCGTGCAGGTGGATCGCCTCGCCTGGTGCGGTGAGTCGATGGGGGAGCTCCTCGACGACGGTGAGCCCAAGGCTCTCCAGCACCGGCATGAAGGCGGACAGCTCGAGTGTTTCCCCCCGGCGTGCCGCCCGCACACGTGCCAGCGACTCGGTGCTCCCTGAACGGAGCTCGACGACCATGGATGCGTCGGTGGCGACCAGTCGCTCGAGGAGGAGGACGTCGGCGAAGGCGTCATCGACCCCGACGGTGTCGCGGTACCCGGCGGGAAGGCGGGCGGCGATACGTCCGAGTGCGCTGGCCCGGGTGGGATCGTCGACGCGCTCACTGATGTGCACGATCACTTCGTCCAGCCAGGACCTGGCGAGATTGCGGATCTCGGTGCGCAGCTCGGTCGTGGCCACGGGCGGGATGGGGCCGTCGAGGTGCAGCAGGAACCGCATAAGGGCTTCGTGGCTGTCACCCAGCGACAGCTCGACGTCCGTGCGCTGCGGTTGGTAACGCGCCGCCAGGTGGTCCTGGATGCGTTGGCGAAGCCATGGCCCGTACCGGTCCCGTGGTACCGCGACCACGATCGACACCGACTGGGTGCGCGGGTCCTCCCGGACGAGAGTGCGGGTCTCGCCGTGCTGTTCGGCATGCATCAGTCCGACCAGCAGTGTGTGGAGCTGGTCCACGTCTGCCTGGAACAGCTCGTCCTTGGGCAGCGCCTGGAACAGGGAGGTCAGCGTGGCCTCGTCGTGGGAACCGTCGACCACGTCCTCACGCTCGAGGATCGTGTGCAGCTTGCCCCGGAGCACGGGAGTCGTGCCGACCGGCTCGGCGAGCGCTTTCCGGGTGAACAGGGCCAGGATGCGGACCTCGTGCAGAGGTCGCCCGTCGGCGTCGCGTTGCGTCAGGCCGATCACCTGCATGCGCTCGCGCCGTTGAACGGTCGCCACCCGGCGTGTGCGCGTCACCGTGAGCAGCTCACCCGAGCGCAGCTGGCGACGGAGCTCGTCGGGAAGATCGTCCACGCGGACGCCGTTGGCGAAGCGCGACGTCGACTCGTCGCGCAACAGTCCCAGACCGGAGCCTTCGACGACCCGAACCGTCGGGTCGTCGTCCGCGGTCACCGTGTATTCGCGCAGGCCCAACAGGATCAGATTGTCGTCGAGTGCCCATTCGAGCAGTTCGGCGACCTCGTCGGTCTCGTGGGGGTCGGCTTCGGTCCAGGTTCCGAACCGGAGTTCCGTGGCGAGCTCCACGATGCGCTCGCGCATCCTGTCGAAATCGTCGGTCGCCTTGACCACGTCGACGACCAGGCCCTCCAGATGTGCGGCGAGACGCTTCGCCTCGCGGTCGTCGAGTCGGCGGTCGAGTTCCAGATGGAGAACGACCATGCGTTCGGCGGCGTCGCGGGCAGGCACGATCGCATCCACGCTGCCGGACTCGTCGCGTGACACGCCGATGATCGGATGCCACGACCGGGTGATTCGAAGGCCGGCACGTTCGAGGTCGTCGGTGATCGTCGAAAGCAGGAATGGCCGGTCGGCCGTGGTCACCTCGACCGTGGTCGGCCCCGGACGCCGGCCGTCGAGCCCGGTCGCGGCATGGTGAACGCGGACCGTGCCGTCGTCAGCAGCGGAGGAGAGGCGTTCGAAGGTGTTCGCGAGCCAGCGCGCGACCGCGCTCGGGTCGGTTCCTTCGAGCTCGCTGTCGTCGACCCGGCGCAGGACGGCGGTGGCGAACCGTGCCAGCGTGCCGTCGCGCCTGTGCGGGATCGCGTCGAGTGCGGTGAGGATCCGCCGGTGGGCGTCGGAACGATCGCCCCCATCCACGTACGACCTCCGCGGTGGCTCGGTCCGGCGAGGCTACCGCTGGCTGATGCGAGGGCGTGAGACGTCCCCCCGGCTCAGAGCGACGCGAGCCGTTTGGCCATGCCGGATTTCCGGTTGGCCGCCGTGTTGCGGTGCATGACACCCTTGCTCGCCGCTTTGTCGAGCTCGCGTGCGGCCAGGTCGTAGGCGGCTCGCGCCGCCTGGGCGTCACCGGCATCGGCCGCGGCCCGGAACTGCCGGACAAGTGTCTTCAAGCGTGAACGAACCGCGCGGTTTCGCACCCGGCGCACTTCGTTCTGGCGGTTGCGTTTGATCTGCGACTTGATGTTGGCCATACGTCCGGTCTCGTCCGTTGCGTTCGGGTCGGCTGCACGTGACGTGGTCGCCGAATCGGGTGTTCGTAGCGGCACACGGCGCACCTCGGCATCGAGGAGGCGGTGTCGTGACGGCGACGTCGTCGGCGTCTGCCGGGAGCAGCCGGGCGGCGCGCGGTGACGCCGGCGGCGTGAGCATCCACGGTACCAGCGTCGCGGTGCCTGCGGCAATCGTGGGCAGGTCGCGTTGGCGAACACTTATGTTCAGCCTTCGGCCCGCTCAGGTGGGTCGCCGGTCATGTGGTGTCGCGGGCAGTGGCGGGCGGGTAGCGCCGTTGGCACATGCTCGAACGGGCAGCCCCACACACTGCGTCGCCAGCAACCCAGTACCAGCCAGCTGATGGTCAGCAGCCACACCACGGTGACAACGAACCCGAGCACCATTCCACCAGTGGACAACGGAGAGTCGGTGCGGAGCAGTGCGAGGGTCAGCGCGGCGAACTGTGCCCCCGTCACGACCGTCAGCATGGTGGCTGCGACGGCCCACGCAAGGTCCCGAGCGGTGGCGGGTGGACGCGGTCCCGCCGACGCGGGGTCGCCTGGTGTCGGACCGTCGTCGATCGGAGAGGACACCGCGGTACTCCTGATGCGTGAAGCGCGTTTCGCGCGACGCCCCACGGGCGGCGTGCGAGCGACGACGGTACTGACCGTCGGTCGGCCGGTGTCGCCGGGGGACGGTGCATGTTGGCCGGGGACGGTGCATGTCGCCCGGGCCGGTCGCCGTTCAAGACCGTCCGGGAAGGCCCTAGACTCGATGACGTCCTCCGGGCCGCGGCGTCGTCCCCGGTTTGTGCGACCGCGGTAGCGGGGGAGTCGAGGCCATCCGTTCGGATGGGTCGGAAGATCCGGGAGGCCAGGCGTCGCCGTGACCGCGCAGACTGAACGCATCCGCAACTTCTGCATCGTGGCGCATGTCGACCACGGCAAGTCGACGCTGGCCGACCGCATGCTGCAGCTGACCGAGCTCGTCGACCCTCGGCTGATGCGTGCGCAGTACCTCGACAAGATGGACATCGAACGTGAGCGCGGCATCACCATCAAGGCGCAGACCGTCCGCATGCCCTACCAGCCGCTTGGTGGCGCCGACGGTGAGTACCTGATCAATCTGATCGACACCCCCGGGCACGTCGATTTCTCGTACGAGGTGTCCCGGGCGATCAACGCATGCGAAGGCGCGCTGCTGTTGGTGGACGCTGCCCAGGGGATGCAGGCACAGACCATCGCCAATCTGTACCTGGCGCTGGAAGCCGACCTCGAGATAATCCCGGTCCTGAACAAGATCGATCTGCCCGCGGCACGACCAGACGAGGTGGCCCGAGAGATCGCCTCGGTGATCGGCGGCGAGCCCGAGGACGTGCTGCGGATCAGCGCGAAGACCGGCGAGGGTGTCGAAGCGGTGCTCGACTCGATCGTCGACCGGGTGCCGCCGCCACGAGGCGTGGCCGATGGGCCGACCAGAGCGCTGATCTTCGACTCGGTGTACGACGCCTACCGCGGCGCGCTGGTGTACTTCCGGGTAGTCGACGGGGTGCTGCGACCCGGTGACCGAATCCGGTTGTTGGCAACCGGATTCGAAGGGGAGATCGACGACCTGGCGGTCCACGCACCGGAGGAAACGCCGATTGACGCGCTGGGAGTCGGCGAGGTCGGGATGCTCTCGGCGGCGATCAAGGACGTCGGCCAGGCCAAGGTCGGCGACACGATCACGTTGGCCGGCCGCGGCGCCGCCGACGTCGCGCCGCTTCCCGGCTACCGCGAGCCGCTGGCAATGGTGTTCTCCGGGCTGTATCCGATCGACTCGGACGACTTCCCCCGTCTGCGCGACGCACTCGATCGTCTGCGTCTCAACGATGCGTCCTTCACCTACGAGCCGGAGACCTCCGCGGCGCTGGGTTTCGGCTTCCGCTGCGGCTTCCTCGGCCTGCTGCACCTCGAGATCATCACCGAGCGCATCGACCGTGAGTTCGACATCCCGCTGGTCACCACCGCACCGTCAGTGCGATACCGGGTCGAACTCGAGCCGATCGGTGAAGCGACCGAGGAGGTTCACGTCGAGATCGCCAACCCACAGGATCTGCCGGCACCGAACCGGATCACGCGGATTCTGGAACCGACCGTCGATGCGATGATCCTCACACCGTCGGCGTACGTGGGGCCTGTCATGCAGCTGTGCGAAGGCCGCCGCGGCACGATGCTCGCGATGGACTATCTGACGGCCGAACGTGTCGAGTTGCGCTACCGCCTGCCGTTGGCGGCCATCATCACCGACTTCTTCGATCAGCTGAAGTCGCTGTCGCGTGGCTACGCCTCACTGGACTACACGTCCGGGGAGTACCTGGAGGCCGACCTGGTGCGTGTCGACGTGCTGCTCAACGGGGATCCCGTCGACGCGTTCAGTGCGATCGTGCATCGCGAGGACGCCTACGGGTTCGGTCGTGCGATGGTCGAACGACTGAAGGATCTCATCCCGCGCCAGATGTTCGATGTCCCGGTGCAGGCGGCCATCGGGTCGCGGGTGATCGCTCGGGAAACCATCAAGGCGCGTCGCAAGGACGTGCTCGCGAAGTGCTACGGCGGCGACGTGTCGCGCAAGCGCAAGCTCTTGGAGAAACAGAAGGAGGGCAAGCGCAAGATGAAGTCGATCGGTGCGGTGGAGGTGCCCCAGGAGGCGTTCGTGTCGGCGTTGCGCGCATCGAGTCCACGATCCGATGAGTGAGCTTGTCCCGACCGAGCCGTGGCCTCACCGCGA
>JBJHDB010000079.1:0-7096 GCA_050486325.1 Nitriliruptoraceae bacterium | reverse complement strand
CCTATGTCGAACAGGATCTCGACATCGAGGCGATCGTGGCCCAGGGACACCCACGTCAACTCGTGCGTCAGGTGGTGCAGATGATCGACCGAGCCGAGTTCAAGCGGCGCCAGTCCGCACCGGGCCCGAAGGTGACTGCGCGGGCGTTCGGTCGCGATCGCCGGGTGCCGATCACCAGCGGCTGGCGAGGCTGACGCCGCTCACATTCCTCGGTGTCGCCTGGCCAGTGTCTCCGTCGTCCCCTGGTACGGCATGACCAACGTGATCAGCTGTCCAAGTCGCGAGCCGCCAGCCACGCATCGGCGGCGGCCCGGCCCCGATCGGCAAGCTCGTCTCGCATCGGGCGGGGCAGCGAGAATTCGAGGGTCGACACGTCGCTGGTGTCGATGAACACCGTGCGGCCGATCACTTTCGGATCGTCGAGGTGCCGTTCGTCCCACGATGCGACTGCGGTGCTCAACAGGGCGTTGACGTACGACCAGGGGCCACGAATCGGGTTGACGACGGCAAACTCCGGCGCGGGTTGGGGTGTCGCACTGAGCTTGACACCGATCGTCGGCCATCGCCCAGGCCGGGCATCGGTGCGATCGAACACGTCGATGGGGAAACGCGACAGCAGCCCGCCGTCGACGAGCACCGCCTCGTCGCCGGTCGAGGTCGGCAGGCGAACGGGTTCGAACGCCAGCGGCAGCGCAGCCGAGGCGGCGACCGCATCGACGACCGACAACTCGTCAGGATCGATGCCGTATTCGGCGGCATCCCACGGCAGACGCACGAAGCGGCCGCGCGTCACGTCGGCAGCGGTCACCACCAGCCGGTAGCGGCGTTCCGGAGGCAGGGCACTGTCCGGGTCGTCCAGGCGCAGGTCGCCGAAGGTCCGTACGCCGTAACGGGCGAGCCGCTGCGACAGCCATGCACGCAACGGTCGATGGTCGTGGGTTCCGCGTTCGAACAGCACCGCGATCTTGCGTGGCCACCGGCCGAACCGCGACCACCTGCTGGGCGGAGCGATGTCGGCCATGTCCAGGCGCCGTGCCTTGTCCTCGAGCGCATCGGGCGCCATTCCGGCAGCCAGCAACGCGGCCACGATCGCGCCGACCGAGGTTCCCGCGATGCGTTCGAACTGATAGCCACGTTCGGCCAGCCGCGCGATCGCTCCGGTCAACGCCACCCCTTTGGCCCCGCCACCTTCAAGTACCAGGTCGGTGCGCACCTGACCTCCGTCGTCATGGTCGGCCGTGATCTCGGTGATCGTTGTGAGCAGACGGTAACCGTGCCGACGCTGACCAGGCCGTAGATGGCCGGTATGTCCGGCGCCAGCGCGACGCATTTCGCGCTCGACGTGCCTGCGACACGTCGAGCGGGCACACTGTCACCCGCACCGGGCAGCAACCGCTGGACCGACATGATCGGCCGGCAGGAGGAGACCCAGGGTGAATTTCCATGCAACCGTGGACGGCGGCTCGACTTCGCCGCTTTCGGCGACGGGGCGGCGCGGACCCGTCTCCATCCATGATCTGCGCCGCGCCAAAGAAGCCGGTGAACGCTTCGCGATGGTCACCGCCTACGACGCCAGCGCCGCATCCATCCTCGACGAGGCCGGTGTGCCGGTACTACTGGTCGGCGATTCGCTCGGGATGGTCGTGCTCGGCAACGATTCGACCGTCGCCGTCACACTCGACGAGATGATCTACCACAGCCGCGCGGTCGTCCGCGGCACACGTCACGCGCTGGTTGTCACCGACCTGCCGTTCGGCACCTATCAGGCTGGCCGGGTCGAAGCGTTTCACGCGGCGACCCGAGTGCTCAAGGAGTCTGGCGCCAACGCGGTGAAGCTGGAAGGCGGTGGGGACATGGTCGACACGACCGCGTATCTCGTCGACCGCGGCGTGCCCGTCATGGGTCACCTCGGCCTCACCCCACAGTCGGTCAACCAGTTCGGCGGGTTCAAGGTCCAGGCGCGAGAGCGGGCGGCTGCAGATCGCCTGCTCGCCGACGCGATCGCACTCGCCGACGCGGGGGCTTTCGCGATCGTCCTCGAATGCATTCCGGCCGAGCTCGCCGAACGTGCCACTGACGCGATCGAGGTACCCACCATCGGGATCGGCGCGGGCGCCCACACCGATGGTCAGGTGCTGGTCTGGCACGACCTGCTCGGACTGACCACCGGACGTCTGCCGCGCTTCGTGAAGCAGTACGCGGATCTGCGCGCAGTGATCACCGACGCGGTCAAGGCCTACGCGACCGAGGTCGCCGAGGGTGCGTTCCCCGCCGAGGAGCACCAATACTGACCACTGACCTGCCCAGGACCGGCATCGGTGTGGATCGAATCGGCTCCGGTGGTCGACCTCACGCTGTGCAAGGTCGGCTAACGTTGGGTCATGGCAGCCGCGCCGGCACATTCGGTGCCCCGCGTCGGACCACGGTCGACCGGCCGTGTGGCGGGTCGTGATCCCGGAGGTCGGAGTGGACGAGCCCACGCTTCCCAGCGAGCGTTACCGCGCGTTGACGGGCCAGCGCAGCGGATACGACGGCATCATGTTCGACGTTCAGTTGCAGGTGATCAGCACCGGCGCACTCGTGTGGGCACAGAGCTTCTCGGATGAGGCTCAGGCCGACGAGTTCCACGCGCAGCTCGAACAGGACCTCGAAGCGCTCGATCTGGACGCGTTCAGGGCGCGTTACAGCGTGCCGAGCTCCAGCTAGCGAGGCAGCATTCACGCCTGCAAGCACGACGGTTGGTATCAGCGTCAGCTGACGTCGTCGAGGTCCTCCAATCCGAGCTCGACGACTCGCCGCCGATGGCCATCGAGCACGTCTATCGCCAATCGCTTCACGCGGCGTTCGCCGGACTCCCCGGCGTGCGGTCCCGATGCCAGCAGAACCTCCAGCGCATCGGTGTCGTCCATCACCTGCCGGAAGCCGGTCAGCGCGCGACCGAGCAGATCTGCGGCGAGTCCACGTGCCCGTTCGCGGTCCTCGTCGGTCTCCAGCAACGCCGCAAGGCGTTGGAGCGCGATTCGACTGACTTCGGCGCGATCCAACGACGCGACGACGACCTCACCGGCGCGGCGGTCCAACGACGGGGCGATCGCCCTTCCGAAGTCGGCCGCGATGGGAAGCCCCAGAGCGAAGAAAGTCGACACCCCGAACCAGTCGGTCATCGGGGCTCGGTCGAAGTACTCGTCGAACTGGGACCGCTGTCGGTCCATCACCGCAGCGGGCAGCTGGGTACGTACGGCGAGCTCACCATGGAGCATGGTGAAGCGTCGATGCTCATCGACGGCAAACCGGGCGATCTCGGCCCCGACCGCGCTCGACGGCGCATGCGGTATTGCCCGTGCCGTCGTTTCGAATGCACGCAGCTGGCCGTAGGCAAGCGCACCGAGAAGCTCGACCGTGGCGAGTTCCCGCGCCTCCACCGCCTGACTCCTCGCCCGAGGGGATCTCGTGCCGATCAGCTCGCACGCCGTGGGCGCCAGCCCAGGCGTTCGCTGATTTCGCGGGCGGAACGAAGGACCCGCAACGCGACGTTCTCGGGTTCGGGCAGTCGCGCGGTCGGTGCCACGATGCCCACCGCGGCCACCGCCCGGCCCGTGTGATCGAACACCGGAGCGGCGACTCCCGATGCGCCAGGCTCCAACTCGTCACGCGTGTAGGCCACTCCCCGCTGGCGCACTGTCTGCAGATCGGGATTGCGTGCACCTTCGGGCAGGAACGCCAGTAGTGCCTTGCCGTGCGCGGCGACACCCAGTGGATGCCGGAAGCCGACCCGGTAGTTCACTTGCACGAACCGGTCTCCGGGCTCGATCACCTCGACGACCACCAGGTCCTCGCGATCACGCACGGCCAGGCATGCGGTCTCGTTGGTGTCGTCCGACAGGGAGCGCAACGGCGGCCCGGCGAGCCTGCGCACCTCCAGCCCCTGCGCGGCACGCACCCCGAGTTCCAGCATGGACAGGCCAAGCCGGTACCGGCGGGTCTCCGGGTCCCGCGTCACGAAACCTTCACTGGTCAACGTGTCGAGCAGGCGGTAGAGAACAGCCCGGTCGAGCCCGGTCGCTTCGGCCAGACCCGACACCGTCGCGCCTTCGGCATGGTTGCCGAGCGCGGTGAGCAGAACCAGGCCCCGTGACAACGTGCGGGAGCCACTCGAACGCTGTGCACGGGCATCACCGTCTGCCACGTGACTCCCTCCGGCCTGCGGCCCCCGTCGGCGACGGCTCAGCACGCGTCCAACGCACGTCTGCGTGCGCACTCACTCTATGCGCGAGTGTGCTGCGCGACCAGCGCACGGTCAAGCGACGTACCGTCGCGGCGCATCCAAGGGGCCGTGCTCAGTCGCCACGGCTCAACGTCGCCGTACGCCGTCACGCCGTCGCTACCATCACGCGCCGTTGCCACCGCACCTACAACGGAAGGCCGTGTGGTGTCCGATGACGAGCTCGAGCGCCTGTTCGGCGGCTCACGGCGCGCGTTCGACCGGCTGTTCGACCAGCGCATCATCTTCCTCAAGGGCGCGATCGACGACGACCTCACCGACACGATCGTGGCCCAGCTGCTCGCGCTGGACGCCGACGGCGACGGCGACATCACGCTGTACGTCAACTCGCCTGGCGGCATGATCACTGGGATGTTCGCGCTCTACGACACGATCCAGCTGCTCACCAGCAAGGTCAACACGCGCTGCATCGGACTGGCCGCCTCGGCCGGTGCGTTCCTTTTGGCGACCGCCACCGGAGTCCGCTCGTCAACGAGCAACGCACGCATCATGATCCACCAGCCGCTCGGTGGCGCACGCGGGACGGCGAAGGACATCGAGATCCAGGCGAAGAACATCGTCTGGATGCGTGAGCGCATCAACGAGATCCTCGCCGAACGCACCGGCAAGTCGGTCGACCAGATCCGTGAGGACACCGACCGTGACTACTGGATGACCGCGGCCGAAGCGGTCGAGTACGGACTCGTCGACGAGGTCATCGAGCCGGGCCGCGGTGCCTGACCAACCGGTAGACGACCGGGCTATCCGGCCGAAGTCCCCGTCTCCGGGACGTAGAGGTAGTACTCCTGGTCGTCCTCTTCCCAGTCCATCTCGACGACGTCCTTGGCCACCGCCGCCTTGCAGAACTGCAGGAACCCGGAGTATCCGAGGCTCTTTTCAGAGAAGTCCGGGTCACGTTTGCGCAGCTGATCCTTCAGCCCGGACAACGGCGGATCCCCGCCTAGCTCCTTCATCAGTTCGGCCACCGTTTCCGCCAACAGGTGGAAGGCGGCATCCTCGTCACGCGGCGCCGAAGGAAAGTCCACCTCGGGATCGCCCGGGGCGGAACCGTCGGTGAGCGTGACCACTTTGCGGTCGGCCAGGTGCCGCAGCAGTTCGCGGAATGCCCGGAACCCGTAGTCCTGCTCGGTGAACGTCGGGTCCTTTCGCAACAGCGCGCGTTTGAGGTTCGACGCTTGGACAGGCCCAGCAGACGACGACTGGATGCCGGCCAACGTCCGCGTCAACTCCCGTTCCAGTTTGCGCAGATCCTGTTTCTGCGACGATCCGGAGGCAGCAGGCTTCGATGAGGCCTTCTTGCCGCCGGCACTTCCCGAACCCGCACTGCCCGACGCCGTCTTCTTCTTTGCCCGGCCCTTCGACGATCCGCGCTTCTGTTCGCGCAGCGGGATGCCCTCGAGCCGGTCGTAGAACAGGAACTCGTCACACGCCTTGGGAAGCATCGCCGAGGTGGAGCCCTTGATACCCACGCCGATGACCCGCTTGTTGAGCTCGCGCAGCTTGCTCACCAGCGGAGTGAAGTCCGAGTCGCCCGACACGATCACGAACGTCGAGACGAACTCACGCATCAGCGCGAGCTCCATCGCATCGACGGCCATCTGGATGTCCGCCGCGTTCTTGCGCACCGAATCACTGCGCTGGGGAATCTCGATCAGTTCAACGTTCGCGTCGACCATGTCGCGCCGATCGTCGGAGAACAGGTTCCAGTCGGCGTACGCCCGTCGGGTGATCAGGCGTCCCCGTTCGGCAAGTGCATCGAGCAGCGGACGCGGGTCGAACCGGTACCCGATGTCACGTGCGCCGATGGCGACGTTCTCGTGGTCGATGTAGAGCGCCATGCGCTCTTCGGTGGGCTCTGTGGTCGTCATGGCTGCAACCCTACTGCCTGTAGGGTGCGTGCCGATGCGTCCGGGACGTGCCTGCCTGTAGCGTGCCCGATCCCGACCCTGCACCGACACATCGTGACGGTCAAACGCCGCGGAGCAGGTCGGGCGACGCGACGATCGGGCGGAGGCTGCTCGATGAGCCAGGCGGACAGATTCTCGGCACAGCACGAGGATTCTTCCAGCCGGCCTGCGTCGGATACCACATCGCCGGCCAATGCTCCCAGGCGCAGGGACCAGTTGCTGGGCGCCGGACGTGCCGGGGTCGCCAAACTGTCCGGAAGCGTGCGGTCGCTGTTCGAGACGGGCGGGGCCGGCTTCCGCAACCTCGCCGTGACTCAGGTGTTCTCCACCGCCGCTGACACACTGGTCGCGATCGGGCTTGCCGGGACACTGTTCTTCTCGGTGCCCTCTGCGCAGGCACGGAGCAACGTCGCCCTTTATCTGTTGTTGACGGTGACCCCGTTCGCGATCATCGGGCCCACACTCGGTCGCATCCTCGACCGCGCACCCGTCGCTACCCGCGGGCTCCTCGTCGGCGCCGCGATCGGGCGCGGTCTGCTCGCATTCTCCCTAGTTGGTCGAACGGACACCTGGTGGCTGTTCCCGGCGGCCTTCGGTCTGCTCGTCCTCTCACGGGTGCACGGCATCACACGGAACTCGCTGCTGCCGCTCGCACTCGACCGACCGCACGCGCTGGTAACCGCCAACGCCCGTCTCGCCTGGATCGGCATGCTGGCGGGAGGGCTTGCCGCCGGGCTGGGCGTCACCGCCGCCTGGATCGCCGACGTCAACGGGCCGTTGACACTCGCCGGAATCGCCGGACTGGCCGCCGGTTTCATCGGCCGCAGCCTTCCCGAGCCCGACGGTGCGGATGTTCGGGCTCAACGCGGCATGCCACGCCCCCGGCTCGCCCTGCCCCGGTCGGTGC
>JBJHDB010000078.1:0-7107 GCA_050486325.1 Nitriliruptoraceae bacterium | reverse complement strand
GGCCTGGCCCACGTCGATGAAGTGCGCCTCGAGCGACCCTGACACCCCAGTAGGGGTGCCACCAACGAGCAGTGATGACGACAGTTCGTCAGTTGTGGAGGCTTCGCCGTCGCTGGAATCTGCGAGGTCGGTCGCGTCACGGCCCTCGACCGCATCGCCGCTCGGTTCCGTCGAATCTGCCGATCGGTCGCGTTCGTCGGCGAGCGTCGGCGCCGGATCGGCCGTAGCTTCTACCGGTTGATCATCGGCGGTCGGGGGCGGTTCACCGCCCCCGGTCACTATCGACGCCCAGGCCGGTGTTGCGAGTGCGGCCACCGCGACAGCGGCAGCGATTCGCACCGCAGACGGGCCGGGCTTACGCACGATCGCAAGCGCCGCGAGCAGCGGCCACCCGACCAGCCACACAATCGCTTGCCCCCACGTTGGCAGACGACGAAACGCCGCCCAAAGCCCTGCAAAGCCCTTCAGCTCCACCTGGCCAGTCGTCGCGTTAGCCGACCCACGCCCAGCGTCATCGTCGCTTGCCATGTCGAATCCCCCGGACCGGCACACACAGGCGCCTGTCCTCCCGCTCCCTGCCACAACCTAGTTGCAGCACGCACAACCTGCCTCACGAATTCGCCGCCCTGCTGGCGCTCGCGGATCGAAAGGCTGCGAATGCGATGCCTCAGGTCGGTGCTGTATCGCTACATTCGACGCACGCGTGAGGGGCCGATTCATGTCCATTTCCGACAAGCACGCTGAAGACGACGCCGCGTGGGCCGCACAACTCGGACCCGCCTACACACCGGAAGACACGGCCCGGGTCCTCGACACCGATATCGATACGGTCGAGCGAGACCCGCGGCTGCTGCGACTCGAGATGCGTTCCGGCCGAATCGGCTACCCGGTGTTCCAGTTCGACGGGCGAACCCAGCTCGACGGGGTCGGTGACGTCGTCGAGATCCTCACCGGAGCAGTCACCGAACCGTGGACGATCGCGTCGTTCCTCCGCAGTCCCCAGCCTGAGTTTGACGGGCGCGAACCGATCGATCTGCTCCGCGACGGCGACGTCGAACCGGTGCTCGACATGACCCGCAATTTCGCTGCTCGATGGAGCCAATAGCCGACGACACCACGCGCACCTGGCCCGCGGTGCAGGCCAAGGGCGTCGTCGCGCCACCGTGCATGAGGCAATGTGAGGCCCCGAGGATGCACGGGGGGTGACAGACCTCGGGGCCGATCGGCGGCACGTCATGGGGGTGGACGCCACCACCGAGCCCGCAACGTAGCAACGGCAGCCAGGCTGCCAACCTGCCCTAACCGTTCCTTAACCCTCTTCTAAGTTACGGTTATCCGATAACCGTAACTTAGAGGCACCAAACGCGTCCGTGCTCGCCCTGCGGCGCATGGGGTCAGGACGAGACTTGCGAGGCTACGGTGCCGGCCATCGAGTCGGGTACTGCTCCGCGACACGCTCGTGTTGACGACGCAGGTCGCTGCGTTCGGCCGACGTGAGGTGATCCTCGAGCACCGCACCCTGAACGTGCTCGGTCTCGTGCTGCAGACACCGGGCGAGTATTCCGGCACCTCGAACGGTGATGGGCCGCCCGAACTGATCCTGACCGCGGCACACCGCCGTGTCCGTGCGGGTGACAGGCAGGAACGCGCCCGGCAGCGACAGGCAGCCTTCGTCAGCGACGTCTGTACCGGTTTGCGAGAGCCGCGCCAACGTCGGATTGCAGACCAGCCCTTGGCGCCGCCGTCCGGTGTGGTCGTCGCAGTCATAGACGAACACGGCCGCATCCACGCCGATCTGCACGGCCGCGAGTCCCGCACCGTGCGCTGCCCGCATCGTTGCGAACATCGTCGCGATCAGATCCCACAGGTCGGCATCGAACACGCTCACGCGAGTTGCGGGACGGTGCAGTAGCGGATCGCCCCACCGAACGATCGGAGCCGGCCGGCCACTTACAAGCAGCTCCTCGAGCGGCATCGCAACCTCCGAGGTCAGGTTCGGTCAAAGTTGTGGCGACGTTTCGGGAGCTGTTCTCACAGGATTGTGGGGACTGGAGTTGCCCCGCTCTCGCGGACATCGAGATCGTCCAACCGGGTCAACTCCAGCTCGGGCTGTTCGTTCGTGGCCACCTCACCCGTAACGACCACGTCGTGAACCCTGCCGGCACATGATCGAAACCGAGAGTCCGCGGGAGCGGTGGACAGGTTGCCCTGGCGGATGCCCACCGTGTGCGCGCCTCAGACCTGGCATCGTGGGGCGGGGGACCTCAACCTGTTGCCGTCGACGTCATCCGGTGGCGTGCGGTCCACGGAGGTGGACCTCGATGCGGCCGGCCACGGTGACGTGGACGCGGGTGCAGCTCGCATCCACGTCAACGATCTCGTTGACCACCAGACCTTCGGCGACGCCCGTCGCGTGGGCGATCTCCCTGGCGAGCCCGGATGCGAAGTCGAGCGTGAGGCAACTGTCGCTGACCACACGTCCGAGGTCGCGGGCGTAGACGGCGTAGAGGGGCAGTGGGCTGTCATCGGGGGCCACGACGCCTTCACGTGGGTACAGGGTGATGCTCGGCCGGGCGGGATCGAGCCGGAAGTACGTGCAACGGTCGTTCGCCTGGGTCTCGCCGTCCTGGGTGATCACCGACCAGCCGGACAGCCCCAGCCGTGCGAGCTCGCGTTCGGCCAACTGTCGTCCAGCCCCGGCGTCCATGCAGACCGAGGGGAGGCCAGCTATCTGGTCATCGAGCGCGATCCGCAGTTCGATGACCCGGGGGTCCTGGGCGGCGCCGGGAGCGAGCGGCCGCCAGCCGGAGGGAACCGGTGCCTGGGTTGGCAGCACGGCGATCCCGCCCGTCGTGTTCTCATAGGCCGTCAACTCGGGCGGAGGCTCGCCGGTGTCCTGCTCCCAGACGACCGCACAGTCCGCGACCGGGTCGCCGGTGACCAGATCGATCCCGATGCCGCTCGACGGATCCCCCTGCGTGTGGCACGCGACCATGGTGCTCGAGCCGAACAGGCTCATCGCCGCCCACCCGGCAGCCGCCAGACTCGTCAGCGCCACCGTGGCCACCAACACGACCCTGCGGCGCCGGGCCTGCGGGCCGCGCCGGGCCCGAAGGCTGCGTTGCACCCCGACGTTCCCTCCGGGTGACGTGGCAACGATCCGTTCCAACAATGCCTGTCGAGTGTGACTGTCCGTCTCGGCAAGGGCTTGCTCGTCGGTGACCAGCGGCAGCTGGCGGACGTGGTGATCGGTGGGGTGGCTGTGCCTCATGTCGCTTCCTCCGAACCAGGACGGACAGATGTTCGTCGTGACCGATCGGCGCCAAGCCTCGCCGCCGGGTCCAGCCCCTGGTCGGCGAGCGCTGCCGCGAAACGCCTGCGAGCACGATGCAGTCGCAGCCGAGCATTCGCCCGAGTACACCCCAACACCTGGGCGATCTGACCCGGATCGAGCTGTTCCCATCCGGCCAAGATCAGGACCTCCCGGTCGGGTTCGCTCAACCGGCCAAACGCCGCAGCGATCAGTGCCGTCTCACCTGCCCCGACACCCACGTCGCTGTGATCGCGAACGTGTCCGGACTCACGCTGGATCCGTTCGGTCAGCCGCCTGGAACGTTGCCCACCGCGATGATGGTTCGCCAACACCTTCCGCGCCGTGCCGAACAGCCACAGCCGCGCGCGGTCGCCTTCGGGAATCTGGTCCAGTCGCCGCCAGGCCGCCAGGAAGATCTCACTGACCACGTCATGGGCATCGTCGATCGAAGCAGTGCGGCGGCGCACGTAACCCAGGACAGGCGCATGGCACGAGTCGTAGATCCGCTCGAAGCGCTCACGCCGTCCGCTCATCGACACGTCCTCACCCCTAATGGCTTCCTGGGCCAGCCTCGCCACCAGACTCGGCGCGATGCCCACACCTCCAACATGTCCGGCAAAGCCCGAGCGTTTCACGCCTACCTCCTGTACGCGTGACGATTCGGAGGAGTGTCGATCAATCCGTGGATCGGTGCTGGGCTGACAGACTGGGCTGGAGAGGACCCACGCTTGCACTCACAGTCACGGCTGCCGCGTAGGGACACGGCAGCCGTGACCATCGCTGAGCCGTCATCGGGCGCCGGTCGTTCCGGCGAGGTGGGTCGCGACGATGTAGGTGGGGTTGCGGTCGAGGGCTCCGCGGGCGCGGTTGTAGCGGCGGGTCTGGCGGGGGTCGGCGTGTCGGGCGAAGTCCTGGCCGTCACGTGCTCGGCCGGCTTGTCGATGACGTGGCTGGCGAGGCCGAGCCCGTCTCGCTGACCAAGCGAGGACGCCCCGTCGCCGTGTTGGTCAATCGGGACGAGTGGGAATCGCTGCAACAGCTGGTGCGTGCCGAGGCTCGTGACGAGCTGCGCTGCCGTCTGACGCAGGTGCGTGAACGCGTTGCTGAAGCTGGTCTGGACCCGGCCACCGTGGACGAAGCGATCGAGGCGGCCCGGAAGGTGTCGTGATCCGGGCGGTCCTCGATACGAACACCATCGTGTCAGGGCTCGGGTGGGGTGGCCCGCCGGGAGCCGTGTTGGACGCCGCCCTGGCCGGTCAGTTCGAGTTCGTCACCACCCCGATCCTGCTCGACGACTACGCCGCGTGCTCGCCTACTCCAAGCTCCAGGCGGTCATCGGCGACGCGGACGAGCTCATCGATCCCCTGGCTCTCGCCGTGATCGTGGTCACCCCAACGGAGGCCGTCGAGCTCATCCGTGACCCGACGATGACCGGCTCATAGAAGCCGCCCTTGCAGCCCGCGCTGACGTCGTCGTCAGCGGCGACCAGGACCTCCTCACCCTGGGACACGTCGACCAGGTGAAGATCCTGGCACCCCGCGAGTTCCTCGAAGTGCTCCGCTCGGGACTGTCCGAAAAACGGTGTATCGGGTCTGGCGTCATGTCATTTGCCTGCGGGTAGCAGGCGGCCTTCGAAGGTGATTGCGAAGGCATTGAGTGCGGGCTTCCAGCGGTTCATCCACCTCCTTCTACCACGTCCGGTTGGATCGAGGCTACGTACGACCATGTAGAGGCATTTGAGTGCTGCCTGCTCGTTGGGAAAATGTCCGCGGGCTCGGGTCGCTCGGCGCATCCTGGCGTGCAGCGACTCGATCGCGTTGGTGGAGTAGATGACCCGGCGAATCTCGGGGCTGTAGTCCAGGAACGGTGCGAATTCGGTCCAGGCGTTTTCCCATAGCCGGGTGATTGCCGGGTAGGTCTCGTTCCAGGTGGCGTTGAACTCGCCGAGCCGTTCTTTGGCGACGTGTTCGGACGGTGCGGTATAGACCGGTCGCAGATCACGTGCCATGGCATCCCAGTCCCGTTTCGACGCAAGCCGGAACGTGTTGCGGATTGACCGGCCTTCGGTGGTGAGGTGTGCGCGCCATGCGCTCAGGCTTACGGTGTCAGTTGTTGGAGGTGGCGTTGGAGTTCGTTGGCGACACGGTCGTGGCGGGCGGCCTCGTGGTGCCAGCCGCGGCGGTTAGCGTCGTCGCGCAGGAGGCGGATGTCGTCGAGTTGCGACGCGATGGTGTCGGCGAACTCGGGGGCGGGCTGGAAGTTGTCGCATTGTTCGCAGATGTTGGCGTAGGGGCAGGGGCCGGCGGCAGGATCGCGGGTGCACAGTCCGTGCGCGAGGCGGGTCTTGAGCATTTCCTGGTGCAGCCAGGTGACTCGGTCGGGGATGGTGGGTCGCCGGTTGATCGCGGCGATGGGCAGGGCACGGCCGAGAGGGGTCTTGGCGATCGCGTCCTGGTAGGCGGCACGGATGGTGGGGTTGGCGAGCTGGGCATACCGCAGGGTCATGTCCGGGGTCGCATGTCCGAGCAGCGCCATGAGTCCAGGTAGCGACATCCCGTTGTTGATCAGGGTGGTCCCGAATGTGTGGCGCAGTTGGTGGGGGGTGACCCGCAGCGGCGTGTGGTCGGGTCCGGTCAGGCCAGCGGCGGTCACGGCGTCACGCAGGCCCTGACGGAACCGGTGGCCGGTGGGCCGACGGCCGTGTTCGATGAACAGGAAGTCTGCAGGGTTGCCCGTGACGGGATGGGGCAGGGCACGCTGGGTGCTGCGCTGCCGGGTCCAGGTATCGAGCACCGCGAGGGTGTCGGGCTCGAGCGGCACCATCCGTTCGGTCGCCAGTTTCCCGAGCGGGACCTTGAGCCAGTGGCCGTGTTGGTCCACGTCGATGACACAGTCGAGCTGGAGATCGAGGAGTTCACCGATCCGGATACCGGTGGCACGCAGGAGCAGCAGCCCGGTGCGAACCAGCGGGTCATCGAGATCGGCGACGGCAGCCATAAGTGTCCGGTCGACATCCGGCGGCAAGGCGCGCGGGAGCGGTTTGGGGAGCTTGGGGATGTCGGACACCAGCAGCAGCCGGCGACGTGGCTGGGTGGGCCATCCCCATTCGGCGATGTCGTCGAAGAAGACCCGCAGGTCAACCACGTCATGGTGATAGCCGACAAGCGACAGGGTCCGGCCGCTGTTGCCGCGAGGACCCCGCCAGGGCCGGTGCCGGTTCCAGGCCAGGAACGGCTCGATGTGGCGGTGACGGTCAAGTTGATCGAACCTGCAGATGTCCGGGTGGTGCTGGGCAAGCCAGTCGCACAGCACCATCAGCGCCTTGACCCGGCTGTCGATGGTGGCAGGCTTGAGTGTCGCGGTAAGCGTGGCGGCGTAGCGCACGACATCGCGACGCAGTTCCGGCTGGATGATGTCACCAGCGCGGACCGCCGCCGCACGGGCGGGTGGTTGAGCGATCTTGCGGGGCCGGTCAATGATCCGCAGCTGGAAACAGGCGCTAGCAAGCCCATGCAGCCGGTGCCGGAGCCGTTCCCGGGCCGTCGGACGGACCTGTACGTGATCGAGCTCGCCGACGATGCGGTCGAAGTCGTCGTCAGTGAGCTCATGCAGGGCACGGCCGGCCCACAGGCACAGGATTGGCAGGGTGAGCCTGGCGACCTGCCGGGTGGGGGTATCAGCGTTTCTGTGTAAGTGGGTGGCGGTGTTCATTGGTTATGCGACGTCGAGACGCCCGGGGAAGAACATTTCGAATTGGTTGAGTGCTTCCTTCCATCCTGGGGTGGTGGGGCCGG
>JBJHDB010000077.1:0-7328 GCA_050486325.1 Nitriliruptoraceae bacterium | reverse complement strand
GGACGTGCCGCGAGCCCTGGTGCTGCGCGTCGTCGACGTGTGCACGCCGGGTCCGGGTCGTGACGGCTCCCCCACCGTCGCGGCGGCCACGCTGCTGCGCGACGCGATCCCCCGGTTCGGTGACGATGGCACCCTCAACGTGGTCGACGACGACGCGGTCGTCGGCACGGTCAGCGTCGACCAGGTGCTCGCCGCGATCGCCGGCGCCCCCCAGCCGGCCGACGTCACGTGACGCCCGGCCAGGGGATACAGGCCCGCGGTGCGGCCACCGTGCGCGCGCACCCGTGGGCGGCGGTCACCTTCGCCGTACTCGCGATGCTCGTCGTCGCCGGCGGGTGGCAGTCAGCCTTTCCGGATGCGTGGCGGCTGCCACTCGGTGCGGCCGTGGACGACCTCGACCGGTGGTGGCGGCTCAATCGCGCCGAGCAGACGATCTACACCGGCGTGTTCCGGCCGTTGGCATTCGCCGTCGCCTACGGCCTTGCCGAGATGCGCGGGCAGCTGGAGCTGCTCGGCTTCGGCGGTGTCGTTCTCGTCGTCGCCGCGGTCGCCACCGTCGTCGCCGGCTGGCGGGTGGCGGCGGTCGCGACGGCCTGTCTGTTCGCGATCGGCATGCTCGGCCAGTGGGACGACGCGATGCTCACCCTGTCGCAGATCAGCGTCGCCGTGCTGGCCTCCACGGCGATCGGCATCCCCGTCGGCGTGTTGGCCGGCCGGGTGCCCCGGGTGGAGCAGGTCGTGCGACCGGTGCTCGACGCGATGCAGACGGTTCCGGCCTACGTCTATCTGCTGCCGCTGGTGCTGCTGTTCGGCGTCGGTGATCCCCCGGCGATCTTCGCGACCATCATCTACGCGATACCACCGGCTGTGCGGTTGACCGCGCTCGGGATCCGGCACGTTCCAGATGACGCACTCGAGGTCGGGGCGTCGCTGGGCGCGACCTCCCGCCAGGAACTGACGACCATCCAGCTGCCACTGGCGATGCCCTCCATCCGGGTCGGCATCAACCAGACCATCATGATGGCATTGTCGATGGTCGTCATCGGCGCGCTGCTTTCCGCCCGCGGCCTCGGCCTCGAGGTGCTGCGTGGTCTGCAGACCCTGGACATCGGCCGTGCGCTCGACGCAGGACTGGCGATCGTGCTGCTCGCGGTCCTGCTCGACCGGGTCACCTACGCCGCCGGGGCACGCGGACACCGGCTGCTGCCCCCCGGCAAGGCCATCGCGGTGATCGCCGTCGCACTCGTCGCCGGGCGTCTCGTCGGGCTCGTCGCTGCGGCACGGAGGGTGCCACTCGACGGCATGCTGTCGGTCGCCGCGATCGCCAACGACGCGACGGCCTGGGCGCGAACGACGCTGTTCGGGGCCACCTCGGCGTTCAGCGACTTCCTGATCGTGTTCGGGCTGAACCCGCTGCGGTCGCTGCTGCTCGCCGTTCCCTGGTGGCTGGTGACCCTGGTCGCCGCTCTGATCGCCCTGCGACTGGCCGGTCAGGCGCTCGCGGCCTACACGGTGGTGGCGTTCGTGGTGGTCGGCATGATCGGGATGTGGGCCGACGCGATGAACACGTTCAGCCAGGTGGCGGTCGCCACGGTCGTGTCGCTGCTCCTCGCCGTGCCGCTCGGCGTCCTGGCGAGCCAGAACGACACGGTCGACCGCATGCTGCGACCGGTGCTCGACGGCATGCAGACCCTGCCGGCGTTCGTCTACCTCGTTCCCGTGGTCGCCCTGTTCAACATCGGCCGGGTGCCGGGGCTGATCGCCTCGGTCGTGTACGCCATGCCGCCGGCGGTGCGGATGACCAACGCCGGGATCCGTCAGGTCGCCGAGGACGTCGTCGAGGCTGCCCGGTCGCAGGGCGCGACGCGCTGGCAGTTGCTGCGCACCGTCCAGCTGCCGCTGGCCCGGCCGACCATATTGACGGGGGTCAACCAGACGACCATGATGGTTCTCGCCGGCATCATCATCGCCGGTCTCATCGGTGCCGGTGGACTCGGGATCGAGGCCGTACGTGGCCTCACCCGGGGGGAGGTCGGACGGGGAGTGGAGGCCGGGCTGGCGATCGTCATGCTCGGCATCGTCCTCGACCGGGTCACCCAGTCGCTCAGTGCCGGCTCGGACGACGAAGACCGTGAGCGCCAGCGCGCGACGCTCAAGACGGCCTGACCCTGCGCGCACAGGATGCTGTGGAGGGATGGATGATGGTTGCTCACCGTCGGGCTCGCGCCCGCACCCGCTCGATGCCCCTGGCCCTGGTTGCGGTACTCGGGCTGATCCTGGCCGCATGTGCGGCCGACCCGGCCGAGGTCGACGTCGGCGACGACGTGGACGAGGCTCCGGCAGCCGAAGAACCCGCGGACACCGACGCGCCAGCCGCGGAGGGAACCGTTCGGCTCGTCGCCAACCCCTGGCCAGGCTCGTACGCCAACGCCCACGTCGCAAAGATCGTGATCGAATCCGAGCTCGGTGTCGACGTCGAGATCGTCGAGATCGACGAGAACGCCCAGTGGGCCGGACTCGACGACGGGTCGCTCGACGCGGTGCTCGAGGTCTGGCCGTCGGGTCACCTCGACAACATCGCGACCTACATCGACGAGCTCGGCACGGTCGATGACATCGGCACGCTGGGTGCGCTCGGCCAGATCGGCTGGTTCATGCCCTCCTACGTGCTCGACGACTACCCGGAGATGACCAGCTGGGAAGGCCTGGCCGGAAACGAGGAGATCTTCGCCACCGCGGAGACCGGCAGCTCCGGGCAGTTCCTCGCCGCCGACCCGAGCTTCGTCCAGTTCGACGAGGCGATCATCGCCAACCTCGGCCTGGACTTCGAGGTGG
Organism: Nitriliruptoraceae bacterium; assembly: GCA_050486325.1. GTDB lineage: Bacteria > Actinomycetota > Nitriliruptoria > Nitriliruptorales > Nitriliruptoraceae > JBJHDB01. The sequence continues at coordinate 4,493 of JBJHDB010000077.1, read as the reverse complement.
TCCAGTCCGGCTCGGAGGCCGCCCAGCTGACCGCGGTCGAGTCCGCCATCGAACGGGGCGACCCGGTCCTGTTCTACTTCTACACCCCGCACTGGCTGCACGCCCAGTACGACCTGACGATGGTCGAGCTGCCGGAGTGGACCGAGGAGTGCGAGGCACTTCCCGAGGCGGAGCGTGACTGCGGCTACCCCGAGGACGTGCTGCTCAAGATCGCCAACGCAGAGCTGGCCGAACGCATGCCGGACGTGTATGCGCTGCTCAGCAACTTCCAGCTCTTCAACGAGGACCAGGACGAGATCACCTTCGCGATGGACGTGGAGGGGATGAGCGCCGAAGACGCGGCACAGGCGTGGGTCGACGCGAACGAGTCGACCTGGCGCGCCTGGCTGCCGTAGTGGTCGAGCGTTTCGACGTCGTCGTCGTGGGCGGCGGCTCATCCGGTTGGGTGATAGCGAACCGGCTGAGCGCCGACCCCGACACGCGGGTGCTGGTGCTCGAAGCGGGCCGAAACGACTCCCGCTGGGACGTGCTGGTCCACATGCCGGCGGCGTTGGCGTTCCCGATCGGCAGCCGGTTCTACGACTGGCGCTACGAGTCCGAGCCGGAACCGTTCATGGGCGGACGGCGCGTCTACCACGCGCGCGGCAAGGTCCTCGGCGGGTCGTCCAGCATCAACGGGATGATCTTCCAACGTGGCAACCCGATGGACTACGACAAGTGGGCCGGGCTGCCCGGCATGGAGCACTGGGACTACGCCCACTGCCTGCCGTACTTCAAGCGCATGGAGACCTGCACGGCCGGCGTGGACGACTGGCGTGGAGGCGACGGACCGCTCGTCGTCGAGCGGGGGCCCGCCACCAACCCCCTGTTCCAGGCGTTCTTCGAGGCGGCGACCGAAGCGGGCTTCGCGCGCACCGACGACGTCAACGGCTACCGGCAGGAGGGATTCGGACCGTTCGACCGCAACGTCCACCGCGGACGCCGCCTGTCGGCGGCACGGGCCTATCTGCACCCGGTGGCGGGCAGGTCGAACCTGACCGTTCGCACACGCGCCCATGCCACCGGCATCCGTTTCGACGGTGCACGTGCCACCGGGGTGAACTATCTGCACCGCGGACGTCCCCGAACGGTCGAGGCGGGCGAAGTCATCCTGTGCGGTGGCGCGATCAACACCCCGCAGCTGCTGCAACTGTCCGGTGTCGGCCCCGCGGACCATCTACGTCCGCTCGGCATCGACATGGTCGTCGACCTGCCCGGGGTCGGTCAGAACCTGCAGGACCACCTCGAGGTGTACATCCAGCACGCCTGCACCCAGCCCGTGTCGGTCGCGCCCTGGCTCGCGTGGTGGCGTCGTCCGTGGGTCGGGCTGCGGTGGCTCGTCGCACGGTCCGGCCCCGGCGCCACCAACCACTTCGAAGGGGGCGGGTTCGCCCGGTCGAACGACGACGTCAGCTACCCGAACCTGATGTTCCACTTCCTGCCGATCGCGATCCGTTACGACGGCACAAAGCCGGCCGGCGGCCACGGCTACCAGGTCCACGTCGGCCCGATGTACTCCGACGTCCGCGGCGAGGTGATGATCCGCTCGGCCGACCCGCGCGACAAGCCGTCACTGCGCTTCAACTATCTGTCGACCGAGAACGACCGGCGCGAGTGGGTGGAGGCGATCCGCGTGGCGCGGCACATCCTCGGCCAGCCGGCGCTGGCACCGTTCAACGGCGGCGAGCTGTCGCCGGGGCCGGCCGTCGAGACAGACGAGCAGATCATCGACTGGGTCTCCCGCGACGCCGAGACGGCACTCCACCCGTCCTGCACCGCGCGGATGGGCGTCGACGACCTGGCCGTCGTCGACCCGTCGACCATGCAGGTCCGCGGCACGCAAGGCTTGAGGGTCGTCGACGCGTCGGTGATGCCGACCATCACCAACGCGAACATCTACGCACCGGTGATGATGATCGCCGAGAAGGCCGCCGACCTCATCCAGGAAAACACCCCGTTGCCACCGGAGTACGTCGACGTGTTCCGGCGGACAGCCCGGTCGTGACCGCTGTGGATCAGGACACCGCTGCCGCGCAGCGCAGCATCGCGGTCAGTGTCCGGTCGACGTCTTCGTCGTCGGTCGCCCAGTCGGACACCGCGATACGCATCAGCCGCTCGCCTCGCCAGGTCGTCGGGCTGACGTAGGCGGTGCCGTCGGCCTGGATGGCGGCGACCACCGCATCGTTGAACGCATCGGCGTCGACCCCGGTCGGCGCCACCCAGCGCACGAGCACCTGATTGAACACGACGTCGTTGAGCACCTCGGCCCGGCCGCTGGCGACGAGCTCGCGCGCGAACCGCTGTGCGTGCGCGGTGACCCGCTCCGCCAGCGCGGCCACCCCTTCGCGTCCCAGCGACCGGAGGGTGGCGTAGACGCCGAGCCCGCGTGCCCGGCGCGAGAACTCCGGGTTGAGGTCCATCGGCTCGCGTACCTCGCCGTCGGCCTGCACCAGGTAGGCGGCACGCACGCTCATCGCAGCTCGGTGCGCCGCGGCGTTGCGACAGATCGCGATGCCGCAGTCGTAGGCGACGTTGAGCAGCTTGTGCCCGTCGGTCGACCACGAGTCCAGGCGGTCCATCCCGTCGGTCAACGTCCGCAACCGGGGTGAGGCGGCCGCGAGCAGGCCGACCGCACCGTCGACGTGGACCCAGGTCGGGTTGCCGTCTGCCCGGTGGGCGTCGACGACGTCTGCGATCTCGTGGAACCGATCGAACGCACCGGTGTTGACGTTGCCCGCTTCGACACACACGATCGTGGGGCCGTCGACCTCGGCGAGCGCATCGGCGAGGGCGTCTACGTCGATCCGATCCTGGTCGTCACACTCCACCTCGACGGCGGTTCGCTCGCCGAGCCCGAGGAATCGCAGTGCGCGCGGCACCGTTGCGTGGCGACCGGACTTGACGACCACGTTCACCCGTGGGGCGCCCTGGAGCCCGTCGGCCTCGACGTCCCATCCGGCCTCGCGCAGCACGTGGTCACGCGCTGCCGCCAGGCAGGTGAACGTCGCCATCTGTCCGCCGGTGACGAAGCCGACCGTGCTGACCTCCGGCAGGCGCGTGAGCTCGGTGATCCAGCGGGCGGCGACCTCCTCGACCACGGTCACGCCAGGTGTCGGCGCATACAGGCCGGCGTTCTGGTCCCAGGCGGCGGCGAGCAGCTCGGCACCGTAGGCCGCCGGATGCAGCCCACCGATGACGAAGCCGAAGTAGCGCCCGCAGGCGTGTGCGGTGATGTAGGGATCGAGGTCCCGCGCCAGTGCGCCCACCACTTCGCCCGCGTCCGCTCCGGTGTCGGGCAGGGGCAGGTCGAAGTGTCGGCGGATCTCGTCGAGCCCGGCTTGCGGCTGGACCCGGCGCTCCGTCAGGCCGCCGAGATAGTCGCGTGCGGCCTCGCCTGCGGTGTCGATCACCGCATTCCAGTCTGAACGTCTCATGTCACCGGACCCCTCGTCGGAATCGGCCCGTCGGGCCCGGACCCACGATACGTCGCCGTCGCACCGTGCGGTCTCTCCCCTGCAATTGCCTGCTGTTCACCGTCGACATGGAGGTCTATGGTTAAGCAGTCCTACTGGTTCGTGTCCGGGACACAGCTCGCGGACACGCCGTCAAAGGTGGTGAAACTGATGTCCCATGTCGTCGACGCGGACGCTGCCAAGCCGAGCCGCGTCCGCCTCATCGTCTTCTGGGTCGTAGCAGTCGTCTTCCTGTTCCTGCTACTCGGCGACATCCTGCAGACCCGCGCCTGGTACATGCTCGTGCCGTTCACGATCTGGGGAGGCTGGGGCGAAGCCGGAAACTACATGCACCACAGCGTCCACATGGTGACCGTCGCCGTCCTTCACTGGGCGATCATTGCGGCGGTCGCCGCCCAGCTCGTCCGGCCGCAGCAGCGCATCGGCGCCGCGTGGAGCTATCTCATCCTTGCCGGCGTGACACTTGCCATCGCCCTGGTCGTCGCCGAACTCCCGCCGGAGGCCGTACCGATCCTCATCGGTGTGCTCGTGTTCGCGATCATCGCGTTCGTCGTCCACCCCTCGGCCATGTCCGCCAAGATCACCCCGGTCGACAAGCAGAGTCCGCTGCTGTGGGCGCTCGTTGCGGTCGCGGCGATCCCGCTGTTGGTGTTCGCCGCCGACCAGTTCGCGATCAACGCGGCCAGCGGACCGGGCGACGAGCACTGGGAGTTCGGCCACTGGACGTTCATGGGCATCTACCCGATCGTCACCATCCTGCTGGGTGCGGTTTCCGCGCTGAAGTTCTCCGGATGGCGGCTTCCGGGCTGGCTTGCGGGAATCATGGTGCTGTTCCACGCCCTGACCAGCCTGATCGTCCCGGCCGCGTCGGCGCTGAGCACACTGTGGGCCATACTCGCGCTGTTGTGGGCGATCGTGTTCATCGGCGCGATCGAACGTGAGGCGCGCCGCCACACCACCGACTCGACCACGACCGGAGCG
>JBJHDB010000076.1:0-7351 GCA_050486325.1 Nitriliruptoraceae bacterium | reverse complement strand
GGCGATCCCAGTACGGTGGCCGGACCACCTACGAACCGGGGGCAGACGTGACCGATGAGCCGGGAGCAGCCGTGGCAAACCAGCCGCCAGCGACCGCGCCCGACGGGATGGAACCCGCCGCGGCGCGTGCGGGGCCGAGCGAGGAGGACTCGGCGGTCGCCAAAGCCCTGGACCGGCTCGATCGGGCGGCTATCGTCGACGAGCTCGCCGCGCTGATCGCGATTCCGTCGCTGTCCGGTGACGAGGACGCCTGCCAGCGGCACATGGCCGCTCGCCTCGACGACATCGGCATGGACGTCGACACGTGGCCCATCGACATGGGTGCGCTGGCCGCCGACCCGTGGTTCAGCGCAGAGGTGGAACGCGACATCGCCACCGGCGTGGTCGGCCGCCTCGGTGACCGTAACGGTCCGGCCCTGCTGATCGACGGCCACGTCGACGTGGTGCCCGAAGGTGATCCGGCCCTGTGGACCACGCCGGCCTTCTCCGCCGACGTGCGTGACGGCCGGGTGTTCGGCCGGGGGGCGTGTGACATGAAAGGCGGGCTCGCCGCCGCGATCCAGGCCGTCAGTGCGATCCGTGCCGCTGGCATCGAACTCGCCGGGACCGTCATGATCGCACCGGTCGTGGGCGAAGAGGACGGCGGCAGCGGAACACTCGCACTTCTGCGTCACGGCATAGGGGCGGATGCGTGCGTGATCCCCGAGCCGACCGGCATGGCGGTCGTACCGGCCGTCGCCGGCGCACTTTCGTGGCGCATTCGTGTTCCGGGCCGGTCCGCGCACGGCTGCCTGCGCGAAGAGGGTGTCAGCGCCATCGAGGCGTTCCTGCCGGTGCACCGGGCCGTGCTGGCGCTCGAGGAACAACGCAATCGGGACGTCGACGCCGGCGAGCTGTTCGGATGGCTCAAGCGTCCGTTCGCCATCTGTGGCGGCCGGATCGAAGGTGGGGACTGGCCGTCGTCCGAAGCCGACTGGCTGGTCTGGGAAGGCCGCTACGGCGTCGCACCCGGCGAGGACCTGGCCGCAGCGCGCGGCCAGTTCGAATCCGCCGTCGCAGGTGCCGCTGGCGACGACCCGTGGCTGTCGGAGCATCCCCCCACTGTCGAGTGGTGGGGCGGCCAGTTCTACCCGGGCGCGACAGACCCCTCCGCGCCGATCGTGGGCCGCGTCACCGGCGCCGTGGGCGAGGTCACCGGCCGTCAGCCGCTGCAGCGCGCGATGCCCTACGGCTGCGACCTGGGCCTGACCACAGGAGTCGCCGAGATCCCCACGGTGGTGTTCGGCCCGGGCGACATCCGTGACGCCCACCGACCCGACGAGTCGGTGCCCATCGACGATCTCGTCGACGTCGCACGCGTGCTGATCGCCACGATCGTTCGCACCTGTGGGGTCCGACCGTGAACGTGGCGCCGGCCCACACGGCACGTGCGGTGGCACGCTGGCTTCTCGCCGCGTTCCTGGCCACCGCCGGGACCGCACACTTCGCGGCCACCGAAGCCTTCCTCGCCCAGGTTCCCCGCTGGATGCCGTGGCGCACCGGTGTCGTCCTGGTTTCGGGCGCGGTCGAGATCGGGCTGGCAGCCGCGCTGGTCGCGGTTCCACGGCGCCGCGTCGTCGTGGGCTGGCTCATCGCCGGCTTCTTCGTGATGGTCCTGCCGGGCAACATCAACCAGGCACTTGTGGGCGCAGACGCATTCGGCCTGCAAACCGATCGGGGACGGTGGATCCGGCTCGGCTTCCAACCACTGCTCGTCGCGTGGGCGCTCTGGTCAACCGGCGCCTGGTATTCCTGGCGCCGCTCGAGGCGGTCCTCCGCCGCGCCCGCGACCGATCGCCCGAGCGACGAGGCCGCCTAGAAGCGAGCGTGCCGAGCCTGCGTCGTTAAGTGGTCACAGCAACGCGAGCTGACCGGATCTCGACTCGTCGCCTGGGCCCGTGCCGTTCGTTGCACGGCTTGCCGTGCCCGTTCCACCCGCAGCCGGTCCACCGCGACCGGCCTCGCGCGCGGAGGCCCGGGCACTTCTGGACGGGCCCACCAGCAGCTCGGGATCGGCGCCACAGTAAGCGACCAGCTGGCGCACCGTCCCGGCGATCCGGGCACGTGTGGCCTTCGGTGCGTACGCACCGTGGTAGTCCCGAGCCAACCGTTCCGCCAGATCGGGACGCTGCTCGGCGAGCCTCGACAAGAACACCTCGCGCACCCCGGCACGCATGTGGAGGGTGATCGGCACGAGCGAGGTCGCGCCGGCATCAAGCGCCCCGGCAATCACGGCGCGTAGCTGGGAGGGTGCGTCGGACATGCCCGGGATGATCGGTGCGAGCATCACCCCGGAGTCGATCCCGGCCTCACGCAGAGCGGCGACCGCCTCCAGGCGCGCACGAGGATGCGGTGTGCCCGGTTCGGTCAGCCGCCACACGTCCTCATCGAGTGTCGGCACGGACAGCGACACCCCGCGGCACACTCCGCGTGCGGCGGCTTCGGCGAGGATGTCGAGGTCTCGTGTGACGAGCGTGCCCTTGGTCAGGATCGAGAACGGGTTGCCCGCCTCGGCGAGGGTGCGCACCACACCGCGGGTGAGCCGGTAGCGCCCCTCCCCCCGTTGGTACGGGTCGGTGTTCGTGCCGAGGGCGACGTGCTCGCCAGACCATCGTGCGCTGCGGAGCTCAGCCCGGAGCCGCTCGACCGCATTGACCTTGACCACGATCACCCGGTCGAACTCACGGTCCGGATCGAGTTCCAACCAGGCGTGCGAAGGGCGGGCGAAGCAGTAGGTGCACGCGTGCGAACAGCCCCGGTAGACGTTGATCGTCCATCGGAACGGCAGCGGACCGCCCTGGGGAACCTCGTTCAGCAGCGACCGTGCACGCACGTGGAGGAACTCGATGCCTGCGAACTCCGGGTGGGTCACCCGCTCTTCGAGTCCGGGCAACGACAGCTCGGCGTCGACGGGCCGCCAACGCAGCCGGCCAGCGGCGTCACCGAGGCTGGCGCGCGACTGTTCGGCGACGACACCGTCGATGGTGGCCTCACCGGGGTCGACCGCGTCAGGGACGACCTGACCACTGTCAGACGAACGACTCTTCGACATGCCCCTCCAACCAGTGCGACCGGCAACCGACGATACCGAACGTGTGTTCGTTTCGTCGAGTGGGCGAAGGGTTACGGGACCAGGTGGCTGTAGAGCTCGTCCTCGAGACTCAGATGCAGCGTGAGGACCGCATGCAGACCGAACAGGCTGCGTTGCAGGTCGAGAATCTCGTCAGGCTCTGGTCCTTCGTCACCCACGTCGGCCACCAACCGGTCGAACAGGCGGATACGTCGGGAGATTTCGCGGTGGGTGCGCACCAACGGCGTCGTGGGATCCTCGCCGTCGAACACCGTCCGCAGCGTCGGGTAGACCGTTTGCTCCTCAGCGAGCTCATGGGGAAGAAGCTCGTCGACGAGGAAGTCGCGGACGCGTCGCAACGCGGCCATGGCCTCGTCACCGGCAAGCTGATCGAGCTGTTCGGCGACGACCTCCAGATCGGCGAGACCCGCACCCAACGCATCGTGACCCGATCGGAGGTGATCGGGAAGGTCCTGCCACGAACGCGCGCGCCGACGACCAAGGGCAGGCACCCGAAGCGCTCGGAGCGCGTTGGCGATCACCGCGAGGTCGATCACCTCCTGCACGATCGCACCCGCCACCGGGGTGAGGTGACCAAGGGCGGCGAACACCATCGCCACCGCCGACAGCCCGATGCCGGTCACCGCGCTCTGCCATGCGATCCGACGTGTGCGTCGTGCGATCGTGACCGCGTCGGCAAGCCCGTCCAGCCGGTCCGAGGTCAGCACCACGTCCGCCGCCTCGGACGCCGCAGTCGCGCCGCGTGCACCCATCGCCACTCCGGCGTCGGCGAGCGCGAGCGCCGGCGCGTCGTTGATGCCGTCGCCGACCATGATCGTGTTGCCGGTGGCAGCCAGTTCACGGACCGCATCGACCTTTTCCTGCGGGCTGCGTTCGGCCAGCACACGATCGACACCGACCGTGTCACCGACAAGGTCGGCGATCTCCGCACGGTCGCCGGTGACCATCAGCACCTGGCGGATACCCGCATCGCGAAGTGCCGCGATCGAACGCGGTGAGTCCGGACGGATCGGGTCGTGCAACGCGATCGCCCCGGCGATAACCCCGTCGGCGGCGACGTAGACGATCGAGCGGCCTTCGATCGCACCCCGCCGTCGGACGCGCCGCATCGAGGGGGGAACCGCAGCACCGTCGGCAGCGAAATCGAGCTGGCCGACACGCACACGGGTCGTGCCGACCACCCCGGCGATGCCAGCGCCGACTGATTCCTTCACCCCGGTGGGAAGCACCAGATCTCCGGACCGGGCGTGCGCCGCCTCGACGATCGCAGGTGCGAACGGATGCACCGACACCTGATCGAGCGAGCCAGCGAGCCGGAGGATGTCGTCGGTGCTCCAACCGGGTTCCGGGTGGACCTGCGCGACACGCGGACTGCCACGGGTGATCGTGCCGGTCTTGTCGAGCAGCACGACCTCGCCACGGGCCAGTGCCTCGAGTGCAACCCCGCCCTTGACGATGATGCCGCGTCGCGCCGATGCAGACACACCGCCGACGATGGCTGCGGGTGCGGCGAGGATCAGCGGGCACGGGGTAGCCACGACGAGCACGGCGAGCGCGCGAACCGGGTCGCCAGAAACGATCCATGCACCGCCGGCAAGCACGAGGGTGACGAGCAGGAAGACACCGGCGAAGCGGTCGGCGACGCGCACGAACGGCGCCCGCTCGCTGGCGGCCTGCTCGACCAGGCGCACGATGCCCGCATACGTCGACGCTTCCGCCGACGCGGTCGCCCGCAGCTCGATCGGTCCTGACGCGTTGACGACACCGCTTCGTACGACCTGGCCCGCGTGCGCCTCCGCCGGTCGGGACTCGCCGGTCAGCGCCGACTCGTCGAGGACGGCGTGGGCGCTCAGCAGCATCCCGTCGACCGGGACGACCTCGCCGACCTTGACCACGAGTGCATCGCCAACCTCGACGTCTTCGATGGACACGTCCACCAGGTCACCACCGTCAGTGCGACGATGCGCGACTCGAGGTGCTCGGGAGAGCAGTCCGGTCAGCTCGGAACGCGCACGACCCACCGCACGCGCCTCGAGCGCTTCGCCACCGGTGAGCATCACCGCGATGATCGCCCCCGCGAGCCACTCACCGAGCAGCAGGGCGCCCACCATCGCCAGCACCGCAACGATGTCCGCGGTCGTATCCCGCTCGATCAACCGCCGGACGCTTTCGATCACCGCCGGCACGAGCGCGATGACCGTCGCGGTCGCCAGTGCCCCGACGACCAGCGTGTCGGCATCCAGGAGCCATGCGATGCCGGCAACGACCAGCAGCGCCGCGACCACCGGGAAAAGCAGCGGTTCCACACGCTCCATCAGACCGCCGTTCTCCTCGCCGTCTGACACCGGTGCGGTGGCGACGTCGTCGGTTCCGGGTTCGGCCTTGGCGTCCACACATGTCTCCTGAGGCGCACATGCCGGCGTCCGCGGCTCGCCGGCTAGATGACAGGCTCGTACCGGACGATGTGACCGACACGAAAACAAGTGGTTGGCAGTGAACCGTGCCCCGCCTAGCGTTGCTGCGCCGCACTTCGCGTGCTGCCGCCCTGCCGGTCGCCTCGGGCCGGCTGAACAGGGCGCGTCGTGTCACCGTCGGTGATGCGACGACCGAGGTGTCCGACCAGGCAGGCGCCGGATATCGGCGCACGACGTCTGGCTACGGCAGCGTCGATCCGGACAGGCCGGGTCGTGTTTCGCGATCGTGGAGACCGTTCCATGGGAGAGATTCTGGGCAATATCGCCGGCGTGGTGTGGGGACCACTACTGCTGATCCCCCTTCTGCTTCTCACCGGCCTCTATCTGACGATCGTCCTCAAAGCCTTGCAGTTCCACAAGCTCGGCTACTCGCTGTGGCTGGCGCTGATCAAGCGCAAGGAAGAAGGGGCAGAGGGCGACATCTCGCACTACCAGGCGTTGGCCGTCGCACTCGCGGCCACCGTCGGGGTAGGCAACATCGCCGGGGTCGCGACCGCGATCTTCCTCGGAGGTCCCGGCGCACTGCTGTGGATGTGGATCACCGGCCTGGTCGGGATGGCGACCAAGTACTCGGAAGCGTTCCTCGGCGTGAAGTACCGCAAGACCGACGCCAAGGGCGAGCAGTCCGGCGGCCCCCAGGTCTACCTGTCGGAGGGCATCAAGGGCCCGCTGGGCACCTTCCTCGGGGTGACCTTCGCGATCTTCGCCGCGATCGCCGCCTTCGGAATCGGCAACATGGTCCAGGCCAACACGGTCGCGGCCTCAGTCGAAGCCGAGTTCGGTGTCGCCACCTGGATAACCGGCCTGCTGCTTACGGTCGGCGCGGGTGTGGTGATCCTCGGCGGTATCAAGTGGATCGGCCGGTTCTCGGCGTTCTTCGTGCCGTTCATGGTCATCATCTACATCCTCGGCGCAACGTGGGTGATCCTCGTCAACGTCACAGAGCTGCCTGCCGCAATCGCGATGGTGTTCTCCGATGCGTTCACCGGGACCGCCGCCACCGGCGGATTCGCGGGTTCGACCTTGGCGCTCGCCATCCGGTTCGGTGTCGCGCGCGGCATCTTCTCCAACGAGTCCGGTTTGGGTACCGGCGGTATCGCCGCGGCGGCCGCACAGACCTCCAACCCGGTGCGTCAGGCGATGGTGTCGATGACCCAGACCTTCCTCGACACGATCGTGGTCGTGTCGTTCACCGGGCTGGCCATCATCGTCACGGGTGCCTGGACGTCCGGTGAGACGGGTGCGGTGCTGACCCGGCTTGCGTTCTCGGAAGGCCTGCCCGGCGAGTGGGGCGGCATCATCGTCACGCTCGGTGTGGCCTTCTTCGCATTCTCGACGCTGCTGGGTTGGGCGTACTACGGCGAACGCAGCATGGACCGCTTGTTCGGCCGTGCCGCGGTGACCCCGTACCGCCTGCTGTTCGTCGTCGCCATCTATGTCGGTGCGGTCCAGGAGCTCGAACTGGTCTGGACGTTCGCCGACATCCTCAACGGGCTGATGGCGCTGCCGAACCTGATCGGTCTGCTGCTGATGTCCGGCCTGATCGTGCGGGAGACGCGCGACTTCTTCGCCCAGCCAGGCTGGCGCGACATGGTCGCCCAGGACAAACCCAAGTAGCAACGGGCACGTCCTTCACGACGACGGTGGCCCGGGGTCCGTACGGACCCCGGGCCACCCGAGTTAACACGTCCCATAACCCCAGCGAGAAAGGACCCACCAAAGTGTTTGGGTGGAGGTCGGTAAAAAG
>JBJHDB010000075.1:0-7503 GCA_050486325.1 Nitriliruptoraceae bacterium | reverse complement strand
GGGCGTCGGTGGCCGGACCGGATCCGTCCTTGCACCTGCAACCGGCGGAGGCGATCCGGGCCGCAGCTTCGATGACCGGCGCTGACCCGGGCGCCTTCGACCTCTACGAGATCAACGAGGCCTTCGCGTCCGTGGCGATCGCTTCGATGCGGACGCTCGGGCTGGACGACGAACGGGTGAACGTCCGAGGAGGTGGCATCGCACTTGGCCATCCAATCGGGTGCTCGGGTGCACGTATCGTCGTGACGCTGATCGATGCGTTGCGTGCACGCGGCGGTGGAGACGGCGTCGCCGCGTTGTGCGGTGGTGGCGGGCAGGGCGACGCGTTGCTGCTTTCGGTCAGGTGAGGATCGGCCGGACACCGATCGGGAAGGTGGGCGCAAAGGTGTCGGATCGGGTCGATGCGCTCGTGGCGCGCATGCGTGACGGTGACGTTCGCGCCTTGGCGAGACTCGTCACCATCGTCGAGAACGGTGACCTCGACGAGCTGCGATCAGTGACCTCGGCACTGGAAGGTGTCACGCCCAAGGCACGCGTCATCGGGGTGACGGGAGCACCGGGGGTGGGGAAGTCAACCCTGGTCGATGCGGTCGTGGGCCGGATGCGGGCCGACGGCCAGCGGGTGGCGGTGATCGCCGTCGACCCGTCGTCCCCGTTCACCGGCGGCGCACTGCTCGGCGATCGTGTGCGGATGCAGTCCCATCACGACGACACGGGCGTGTTCATCCGATCGATGGCGGCGCGGGGTCACCTGGGAGGTTGCGCCGTGGCAACACCGCAGGTAGTCCGCGTGGTCGACGCGGCCGGGTTCGACGTGATCGTCGTGGAGACCGTCGGCGTCGGCCAGTCCGAGGTCGAGATCGCCGGCCTGGCGGACACCACGGTCGTAGTCGTCGCACCAGGGCTTGGTGACGGCATCCAGGCGGCCAAGGCCGGGATCCTCGAGATCGCCGACGTCTACGTGATCAACAAGGCCGACCAGGCTGGTGCGGGCGCCCTCGAGGCCGAACTCACCCGCATGCTCAGCCTCGACGAGGGACGGGTGCACGACTCCTCGGCGTGGCAGCCGCCGATCATCCGCACGGCCGCGGTTCGCGGCGAGCGCATCGATGACCTCGTCGAGGTGCTCGCCGAACATCACGGATGGTCTCGACAGGCTGGCGTCCTCCAGCAGCGGCGTACGGCGAGGGCGCGCGAACTGGTGCTTCAGCTGGCACTGGAGCGACTCCACCAGCGTCTGCGTGCACCGCGGATGGTCGCGGAGCTGGACGAACTGGGCCAGCAGGTCGCCGACGGCGTGCTCGATCCGCATGCCGCTGCCGATCGGCTGATCGACGGTGAACCTGTCAGGCGCTGACCTCGTCGCGCAGCGCCGCAAGACACGAACCGATCACCTCGAGGGTCTCGTCAAGCCGTTCGTCGGTGGTACGCAGGCTGCCTGTCGCCAGGCGCAGGACGTAGTCGTCCCCGAGAACGGTGTGCGACAGGTACGCCCTCCCGCTGGCGTTGATGCGGTCGAGCAGGTGGCGGTTGATCCGGTCCAGCCCGGCGTCACGTGCGGACCGTTCACCTTCGACGACGGTGACCGGCGGAGCCCACGCCGGGACCGCCCGGAAGCACACGGTCGACAGCGGAGCGGGCGCGCACAGTTCGAGTTCGGGATGTGTCTCCACCCAGTCGGCGACCCGTCGTGCCTGCGCGACATGGGACCGGATGCGTTCGGCGACTCCGTCGGCTCCGAAGTACCGAAGGACCGCCCAGAGCTTCAGCGAGCGGAATCGCCGGCCCAGCTGGATCCCCCAGTCCATGAAGTCGACCACGCCTTCGTCGTCGGTGGTCAGGTACTCGGGCACGAGTGAGAATGCCCGGGTGAGCACCGACGGATCCCGGACGTACAGCACGCTTGCATCGATCGGGGTGAACAGCCATTTGTGTGGATTGGTCACGATCGAGTCGGCCTGATCGGCCCCGTCGAGTACCCAGCGCAGCTCGTCGCACAACGCCGCCATCCCCCCGTAAGCCGCATCGATGTGGAGCCAGATCGGTTGTTCGAGCTCGGCGGCGAAACGGTCACGCACACGGGCGATCTCGGCGACAGGGTCGATCGAGGTCGTCGACGTGGTGCCCACGGTCGGCACGATCGCCAACGGTCTATATCCGAAGCGGATGTCCTCGGCGATGGCGTCGGTGAGCAGCGGGACGTCCATGCGGAACAGGTCGTCGGAAGGGATGGTGCGCACCCCGTCCCGTCCGAGACCGAGGGTGATGGCGGCCTTCTCCACGGACGAATGTGCCTGGTCGGAGGTGTAGATGCGCAGCAAAGGGATGTCGGCACGGCCGGCCAGGCCCCGCTGTCGGATGTCGAGCCCCGCAGCCTCACGTGCACCGGCGAGGGCGACCAGGGTCGACACCGACGCGGTGTCGTTGATGATCCCTCGGAAGACCTCGGGCAGCCCGAGAAGTTGACGCAGCCAGTCGAGCACAACCTGTTCGAGCTCCGTGGCGGCCGGCGAGGTGCGCCACAGCATGCCGTTGACGTTGAGTGCGGCGATGAGCGCTTCGGCCAGGATCCCCGGGCCGGATCCGGTGATCGCGAAATACGCATGGAACGCTGGATGATTCCAGTGGGTGATGCCGGGCATGAGGACGTCGTCGAGGTCGGCCATCACCGCATCGAACGGTTCGGGTTGCCGTGGCGGGTGTGCCGGGAGCGCGGCCCGGATGTCGCCGGGACGAGCGCGTGACAGGACCGGCTTCTCGCCGACGTCGGCGAGATAGTGCGCGATCCAGGCGATCACGTCACGACCGTGGTCGAGGAAGGCGTCCGGGTCCATGTCGCCCAGACCAAGCTGGGCAGGGTCGAGTCGAGCACGTTCGTTGGCGTCGGTCACGTGCTCAGCTCTCCTCGTCGTCGGTCCCGTTGGCGTCCGGTTCGTCGTCATCGTCGGGCCCACCGTCGCCGGTGTCCTCGGTGTCGGATTCGTCGGGGACGGCCTCGGGGTCGTCGTCGTCCACGGTCTCGTCCCCGTCGGCGCCGGATTCGTCGAACGGGTCGTCGGGCTCGACAGGAAGTTCTTCGGGCGGCACCGGGAACTCGAAGGTGGGCAGCGGCTGTTCGCCGGGTTCGGGCTCCGGCGTCGGGTCGTCATCGATGGGGAATGCCCGCAGTTCCTGGATATCGGGTTCGTGGGGGAAGGAGCCGAGGACGAGCCAGGGGACGGCGGCACTGACCGCGACGGTGACGACGATGGTGATGGCCCAGGTCACCGCGGGTGAGACGCGCATGCGCCGGCGTCCGTTGGGCCACCGTGAGGTCAGCTGTGCCCAGATGGCGTCGATCGTCGCGTCGATGTCGTCGGGTAGATGACCGGCATCGTTGATCGAGGTGGTGTCGCCGGACGTCGACACCGCGGCGCCGTCCGGCTCGCGAGCCGCGGCGCCGTCCGATAGCGACGGGTGGTCGCCCTCGCTCGCGATGGCATCGATCCACCCGGTGAGGTCGTCAGGGGCGTCGTCCAGGCGTCGCATCGCAGTGGTGAACACACGAACGGCGTGGTCCACCGGGTCCTGGCCGCCGGAGGCCGCGCGGATCACCCGCGGACCATGCCGGTGCACAAGTACCGCGAACGCGCTGTCGGAGCCACGACGTGCTAACGCGAGCAGTTCTGGGTCGGAACGCACGCGGTGTTGCACCACAAGCTCCTCGGGGACGCCGGGAATCCTATCGAGCACATCGGGAAGGCCACGGCCATGGCCACTCCGCGTCGCGATACGTACGCTCGCGTGTGCCCATCAATGGACACGGACGGACCACGCAAGGACCCGTGATGTCCTGGCAGGAACGCTACGAACAGTGGCGTCAGGCCTACGCCGACGCGTTGCCCGGCGAGGCGGCCTCACCCGGTGCCACGACGCTGTCCGGCATCCCGCGGGATGCGTTGTACGGTCCGCCAGCACATCAGGTCGATCGCGACCGCATCGGCTTTCCGGGCCAGCCGCCGTTCACGCGTGGCGTGTACCCGACGATGTACCGGGGCCGACGGTGGACGATTCGGCAGTTCGCCGGGTTCGCCGATGCCGACGACACCAACCGCCGCCTGCGCGAACTGGTCGACGGAGGCCAGGACGGACTGTCGGTCGCTTTCGACATGCCCACGCTGATGGGGATCGACTCCGACGACCCTCGGTCGCTCGGCGAGGTCGGCCACTGTGGCGTGGCGGTGGACACCGTCGGCGACGTCGAGCGGTTGTTTGACGGCCTGCCGTTGGGGGAGCTGACCACGTCGATGACCATCAACGGTCCGGCGGTCGTGCTCTTCGCTATGTACGTCGTCGCCGCGGAACGCCAGGGCGTCGCGCGGAGCGAACTGGGCGGCACGCTGCAGGCCGACATCTTCAAGGAGTACATCGCCCAGAAGGAGTGGCTGTTCCCGCCGCGCCCGCATCTGCGCGTCATCGGTGATCTCATGGTGTTCTGCGCCGACGAGATGCCCCGTTACCACCCGGTGTCGGTGTCCGGCTACCACATCCGTGAAGCCGGGGCGACCGCAGTGCAGGAGCTGGCGTACACCCTGGCTGACGGGTTCGCCTACGTCGAGCTCGGGTTGAACCGCGGGCTCGACCCGGATGCGTTCGTGCCGCGCCTCAGCTTCTTCTTCGACGCACACATCGACTTCTTCGAGGAGATTGCGAAGTTCCGGGCTGCCCGTCGCATCTGGTCGAACTGGCTCGAAGAGCGCTACGGCATCACCTCGGCGCATGCCCGGCGGCTCAGGTTCCACACGCAGACCGCCGGTGTGTCGCTGACTGCCCAGCAGCCCGACAACAACGTGGTGCGCACGACCGTGGAGGCCCTCGCGGCAGTACTGGGGGGCACCCAGTCGCTGCACACCAACGCGCTCGACGAAGTGCTGGCCCTGCCGACCGATCGGGCCGCCCGGATCGCACTGCGTACCCAGCAGGTGCTGGCTGAAGAGACCGGCGTCGCCGACGTGATCGATCCGCTCGGCGGATCGTGGTACGTCGAAGCGCTGACCGACGAGCTGGAACGACGTACCGTGGACGAGCTGACGCGCATACGCGATCTCGGTGACGGGTCGATGACCGAGGGCGTGCTTTCCGGGATCGAACAGGGGTCGTTCACTGCGGCGATCGCCGAGTCGGCGTTCGCGTTCCAGAACCGTCTCGACAAGGGGCTCACGCGGATCGTGGGGGTCAACGTCCACGTCGACGAGGACGACCACGGCGACCTCGACACGCTGCGGATCGCCGAGGAGGTGGCCGAGCGCCAGTGCGAACGGCTCGCACGAGTTCGGGCCGAGCGCGATCCCGCCCGTGTCGCCGCTGCACTCGATCGGGTCGTCGAGGCAGCCCGCAGTGAGCGTGACATCGTCGAGCCGGTGATCGAGGCCGTGCGTGTCGACGCGACCCTCGGCGAGTTGACCCGTGCACTGCAGCAGGTGTGGGGCCGTTATCACGAGCCGGCCGCGATCTGACGCCCATCGACGTCTGCAAAGACGCCAACTCCATGCCGTGTGACGGTCACGGTGGTCTGTCGTCACGATCGCGCGACATGCTCGTACGTCGTTAGCCTCGCGGCATGCCTGTCTTGGTCACGACCGCCGAACGGCCGCTCGCGCGCCGCATCGTCACCCGCCTGATTGCCGAAGGCGGCGAGGTGCGCGCCTACAGCGACAGCGACGTCAGCTCCTTGCGGGCCGCCGGCGCGATCGTCGCGCGTGGTGCGCCTGACGACGAAGGCCGGCTGGAGGCGGCCCTCACCGACGTGCACACGGTCGTCTACCTCGGAGCGGGGTTGATCAGCGCGGATCCCGAAGATGTCGAGGGCCGGTGGGGTGCCGCGCTCGTCTCGGCTGCCCGCAACGCCGGTGTGTCCCGGATCATCGCGTTGTCGGTGCCTGGTGTGGCCTCTGACGGCGACCGCCTGCGACGGGCGAAACACGCGACCGAGCATGCGCTGGCAGGCGTCGATCTTCCCACGGTGGTGCTGCGCTGCGGGCTGGTCGACACCCCGGCTGTGCGTGACGCGCTCCTGACGGCGGGCATCGGCAAGGACGGGCTGGCTGCCACGATCACGCCGGTCCGGCCGGACGACCTCGTGGAGCTGGTCGCCGCCTTCGATGACGCCCGATCGCGTGCCCGAACCGGCCACCTCGTCGCGACGGCCAACGGACCGGTCCGGACCACCGTCGCGGCCTACCTCGACGAGGTGGTGGGGCCGATCGCCTCACGCCGGGGTCGGCTGCTGGTGTCCTCGGAGTCGGCCCGAACGCTGATCGACGCGCTCAACGGGCCATGGTGGGATGACGAGCCCCACCTGGTGGACGGCTGGGAGTTCGCCGGGCTGAAGCCGGCGGCGCCGTCCCGGCGGGACCAGGATTCGTGAGTCCCGCCGGCGGATGTGATGCCGTCGTGGTCGCCCCGGCGGCTCCGGCGGTCCTGTTCGACTTGGATGGCTGCCTGGTCGATTCGACGCTTGCGATCACCAACTGCCTCAACCATGCGCTGTCCTGCCTGGGGCTGCCCGCACGCGAGGTCGATGACCTGCGACGGTTCATCGGCCCCCCGCTGCGTGAAGGGCTTGGGGTGCTGCTCGCCGAGGCGGACGCATCACCCGCGCTGGTCGGCGAGGCCGTCGCGCACTACCGGCAGCGCTACGCCCACGAATCGCTTGCATGCACCCAGGTCGTATCCGGCATCCCCGAGGTGCTCGAACAGCTGTCACCTCAAGCGACGCTGGCCGTGGTCACCTCGAAACCGTCTGCGTTCGCCGTGCCGATCCTGCGGCAGCTCGACCTGATGCGCTGGTTTGCCGGTGTGCACGGACCTCGCCCGGACGCCGGCAACGAGCCCAAGCGCGTCACGCTGGAACGGGCACGGAATGCCACGTTTCCCGACACGCCGCCGTGGCGGATGGTGATGGTCGGTGACCGCCGCCACGACGTCGACGCGGGCGCCGTCCATGCGCTCTGGACGGCGGGAGTGACCTGGGGGGCCGGTGACGCCGCCGAGCTCGCTGCCGCCGGCGCCGACGTGATCGTCGACGCGCCGGAACAGCTGCCTGACGCCGTGACAGAACTGCTCAGTCGAAGTCGCCTGGCGGGTCGATGAACGGCATCATCGCGCGCAGCTCGCGGCCGACGACCTCTATCGGGTGGTCGCGGCCTTCGGCGCGCATCGCCTTGAACGACTCGCCGCCGCTCTCGATCTCGGCCATGAAACGGTTCGCGAACGAACCGTCACGAATCTCGGCGAGGATGTCGCGCATCGCGTCACGGGAGCTTTCGTTGATCACCCGTGGGCCGGAGACGTAGTCGCCGTACTCGGCCGTGTCCGACACCGAGTAGCGCATCCACGAGATGCCGCCCTCATACATCATGTCGACGATGAGCTTGAGCTCGTGGAGGCACTCGAAATAGGCGGCCTCCGGCTGGTAGCCGGCGTCAGTGAGCGTCTCGAACCCGGCCTTGACCAGTTCAGTGA
>JBJHDB010000074.1:0-7514 GCA_050486325.1 Nitriliruptoraceae bacterium | reverse complement strand
GGCTTCATCGAAGACCTGTCGGTGGACCACGCCGCAAAGGACCTTGTCCGCGCCATTATCGACCTGAGCGGCACCCTGGCTCTCGACGTGTGCGCCGAAGGTGTCGAGACGCCGGCGCAGCGCGATCTTCTCGTGGCGATGGGTTGTAGGTTCGCCCAGGGTTACCTCTTCGGCCGCCCGATGACCGCCGATGCCCTTCTCGAGACGCTCACGCCGACAAGCGGGATCGGTGGCCCGAACGCCCGCACGACCCGAACCAGCTGAGTCCGATCGTTCGGATCGGTCAGGAGCGACGCACCGGTGTCCACCCCGACCCATCATCGCGTGTACGCGCTCCTGGTGGACGCCGACGAGGACCTGGCCGAGGCCGAGCTGGCCGACGAACTGGCCGAAGCCGTCCCTGCCAACGGCCTGCGCCACATCGCCGCGATGGCGCTCCAGAAGGCTGGGGACCTGATCGTCGATCCCAAGACGGTGCTCGTGTGGCTGCTGACGACACTCGGCGCCCCGGCTGTGGTCATCGGGCTGCTCGTACCTGTCCGCGAGTCGGGCTCACTACTGCCCCAACTGGCGCTGGTCCACCGCGTGCGCCGATACGCACGACGAAAATGGGTGTGGGTCGCCGGGGCACTCGGCCAGGCGCTCGCGGTCACCGCGATGGCAATCGTGGCGATCACGATCTCCGGGCCGGTTGCCGGCTGGTCGGTACTGGCGGCCCTGGCCGTATTCGCGTGCGCACGTGCGTTGTCGTCGATCGCGTCCAAGGACGTGCTGGGCCGCACGATCCCGCGCGGAAGTCGCGGGCGGGTCACCGGCGCGGCGACGGTGGTGTCGGGGGCTGTTGCGGTCGTCATCGGTGTACTGCTGAGCACCGCGGACGCCGCGGATGCGCCGGCCGGAATGATCGCGCTGCTCCTCGGCATCGCCGCGCTCGCCTGGGTCGCCGCAGCCGGGGTGTACGCAGCAATAGTCGAACGTCCTCGAACGGAGGACGCTGACCGCCGCTCCGAGGCCATGCTCGGCCTGTTGCGTCAGGACCCGGTGTTCGCCCGGTACGTCATCGCACGCACCCTGCTGCTGGTGTCCGCATTGAGCCCGCCGTTCGTCGTCACGCTCGCTGCCGACCGGCAGCAGTCGACCAGTCTCGCCGGGCTCGGCCCGTTCGTCATCGGCGCGGGACTAGCGTCGATCGTGGGCGGACGGATATGGGGCCGGCTCGCGGATCGTTCCAGCCGCGACACGATCATGTGGACGTGCGGGGGCGCGGCGATCACGGTGCTGGGATTCGTCGGTCTGGTCCAGATCGATGCGCTGCGTGACACCGCGGTGCTCTACCCGGCGACGTACCTGCTCCTGGCATTGCTGCACACCGGCGTGAGGATCGGACGCAAGACCTACCTTGTCGACCTCGCCGAAGGTGACGAGCGCACGCGGCGTGTCGCGGTCGCGAACGCGGCCATGGGCGTGCTGCTGTTGCTGATCGGAGGGATCAGCTCCAGCATCGCGATCGCGGGCCCGGAAGCGGCCCTGATCTTCCTCGCGGCAATGGGCGGCGCCGGTGTACTGGTCGCACGTGGACTACCCGAGGTGACGGCACGCTGACCGAGCAGGTCCGGTTGAATGATGGCCATCGGACGGCGCGGACGATGGCATACGTCTACCGCGTGGGCCGGGCGGGGATCGAACCCGCGCCGCCTCGATTATGAGTCGAGTGCTCTGACCAGCTGAGCTACCGGCCCCGACCCTCGAGGGTAGTCTGCCGACCGTCACCGACCCGGACCGTCCCGGGCGTCGTGGTCCGGGAGGTCGTGGACGTGGGCGCTCTGCTCGCGCTCGGTGCAGCGATCAGTTTCGGCGGCTCGGACGTCGCCGGTGCGGTCGCCGCCCGTCGGCATTCCGCATTGATCGTCTCGCTCGGCCTGCAGCTCGCCGGCTTCCCCGTCGTCCTTCTCGCACTGCCCCTGCTGGGGGGCACCTTCTCTGCAACCGCGCTGTTGCTGGGGGCACTTGCCGGTTCGTTCGGAACGATCGGCCTCGTGCTGTACCTGCGAAGCATGGCGGTCGGTCCGATCGGGGTGATCTCGCCGATCTCTGCCCTGGTCGGCGCGGGCGTGCCGGTGGCTTGGGGTGTCGCGGTCGCCGGAGACGTTCTCACCCCCATCCAGCTCGTCGGCATCCTGTTCGGACTCGTTGCGGTGGTGCTTGTCGCCTGGTCGCCCGGCGCTTCGCTGCGCGCCTTCGGGCAGCGAGGCCCGATCGTCGCACTGATTGCCGGCACCCTCTTCGGGTTCTTCTTCGTGGTGCTGGACGCGACTCCGCCTGAGTCGGGGTTGTGGCCGCTGGTCGGATCCCGTGCCGCAGGCACGCTGGTGCTGCTCGCGTTTCTCACGGTCGCGCCGAGCCGACGGTGGCCGAGCGGTTCGGTCGGCATGATTGTGCTGGCGGGTGTCGGCGACATGGCCGCCAACGTGCTTTTCCTCCTTGCTACACGCGCCGGACTTCTCAGTCTCGCGTCGTTGTTGGCGTCGCTCTATCCGGTGGTCGCGCTGCTGCTCGCCCGCTTCCTGCTCGACGAGCGACTCACCCGCCTGCAGGGGTTCGGCGTCCTCCTGGCGCTGGTCGCAACCGCCGCACTGATCGGTTGACGCAGCCGCCGCCAGGGCTCATTCGGCAGGTTCGATGCGGTACACGGCACCGTCGAGGGACAGCACGTACACCTCGCCGTCGCGATCCTCGGCGAACGCGACGACACGGCCGCCGTCGACGCCAAGTGACCGCTCGTCGACGACCTGCCCGGACGCGCCGACCGCGAGCGCCCGGATCGCACCTTCGCAGAAGTCGCTGTAAAGGTAGGCCCCGAAGAGTCCGGTGACCTCGTTGCCGCGGTAGACCACCCCGCCAGTGATGGCACACCGTGCCGAGGTCGTCTCGTACTCGTGAACGGGCGCATGGTGGTCCGGCGGTTCGTTGCCGGCGAACGGCAGCGAGCCTTCCATCAGGTTCCAACCGAGGTTCGCCCCCGCGTCAGAATTCGGGTCGAGCAGGTTGACCTCTTCACGCGCGTTCTGGCCGACGTCAGCGATCCACAGCGCGCCGGTGCGCGCATCGAAGGAGAATCGCCACGGATTGCGCAGCCCATACGCCCAGATCTCGTCGCGCGCGTCGTCGCGCTCGACGAACGGATTGTCACCCGGGACCGCGTAGGGATCACCGGCGAACGGGTCGATTCGCAGCATCGACCCGAGGATATTGGTGAGGTCCTGGCCCGCATCGAGCGAATCGCCGCCTCCTCCCCCGTCGCCCAGCCCGATGTAGAGCTTGCCGTCGGGCCCGAATGCGATGTCGCCACCGTTGTGATTCGGATACGGCTGGTCAACGGTGAGAACCGTCCGGCGCTGCTCGTCGTCGATGGCACCGTCGACGAGCCGATAGCCGGCGATGACGCTGTGTCCGGCCAGATCCGTGTAGGACACGAAGAGCTCTTCGCCGTGTGGTGCGAATGCCAGGCCGAGCAGGCCTCGCTCACTGTCGGTGGTGGTTTCGTCGGATATGTCGAGCACGGCCGGTCCGGCGCCATCGGCATCCAACGGGTGGACGGTTCCGCCCCTGTCAGCGAGGTACAGGCGTCCATCCGGGCCGACGTCGCCGGCGATCGCCGACGACAGCTGGGCCACCTGCACCAGACGGACCGGCGTCTCGAGATTCGGCATGCGCTCGGGGCCACCTTCGAGACCGTCCATAGACTCCTCGACGGTGGACGGAGAATCGTCGGGTGCAGGCGTCGGATCGACGGCCTGGTCCGATGCGTCGGGACGCGGTTCCTGCGCGTCGGAACCGAGCGGGCCGCATGCGGCGAGCACGGTCGCAGCGACCACGGCCACCACCACCGCAGTCCGCCTGTGTGTCGGGTCGGCACGCTGCCCGGCCGGTCTGGCACGCGGGCAATACGCGCGGTCGGAACGGATGCGGAGCAGACGTTCCATTGGGTCCGGCACGAGACACCTCACGTCATTCGGTGGAACAGGAGCTGCAACGGGCTCGCGATCGTCGCGACACCCCGAGGCTACGAGTCCAGCCGGCACCTGCACCGTACGGCCGAGCAGGATCTCCCCCGCGGCAGCTCGACCTGGTCGGCCCTGTCCATGCGCCTGCACATACGCTCTGCGCGTCGCTGACACGAGGAGTCCGGTGCAGATGTCTGACGGCCTGATGCGCCGCGATCGGCACGCGCGCGAAGCGGACGAGGAACTGCGGCTGGCTCCGCTGGCGACACATGCGCGGGCCTCCCGCGGTCGCGAACGCACTGAACCCGAAGACGATTTCCGGACGGCGTTCGAGCGGGATCGTGACCGTATTCTCCACGCCAAGGCGTTCCGGCGCCTCAAGCACAAGACACAGGTGTTCCTCAACCCTGATGGCGACCATTTCGTCACCCGCCTCACCCACACGCTGCAGGTCGCACAGGTCGGGCGATCGATCGCGGTCGCGCTCGGGCTGAACGAACCGTTGACAGAAGCCATCTGCCTCGGCCATGACATCGGCCATGCACCGTTTGGGCACACCGGCGAGATCGCACTGACCCCGTACGTCGATGGGGAGTGGCAGCACGCGATCCACGGTGTTCGCGTCGTCGAGCGGCTTGAACCGCTCAATCTGACCTGGGAAGTGCGGGACGGCATCCGTCAGTCGTCCTGGAAGAACGATCCGCCACCATCCACGCCAGAGGGCTGGGTGTGCCGGTTCGCCGACCGGATCGCCTACCTCGCCCACGACGCAATCGATGCCCTGCGCGCGGGCGTACTCACCGAGGCGGAGATTCCCGCCGAATTCGTGGCGGCGTTCGGGCCACCCGGCCGGCACTGGATCGACCGCATGGTCCGCGCGGTGATCGACGCCTCCTCCCGACACGGCCAGGTGACCATGGACGATGCGGACCTGACGGTGATGCATGATCTTCGCGACTGGATGTTCCGGCACGTCTATCTGCGCGACGAGGCACGGGAGCAAGGCGATCGGGCGGTGCGGGTCATTCGCGACCTGGTCGACTGGTTCGCGGAACGTCCTGAAGAGATTCCGCCCGCCTACCGTCTGGACGACAGCACACCGACGCAGGCTGCCGTCGACTACGTCGCCGGGATGACCGACCGGTTCGCCATCCGGCTGCACGACGAGCGGTTCCGACCGGCCGGCCTCTATTGACCTGGCCTGACGACGGGGCGACCTGAGCCGACGAGCGGATCGCGCCGATCGATTTCGTCCGACCCTGCCGCACGGCGGTCTTCCGCCGATGATCAGCGCAGTCCGAGCGCTCGTGAGCAGGCCGGCCAGGCACGCCACCCCTGAACGTCCAGGAGGCGCTCAGCCATGGCGATCTGTACCCGGCGAGGAGCCTCGTGCGGGTAACCGGCCCCGCCGACGAACCGCCACGAGGACAGCGTGAACTGCAGCCCGCCGTAGAAGCCGTTGCCAGTATCGGCATCCCAACGGTGATTCGACTCACATCCGGCCAGGGATTCCCACACCTCGTCGTCGACGCGGCCACCGTGGGGTGTTCCAGCCAAGTTCATCCTCATCTGCGCATCGAACGCGACCCACTCACGGGCCCGATGGTCCTCGGTGCCGGGTCGACTCTTGTGGCTGAGCATCCGGGTGTTGACGCCGACGTGACCTCGGCCATCAACCGTGTCAGGGTTGGGGGCCGTGGCACCCATCATCAACGCCGAGCACGCGGCGGCGACGCCAGTCACCAGGCTCAACGTCCACGGTCCACGCCCGGAACGCGGACGCATGCAAGCAACATCGTTCGACATCGTCGTACCTCGGCCACGCCCAGTCGCTCAACTCGGACGCGGGCGCGCCGAGTGTTCGGTCGCCTACGACCGAACTGACCGCGAGCAGGGCGAAAAGGCAGGAAGATCGGAGAGGCGCCGTGTAGCGGTACACGCTCGGGACGTGGGCCGAACGGCGCGCGAGACCGGACATGGTGCCTTTTCCGGGCGGAGGGGCGGCATGGCGACCTGTCCGAAAGGACGTCACATCCCTGCGGTGCGATCCGGCACACCCTTCGCCGCTCAAGAGTCCTGCGTCCCGGTAGAATGAACGTTTCGTCCGGTCTGCCGGACGAAACGTCACGGTGGAAGAGGCCATCTGGGACACGGCACGCCGGTGAACCCGACCGTCGCCGGAACCGGATCCAACCGCGCGCTCACCGCGCATGAACGACGGGTGGAGTACTTGCACGACGACACCGCCATCCCCGGTCCACAAGCACGGCGAGGTCCGCTACTCGCCACGGGCGCGGGCACCAACCTGGGTGCGTTCGGTCCGATCGACTGGTCGCTGCTGACCCTGATCGCGATGATCTGGGGATCTTCATTCGCCTTGATCGACGTGGCGTTGGAGTCGTTCGCGCCAGCACTCGTCGCATGGCTGCGCATCGCGCTGGGCGCCGGCGCGCTCGCACTTGTCCCGCGGGCACGACGCACCCGCATCGAACGCGATGATCTCCCACGAACCATGCTCATCGGCGTGTTGTGGATGGGCATCCCGCTGCTGCTGTTCCCGTTGGCGCAGCAGTGGATCGACTCGTCGGTCGCGGGCATGCTCAACGGTGCCATGCCCCTGATGACCGCGGCGTGGGCCGCATTGCTGCTGCGACGCCTCCCAGGCCGCCGCCAGGTCCTGGGCCTGACGGTCGGCTTCATCGGGATCGTGGCCATCTTCGTGCCGGAATCACCCCGGTTCGGCGGGACAGGCAGCGCTGAGGCGGCAATGGGCACCGCGCTCGTCGTCGTCGCGATCGCTCTCTACGGTCTTTCGGCCAACCTGGCCGTACCGCTCCAGCAGCGCTACGGCGGTCTGGCCCTGCTCCTGAGGGCCCAGTTGACTGCGCTGGTGGTCATCACCCCGTTCGGCCTGTTCGCTTGGCGTGATTCGTCGTTCTCGTGGGCCTCGGCGATTGCCGTTGTCCCGCTGGGGGTCCTCGGCACTGGCGCAGCGTTCGTGCTGATGGCGACACTCGTCGGACGGGTCGGTGGGCCGCGCGGCGCGATCGCGGTCTACTTCGTCCCGATCGTCGCCATCGTGCTCGGCGTCGTCTGGCGCGGCGACGAACTCGCCGGCCTCGCGCTGGTCGGGTCGGCCCTGGTGCTCGTCGGTGCGTTCGTCGCCTCGCGCGCAGAGCGTGACGACGACGCTCGGTAGCATCGTCGCCCGGCGTGAAGAGGGTGACGTGGCACGCTCGTCCGGCTTCAACGAGCACCGTCGAAGGTTGTCGCTTCGTCCGCTGGCCGTCGCCGCGGGCATGGCCATCGGACTCGCGGCGATGCTGAACGGGCTCGGGCCAGCACCGGTCCACGCGTCGGATCGGCTCACCGTTGCGGTCACCGAGGTTTCCGGACCGATCACCCCGGTGATCCGGGATCATCTCGCCGAAACGGTGCGCGATGCCGCCACCGACGGTCACCAGGCCCTGGTCATCGTGCTCGACACCCCCGGCGGAGGCCTTGACGTCA
>JBJHDB010000073.1:0-7653 GCA_050486325.1 Nitriliruptoraceae bacterium | reverse complement strand
CTGGATTGCCCGGTTGACGGCCGGCTGCGGCACCCCTTCGGTGTTGTAGAGGTACTCCGCGTACTCGTGGGACAGGCCTCCGACGAACTCGCGCGGGTCGTACGAGGGGTACGAGGCCATCGCGATCACCGACGCATCGGTGGCGTCGAGCACGATCGCCGATCCTGCCGTCGACGGCAGGTTCCGGCCGTCCTGCCGGACGATGTCCCGACTGGCGATCATGCCCTGCTCGAGGAGCTGTTCGACCGCCTCCTGGGTCTCGATGTCAATGCTGGTCACGAGGTCGTTGCCGGGATACGGCTCGAGCTCCCTCAGCACGTTGAGCACACGGTTCTGTGCGTTGACCTCCAGCAGGCGGGTGCCTTCGGTTCCGCGCAGGTGCGACTCGTACGACGACTCGAGCCCAGCGCGACCGATCAGGTCACCGCCCCGATAGTCGGCGAACCGTTCGTCGTCGAGTTCTGCCTCGGTGATCTGGTTCAGATAGCCCACCAGGTGCGCGGCCAGCGTGCCTTGCGGATACTCCCGAACGGGCAACGTCTCGGTCAGCACACCCGGGAACAGCTCCTGGTGCTCGCGGACGGCGAACACCATCTCCGGGGTCACGTCGACGGCGATGGGCACCGGCCGGAACGGGCTGTAGCGCCGTGAGGTCAGCCGGTCGAGGACGACGTCGCGGTCCATGCGCAGCAGCTGCGCGAGCCGGTCAAGGACGAGCTCGGCCTCGTCGTCCAGCGGCGCCCCGTCCTCGTCGACGAGCGCCTGCCGGTCCGCGCTGATCGCCAGCGCCGGCCGGTTGCGGACTAGCTGACTTCCGTCCGCGGCCAGGATGTCGCCCCGTGGCGCCTCGGTCACCACCGTGCGCAGGCGGTTGGTGTCGGCCAGTGCGACATACCGGTCGCCGGCCAGGACCTGGAGGAACCACAAGCGTGACAACAGAGCGACGAACAGCACGATCACGACCACGGACAGGAACGTCAGCCGCAGCAGCGGTGAGGCTTCGGACGACGACATCGTGGCTCGGAGACTGGCTCGGGAGCTGGACCGGGCGGAGGGCACCAACGCCGGCCGAACGTACCAGTACGCCCCAAGCGCACCGTGGTGGCGGATCCGGTCACTCCGCGGTCACCGACGTGTTCCGTGGGAACCGTCGGAGCAGCCCGCCGACGAACGTGATCACGGGTACGGCCAGGACCAGGTTGTACAGGCCGACGGCCACTGCCGACTGGGCCAGCACCACACCACTGAGCCGGTCGTCGCCCAGCAGCAGGGCGAGCAGCCCGTAGGCGCCGGTCCCCAGTGCGCCGGAGCTGAACGCGACGAGCAGGGGGGCGCTGACCGACGACGGTGCCAGGTAGGGGCGGATGGTCCCGGTGACGAAACCGATGACGGTCATCACCAGTGTCGCCAGACCAGCTGGCGCCAGCGTGATCAGCAGATCCGTCATGAGCCCAGCGGCGAATCCGACGCGAAGACCCGGCAACGGCCCGTCCTTCAGGCCGACCGCCACCACTACGAGCAGCGGCAGGTCGGGGCGGAACCATCCGGTAGGCAGCAGCGGGAACAGCGCCGTCTGGGCTGCGACCGCGACGACGAGGAGCAACCCGATCATCACGGACCGCAGGATCACGGCGTGGCCCCGTCGTGGTCCTCGGTGTCGGCGTCTTCGCGGTCGTCGTCATCCGGCGCTGGTGGCGCCTCGGGCAGGTCGGGCGCCATGAACGGCGACACCGGTGGCGGCACGAACTCGAGTTCGGGGGTGCCGACCAGTGGCGGGATCGGCTCGACCGGTGCGCTCAACACGACCAGGACGTGGTGCAGCCGGGTGAAGTCGACGTACGGACGCACGGTGATCTCGCGTGTCAACCGTGCGGAGGCCTCGCCGGTGTCGGCGACCACCCCGATCGGGATGCCGGCCGGGAACACGCCGCCCTGGTAGGCCGAGGTCACCACTTCGTCACCGACATCGATGTCGCCTGCGGGATCGAGCGGGCGCATCAGCATCGGGTCGGAGCCGCGCCCTTCGATCGGACCGATCTCGCCGGTGCGTGACGTCCGCGCCGCCGACGAGAAGCTCGGATCGATCGCCAGCAGCACCCGTGACGACCCCGGGGTCACCTGAACGATGCGTCCGACCAGGCCGTCTCCGTTGATCACCGGCATGCCGCGCTCGATCCCGTGAAGCGCGCCGACGTCGAGCGTGATCGTCCACTCGAAACTGGACGGGGCGATCCCCACCGCCCGCGCGGCCACCGTCTCGTAGGCGCCGCGCTCCTGCATGGCCAGCAGGCGACGGAGCTCCTCGTTCTCCCGCTCCAGATCGGCCATCGAACGCCGCCGCTCGGACAGCGACTCGACCTGCTCGCGCAGCCGCGCGTTCTCAGTCCGAACCGCGAACACCTCGCCGATGCCCGAAAAGGTGCTGGCGACGGGCCTGCCCAGGAACACCAGTCCGTCCTGGACGGGGCGAAACGCGGTGGTCGCCCATCCGCGTGCCTGGTGGAGCGCACCGTCGTCACCGGCGCGGACGTCGAGGGTCACCAGCACCAGCGCGAAGAGTGCAAGCACGGCCAACACGATGCGGGCACGTCGCCGCTGGTACAACCGCGTCCTCCTGGCTTCCCGCGATCAGTGACGGGAGGAGGAGATCAACAGCTTCTTCAGCGCCTCGAACTCCTCGAGACACTTGCCCGAGCCGATCGCGACCGAGGACAGCGGATTCTCGGTGATGTGGATCGGGATCCCGGTCTCGTGCTTGAGGCGCTCGTCGATGCCCTTCAGCAGCCCGCCGCCGCCGGTGAGCACGATGCCCTTGTCCATGATGTCGGCGGCCAGCTCCGGCGGGGTCTTGTCCAGCGTGTTCTTGACCGCGTCGATGATGGCGTTGACCGGCTCTTCCATGGCCTTGCGCACTTCGTCGGCCGACAGGATGATCGTCTTGGGCAGACCAGAGACCAGGTCGCGTCCGCGGATCTCGGCATGCGGCTCGTCGGGCAGCGGGAACGCGCTGCCGACGGCCATCTTGATCTCCTCGGCGGTACGCTCACCGAGCATCAAGGAGTATTCCTTCTTGATGTAGGCGATGATCGCCTCGTCGAGTTCGTCTCCACCGATCCGGATCGACTGAGAGGTGACGATCCCGCCGAGCGAGATGACGGCGACCTCGGTGGTCCCGCCCCCGATGTCGACCACCATGTTGCCGGCCGGTTCGTGGATCGGCAGCCCCGACCCGATCGCGGCGGCCATCGGCTCCTCGATGATGTAGGCCGCGCGCGCACCGGCCTGGATCGAGGCCTCCTCTACCGCGCGCTGCTCCACGCCGGTGATCCCCGACGGAACGCACACCACGACACGGGGCTTGGCGAGGAACCGCCGCTTATGGACCCGCTGGATG
Organism: Nitriliruptoraceae bacterium; assembly: GCA_050486325.1. GTDB lineage: Bacteria > Actinomycetota > Nitriliruptoria > Nitriliruptorales > Nitriliruptoraceae > JBJHDB01. The sequence goes on along the minus strand of JBJHDB010000073.1, from coordinate 4,259 downwards.
AAGTAGCGCAGCATCTTCTCGGTCACGTCGAAGTCGGCGATGACACCGTCCTTCAACGGGCGAACCGCGATGATGTGCCCCGGCGTACGCCCGATCATCCGTTTCGCTTCGGTGCCGACCGCCAGGATCGCACCGTTGCGCGTGTTGATCGCCACCACGGACGGCTCATTGAGCACGATGCCGCGCCCACGGACGTACACGAGCGTGTTCGCGGTACCGAGGTCCACGGCCATGTCCCGGCCGAGGAACTGGAAGGTGTTTCCGATGCTCGCCACCACGAAGCGCACCTGTCGGGTCGTGCGTGTCCAGTGTCGTCCGCGCCGGCGAGGACGACCCGATCGCTCACACCGCTGGCGCCATGTCCTGGGCCGGATCCTCCGCTGCGAGCGGATTCTCGGCGATGCTACACCGTCCGTGGGAGCGCGGGCGCGCAGTGGACAGCTCGTTTCGCGCGGGTTGCGCACGGTGGCGCTCCGGACGCGCTTCGCTAGAGTTCGACTGTTGCGGTGGTTTTCCGTCGCCGGGGCTGACCCGGTGACACCCCGATACGGCAGTGCACGGCCCCCTGCGGCTGTCCGGCACCCGGTACAGCTGTACCGGTCCGAACGTTTCGAGATCATGTGCCCGAACTGAGCGAGCGGCTGAAGGTTCCCGCCCAGCTGCGGGCGACAACCCACGCCCTCGTCCGAAACTGGTCGCAAACTCCGGGACGCGATCCGGACGAGGCAACCTCGTCACTGGCCTCCGGGATCGTTGACGACCAGCTCCACGTCGCCTACCAGCCCGTGGTCGACCTGACCGACGGACGCTTGGTCGCCGTCGAGGCGTTGGTGCGGTTCGAACCCGCACCACGGGAAGCACTGAGCGACGCCGGACGGATCATCGCAGTGGCCGAACGTTCCGGCCTCATCGTCGCGCTCGGCCATCAGGTCCTGACGAGCGCATGCACCCAGCTCGCCGAGTGGCGCAAGCTCATCCCCGAACTGCAGGTCCACGTCAACGCATCGCCGATCGAACTGCGTGAACCGGGCTACGTCGAGCGTGTACGCGAGGCGCTTGCGTCGACGGGCCTGGTCGCCGACGCACTGGTGATCGAGATCACCGAGACCGCGGCGCTGGACCGCGACGATGATTCGCAGCAGGTGCTGCTCGCGTTGGCCACACACGGCGTCGAGATCGCACTCGACGACTTCGGCACCGGGTTCGCCTCTCTGGACCTGCTCGCTGCCACCCCGGCGAACATGCTCAAGCTCGACCGGTCGTTCGTGTCCGCCCTCGGTGACGAACAGGCACACCTGCGCGGTCGGGCGACGGTGGTCCAGGCAGCTATCGGACTCGGCCGATCCCTCGGACTGCGCATCGTCGGCGAGGGGATCGAGTCGGCCAGTCAGGCACGTCAGCTGCTCAGCTGGGGGTGCCACCTCGGACAGGGCTTCCTTTACGGGCGCCCGGTGCGCGCCGAGGATCTCGACCTTCGGCTGGCCGGTTCGATCGCGCCGACGGGAAGCCCGACGATCGCACGGGAACAGCCCCTGTCACCCGACGCCATCGACGTCGGCATCGGCCTGGCGAACGTCTTGACCGCGATCGATACGGACCGGGGAGCCCGCCGCGCCGACGCGCTGGCGGTCGCCTCGATCATCGCCGGCACGCTGGGCAGCGATCGGCGGCGCGCCGAGACGGCGAGCCTCCTCGCCACCCTCGGAGACGCACCGGCGCGACTCCGTGAGCTGACCGGAACGGACGAACTGACGAACGGCGCGGTGCATGAGCTGATCCAGGCGCTCTCGGTCGCTCCGATCATCGGCCGTGACACGACGGCCGGGGCGATCGCGCGAACCGCGTGGGCGCTGGCGATCTCCCGCGCCAACGGCGACGAGGCACCCGACCCGGCACTGCTCGCCGCGCACCCGGATCCGGCGGTCGACACCGAGCTGCGCGCCCGTGTCGGCTCGTGGTGGACCTCCACCGAGCCGAGCACGCCGGCCCGCGACGCGTTGCTGGCCCTCGAGCAGCGCCTTCATGCCCGCGACGATGCGGACCGGCGCCTGCGCTCGCTGGTCGGACTCGCCCGCGCGATCGGGTCCGAAGGAAAACTCGAGGACGTCCTGGAGGTCACCGCCGAGGAGGCGCGTCGGGTGCTCGGTGCGTCGTCGCTGTCGATCTCCCGCCTCGAACCAGAGGCAGGCATCCTGCGGGTCCTGGTCAACGTCGGTGAGCTGGCCGATTGGGAGGAGGTCCGCCCGACCGACGAGGTGTACGAGCTGTCATGGCTGGCCGAGGTGCACGAACAGGTGATGCAGCGCAGCATCCATTTCGAGCAACGTGACGATTCCGGGTCGCGCAACGACGAGCAGGAGATGCTGTCACGGTTGGGCAAGGGGTCGAGTGCCACCGTTCCCGTGGTGGTCAACAACATGGTGTGGGGGGAGATGCACGCCACCACCGACGTGGGCGCGCCCGCGTTCACCGTCGCCGACGGACCGTTCCTGAGCGCGGTCGCGAGCTTCGTCGGGGTCGCGATCACCCGTGCGGAGGACGTCGGCCGGCTGGCACGACTCGCCGACGAGGATCCGCTCACGCGGCTCGCCAACCGTCGAAAGCTGGATCAACACGTCACCGAGCTGCTCCGCGCACTGGGTCCAGGCGAGTCGATCGCCCTGGCAATCGCCGACATCGTCGAGCTCAAGGAGGTCAACGACGCCTACGGGCACACCGTCGGTGACCAGCTCCTGATTGCCACCGCTGACACCCTGCAGCGTGCGGTCGTCGCCGAACCCGACGGCCTGGCGGCACGCCTCGGCAGCGACGAGTTCTGCCTGGTCGCCCGGGTTGACCGTGTCCGCCTGGAACGGATCGCCCAGCGCGCCCTCGCCCGCCTGGCCGAACACACCGACCCACGTCCCCGACTGACCGTCGGCATCATCGAGGCACTGCCGTCCGATCGGACGCTCGGCGACCTTCTCGCCCGCGCCGACGAGATCCAGTTCAGCGCCAAACGGCGGGGCGTGGAGATCCTCACCGACGCGTCCGAGACCGCCTCCACCGCCCGGTCGCGGCGGCGACCGTGGGACCGTCGACGACGAGACCGGCAGGCACCTCGGATGACGCCGACCCAGCACGCCTTGCGTGACTGGGCAAGCGCGCTGACCAACGACGACCACGCGATCGACCGCAGCCTGGAAGCCATCGGCGAACTCGCCTTCGAAGTGCTCCATGTGCAGCGATGGGGCTTGTGCGTCGCCGAGCCCGGCGCATCGTCGCTCGAGTTGCGACGGGTGCATGTGCGAACCGCCGAAGGCGAGTACGGGCCGCACCCTCCGCCCGCTCCAGAACAGTTCGACCTGGATGCGTTCCCCGCGTCGCGTGACGTCCTCATCCGGAAGCACGGGCTGTACCGCACGGTCAACGATCACGACCCGCAAACGCCCGAGCACCGCATGCTCGAACAGTTCGGCGCGACCGGGCTGATCCTTCTCTGCGAACACGGCACCGACGGGCGACGTTGGATGCTCGCGATATACCTGGACGAGTCCAGCGCACCGATCGACCTTTGCATCCCGCTGCTCGACACGTTGTGCGAACGCACCTTCGGGCACCGCATGTTGAGCGTGTCCGACGAGCCTGCGGACGGCTGAGCAGCACGGCTTTCCTCAGCCGGTAGCGTCGATCACACCGCGCCGTGCAAGGCTCACCCAACGCTCTCCGCCGACGACCAGATGGTCGAGAACCTCAACCCCCACGAGCTCGCCCGCACGCACCAGGCGGCGTGTGACCTTTTCGTCGTCGCGCGACGGCTCCGGGTCACCCGACGGGTGGTTGTGCCCGAGCACCAATGCCGCGGCGTTGGCCAGCAGCGCGTCACGAAAGACTTCGCGTGGCGCCATGAACGTGTGATCGATGGACCCGACACTCACCAGCATCGTGTCGATCAGACGGTGCTTGGTGTCGAGCAGCAGCGCCAGGCAGCGTTCACGGTCGGCACCGGCCAGTCCGGGAACGAGCACCCGGGCCGCAGCCTCCGGCGAGGTGACCTCGACCCGTATGTGCGCCATCGGCGGGGCCAGCGAACGATCACAGCCGCCGCAGGTCGGGGCGACCGCGTGAATGCCGTGGTCGTCGCCCTCCCGCCATCGGCAGTCCGCCGCTGAGTCGGCTTCAGGCACCCGGCTGGACGGGAGGACGGTGTCGATCGTGGTCATCGGCGCTCCGGAGGTTCGGTGCGCACATGCTGCACGCACCGGCCCACGATGCGCGGG
>JBJHDB010000072.1:0-7825 GCA_050486325.1 Nitriliruptoraceae bacterium | reverse complement strand
GCAACGTGCCCGACGGCATGGAGCCGGGCCTGGAGAACAACGCCTACTACGACCCGCCGAACCTAACCTGGCCGTTCGCCGCCTACATCGCCACCGTCGAGGTCGACCCGGAGACCGGGGTGTGGGACGTGCTCAAGGTCGTCGCGGTGGACGACTGCGGGGTGCGGATCAACCCGATGATCGTCGAGGGACAGATCATGGGCGGGCTGACCGAGGCCTACGCCATGGCCAACATGCAGTTCATCACCTTCGACGCCGACGGCAACTGCATCGGGTCGAACTACATGGACTACCTGCTGCCGACCGCGTGGGAGACGCCCGGATTCGAACTGCACGAGGTCGTCACCCCCTGCCCCCACCACCCGATCGGTGCGAAGGGCGTCGGTGAGTGCGCGACCGTGGGCGGCCCGGCCGCGTTCGTCAACGCGGTGATGAACGCGCTGGAGCACACCGGGGTGCGCAACATCGACATGCCACTGCTGCCCGACCGGGTGCACCGTGCGCTGACCACTGGCCAGGACGTCTCGGGTGCGCCACCGGTGGACACGGAGGCGCCATGAGGGATCCGCTGGACGGCTGGGGCGTGATGGAACGCGCGGTCGAACTCTCCCGTCGCGGAGAGGAGTTCGCGCTCGCCACAGTCGTCTGGCGGATGGGGCCCTCGTCGGGCCAGGATGGTGGTCGCGCGATCGTCACCCATTCCGGCGAGGTGCACGGATGGGTCGGCGGTGCCTGCGCGGAGCCGGTGCTGATCCGGGCGGCACGCGAGGTCATCGCCTCCGGGCAGGCCCAGCTGCTCTGGCTCGGGCAGGCCCACGAGCTCGAAGAACTGCACGTGCCCGCCGGGGTGCAGACCGTGCCGATCTCCTGCCAGAGCGACGGCGCCCTGCAGCTGTTCATCGAGCCTGCCCACAGCGCACCCCGCCTGGTCGTCGTTGGCCGCTCACCGATGGCGACCACGCTCGAACAGCTCGCCCGGGCGCTCGACTGGAACGTCGTCCTCGCCGACCACGAGCAGCTGGCCGACGGCACGATCGACCAGCGCAGCATGGTCGTCGTCGCCACCCAGGGCCACGGCGACGAGGACGTGCTCGAACAGGTCCTCGCGGCCAACCCTGTCTATGTCGGGCTGGTGGCCTCCCGCGCACGCGGTGACGCCGTGATCGGCTATCTGGCCGACCGTGGTCTGGCACGTGAGCAACTCGACCGTGTCCGCTTCCCCGTCGGGCTCGACCTCGGCCACACCACGCATCGCGAGATCGCGGTCGCGATCCTCGCCGAGCTCGTGCAACACAAGGCTTCGGGCGCATTGGCCGGAAGCCACCACGAGGTGCCGGGCGCCGGGACGCTGCCACAGGTCGAGGAGGCGATCGACCCGGTGTGCGGCATGACCGTCGACGCGATCGAGGCCAACCGGCCGTTCGTCCACGAGGGCACCACCTACTACTTCTGTTGCCCCGGCTGCCACCGGGCGTTCAGCAAGGACCCGGAGTCCTTCCTCAAGCAGGAGGCGCGATGAAGATCACGAATCAGATCGAGGTGGCCCAGCCACCCGACGAGGTCTGGGAGTTCTTCGGCGACATTCCCCAGGTGGCCGCCTGCCTGCCGGGAACGAACCTGAGCGAACAGGTCAGCGACACCCGGTTCCTGGGAGACGTCATCATCAAGGCCGGTCCGGTCAGCATGGAGTTCGATGGCTCGGCCGAGATCCTGAAACGTGACGACGACGCACGCACCATGCAGGTCGAGGCTGCCGGCGCCGACCGCAAGGGCCGCGGCCAGGCGACGATGCTGCTCGACGCCTCTGTTCAGCCCAGCGGCAGCGGCAGCCTGATCGACATCGCGCTGGATCTCACCTTGACCGGACCTGCGGCCCAGTACGGGCGCGGGATGGTCGCCGACGTGACCACGGTGCTGATCGACGACTTCGCCACGAACGTCGAGAACCGCCTCGCGGCGATCGCCAAGGGGCTCGATCCGGACTCGGCCGCGACCGCCAAGCCGGCCAGCGGCCTGTCGTTCGCCATGCGCGCCACCCGGCTGGGCATCGCTCGTGTCCTCCGCCGGTTCTTCCTGCCGTACCAGCCGCAACCCACGCGGCGATGAGGAGGCTGCCCCGATGACCTTGTGGACGATCGGCAACATCATCCTGATCGTGGTGGTCGTACCCGTGCTCGTCGCGTTGCTCAACCGGGTGCTCGGCGCCCTCGAGCGCATCCGCGGCGCCGCTGACGACGCACTGGCCGGCGGTGTCGCCCTCATCGGCGAGCTCGATACGACCCCGGACCTGCTCGCACAGACTGACGAGACGATCGAGGACGTCGCCGCCGGCGCCGTCCGCTACGCCGGCTCCGTCGGCAAGTTGCTCGGATAAGGGGACACCACCATGCCAACCGCAGCCGTTGTGACCCTGGTGGTCGCGACCCTGATCATCGCGGCCGCCGCGATCGGGTTGATCCGGGTGATCGGCCACCTGCTGGCGATCCGCCGGTCGCTCGACGCGCTCGACGGCGGCGTACAGGTCATCGTCGAACGAACGAGCACCGTTCCCGCGGTGCTGGGCTCGGTCAACGCGAGCCTGGCTCCGGTCCGTGACTTCACCGCGTCGATCCCCGAGGAGGGCTGACCATGTCACTGGTGACAACAGCGGCGGTCGGCACCGGCTGGGTGGTCGGTTACGCCATCGGCATCGTGGTCGTGCTCGTGGTGGTCGCGCTGGTCGTACCGATCCTGCTGCTGGCCAAGTCGATCGGCGGGCAGGCCGGACGCATCGACGCCGGCCTGGAGCAAGCGGTCGACAACACGGCGGCGCTCGGTGAGCTCGATACCACCATCGAGTCCGCCACGACCATCACCGACGGGCTGCGACGCGGCCGTGTCCGGCTGGGAGGCTGATCATGGAAACACTCTCGGCTGCTGAAGAGACGCTGTGGTGGGTCGCGATCATCGCCGGCGCTGCTGTGGTCGTCGTCGTGGCGATCCTGCTGACGATCCTGGTGGTGCTCGTTCGCACCATCGACCGCCGGGTCGCATCGATCCGTGAACACCTCATGCAGGCCGAAGCCAACACCGATGACACCGCGCTGATCGCCGAGACCGCGGCAGCGGTCGATGCGGTGCTCGCGGAAGGCCTGCAACACCATCTGTTCCTCGGACGTGTCCTCGCGAAGGTGCGCTCATGAACCTGCTCGTCGTGCTGACGGTCGTCGACATCGTCCTGCTCGTCGCCGGACTGGCGTTCTACCTGTTCATCGTCGGGGGGCAGCTCACCCGCGTGGCCGACAAGCTCGAGGAGTGCGCGGACATCGTCTGGCGTATCAAGGCCAACGCCGAGGTGATCGAGCCCGGGGTCACCCGTATCAACACCACCGCGGGCACGATCGCGGGCGCGCTGCCGCTGCTCTACACGATGGCCGAAGGGATCGTCGCCGGAGCGACCTACGAGCCACCGGCGACCGACGAACCCGTCGTGGCGCGTCCGGCGTCAGGCACCCGCCGGTCACGCATGCTCGAAGGCGTGGGCTACCACGCCGCGGACTGACCACGCACGGCGGACCCTGGTCACGCCTCGCGGGACGGGTCGCGAACCGGCGACCGGTTGGTCGTCAACGGGCCGGTCGTCGGCGCTTCGTACGACCCGATCCACTCGTCACGCCAGGCGTCGTCGTACTGGTCGGGGTTGCAGCTCGGCCGGTAGATCGCGATCAGCTCCCGCGCGATCTGCTCACGGTGGGACCGCAGGCCCCCGGGCACTTCGTACACGCCGATGTGCAGCCCCCAGCGGTCCCCAGCGCGTTCGATCCACCGCGACGCATGCGGGTGGCGGAACGGAAACCCTTCCTGGGTCAGGTCGTCGGCGTGGCCGACATAGATGACCGAATATTCCTGTGCGCGTCCGTCGATATCGTCGCGGCACAGGATCGCGTAGACGGCTGCGACTGGCGCCGGGGTCCAGCCGGCCAGCACACGCGGACCCTCGAACGGATAGCCGGCCAGCGACCCCAGCCGGATCACTCCAGGTCCTCCAGATCGTCCTGCTCGCTGATCGTTTCCGCCCGGGTCACCGGCCACGCCGGCAGCCCGGCGCGGTCCACCGCAGCGGCGAAAGCCTCCATGGCGAGCTCGACCGCCCGGTCGGAGTCGGGCGCGTCGACGACGATCTGCGCGCCGTAGTCGAACGCGCCGACCCCGCTGGCGATTCCTTCGTGCCCGGCGACCGCGTCGGCCAGAGCGACCACCTCGTCGAGGCTCACCTCCCGGTCACCTTCAGCGACCAGCGAGACACTGAAACGCATCCTGGCTCCCGTCTGTCACCGCAAGGAGGGCAGTGTCGCGGCGAACGCCTCGAGACTACGGAGATTGTGGCCGCTGAGCACCTCGTCGATGTAGGGCTCTGCGACGAGCATGGCGAGCGTCGACGGTCGGAACGCCGCCGTGTCACCCTTGTGCGGGTTCATCCACACGATCCGGTGGGACAGCCGCGACAGCCGCTCCATCGCCTTGGCGAGCACCGCCGGGTCACCACGATCCAGACCGTCGGAACAGATCACCACGATCGCACCCCGGCTCATCCCCCGGCGGCCCCAGTCCCGCACGAACGCCTCGATGGCATCGCCGATCCGGGTGCCGCCGTCCCAATCGGTGACCGCGGCGGTCGCCAGGCGCATCGCCTCGTCGGGTCGCCGTCGGTCGAGCTGCCGGGTGATCCGTGTCAACCGGGTGCCGAAACAGAACACCTCGACCCGGCCGGCGGCACGGCGGGTCGAGTAGGCGAACTGCAGCAGGTTCCGCGAGTAGTCGGACATCGATCCGGACACGTCCAGGATCACCACCAACGGGCGCAGCCGCCGATGACGCCTGAGCCGCCGCAGTTCGTCGAACTCCCCGCCGGTGCGCACCGCGTCGCGGGCCATGCGCCGCAGATCCAGACGGGTCCCGTCCCGTCCGCGTTCCCACCGACGGGTGCGCCGGCGCGGCGGGGTGAGACGGATGCGCTCCATTATCCGGCGCAGCGCCGCGAGCTCGTCGGGGGTGCATTCGGCGAACGACTTGTCCCGGCGCACCTCGACCGGGGATGCCGCGAATCCGAGCTGGGCCTCCTGCTCGCCCTGGTCGGAACGCGACGTTTCCGGTTCGGGCAGCTCGATGGTGGCCGCCGCGGCAGCCGCCACCCGCATGCGCCGGCGCGGGTCGGCGGCGTCGGCGATCGGCTCGTCGAGGAAATAGCGCCGGAACTCACGGTCGTAGACGGCGATGTGCTCACGCCGGGTCACCAGGGTGGGTCTTCCCGCCCAGTAGACGTCGACCACATCACCCGGGTCGAGCTCTGCGACGGCCGCGCAGAACGCCATGACGTCGTCGGTGCCCACCGGCATGCCCGCCGCACGGAGCCGGTGGCCGAAGCCGGTGAGGACGGCGAGGAAGCCGTCGTCAGCCGGCATCCCGCACGACCTCGTCGAGCCGATCCCGGACCAGTTCCAGATCCTCCTGGTCCTTGACGACCGCCCCGAGGGTGTCACCGGCGACCTCGACGGTCAGATCGTCGGCACCGACCACGTCAAGCGTTGCGACCCAATCGAGCGTCTCGGCGACCCCAGGCGGTTTGGCCAGCTCCAGCTGGCGCAGGCGATTGACCGCCGCGACGACCTTGGCGGTGATCCGTTCGGTCGCCTCCGGCAGGCGGGCGTGGACGATGGCGACTTCGCGTTCGGGTTCGGGGAATCCAATCCAGTGGTACAGGCAGCGGCGCTTGAGCGCGTCGTGCAGTTCGCGGGTTCGGTTCGAGGTCAGCACGACGATCGGACGGGATTCGGCACGGATGGTGCCGAGCTCCGGCACCGTGATCTGGAAGTCCGACAGCAGCTCGAGCAGGAACGCCTCGAACTCGTCGTCGGCCCGGTCGATCTCGTCGATCAACAGCACGCAGCCGGCACCGGCGCGGACGGCTTCGAGCAGCGGCCGGGTCACCAGGAAGCGTTCGCTGTAGAGCCGGTCGATCGCCTCGTCGTCATCGGCGTCGGCCTGGGACAACAGCCGAATCTGCATCATCTGCCGGGCGTGGTCCCAGTCGTAGAGCGCCTGGCTGGTGTCGATGCCTTCGTGACACTGCAGCCGCACGAGCTGGCGGTCGAACACGGCCGCCAGGGTCTTGGCCAGCTCGGTCTTTCCGACCCCGACCTCGCCTTCGAGGAGCAGCGGCCGACCCAGGCGCAACGCGACGAACGCGGCGGTGGCCAGCCCCCGATCGAGCAGGTAGCCCTCGGCGTTCAATCTGTCTGTCAGCTCCGCCACCGAACCGACGGGCGCAGTGGCGGTTTCGGGCACCTGGCGACTCCGTGTCGGGCTGCGGAGGGTCTCGGTCCGCGGGGACTATCCGGCTGGGTCTGCGGAGAACCGTCCGCGCCGAGAATGTGTCGGCTGGGTCACGGCGTACCTTCGTCGCCGAGCACCAGATCCGCGATGGTCGAGGCTGAAGGGTCGAGTTTGCCATCCTGCGCGAGCTGGCGGCGCCATGCGGTCGCCAGGTCGGCATCGTCGTCGGCGTAGCCGTCGAAGGTCACCTCGCGCATGTTGCGGCAGACCTTCGTCGGGCTGCAGTCCTCGTCGAGGTCGACGGACGGGTCGCCCTTGGCCTCCCAGATCGTGCGGAGCACGGCCTTGGACTCGTCGAGGCGGTCGGTCATCCTCGCGGCTCCTCGTGTGCGGCTTCCAAGGGTACGAGCCGGGGTCGGTCGGCACCAGTGGTGCCGCGGCGACGGGCGGCGACCGCCTCGGCCAGGATGGACAACGCGATCTCGCCGGGGGTATGCGCCCCGATGTCGATTCCGGCCGGTCCGTGAACCCGGGTCAGGTCGGTGATGCCCCGGTAGGCGAGCCAGTCCGCCCGGTTCTGCTGCATCTGCAGGGAACCCACCGCGCCGATGTAGCCGGCGCCGCCTTCGAGCGCGGCGGCGAGCACCCGGCTCGACGATTCCACGTCGTGGCCGATGACGACCGCACTGTCGAGCGCCGACAGCCCGGTCATCATCCCGATCGCGGTCTGGGTGTTGCCGACGACGCTGGCCTGCCAACCCAGAGGTGCGGCCGCGGCGACTAGCGCGTCCGCGATCGGCCCGCCACCCGACACGACCAGCCGGGGCACCGGGTGCAGCACGGTCACCACCGTGTCGTCGGACAAGGTCACGCTCGACGCGCCCGACCGGAACCGTTCGGCGATTTCGTCGCCAGCGGCATCGACGTCCTCGACGGAGTACAGGGTCGTCGCCGTGATGGTCGTGCCTTCGACGGCGCTGACCAGGCACACCGGCTCACGGGCGACGAGCGCCGGCCAGAGCGCTTCGGGCAGCTGCCCGGCCGGAACCAGCGCACAGCGCAACGCGCCGCCATGCGGTCGGCCGGCCATGGCGGCTTCGGCGTCGGTGAGCTCGACGGTCACGATCCGGCCCGTCGACAACTCCCCAGGTGAGGCCGCGGCGAGCGGCGAATCGGCCGCGCCATCGAGGATCCCGCCGATGCGCCCCCCGCCCGGCGTGAACGCCACCGCGTCGGTCGCCGGATCGAACGCCAGACCGTCGCTGCCCAAGACCCAGGCGATGTCCACCCGGGTGTTGGCGTTGAGACACGCCGTGACGCTCATCGCAACGTTGAACATGCAACGATCATACGTCGTGCCTGTGGTCCCATGCTCGGGTGTGGCCAGCGAAGGGATCGGTGATGTTCGGCCGACGAGGCAGGCCTCCGCGCAGTCGGCTCGTGCTGCCCGTGACCGTCGTGGGCCTGGCCGCGGTCGTGTTCGTTTGGCTGTCCAGCAGTGTCGAGTTGGGCG
>JBJHDB010000071.1:0-7974 GCA_050486325.1 Nitriliruptoraceae bacterium | reverse complement strand
GCGCGAGAGGAATTCCGGGGGCCACCGGCGTCGGTGCTCGACTTCATCGACTCGATGGCGGATGCCTATGCGGCGGCGGACATCGTCGTGTGCCGTGCCGGCGCGACATCGGTGGCAGAGCTGACCGCACTGGGCATCCCGGCAATTCTCGTGCCCTATCCGCACGCAACAGCGGATCATCAGACGGAGAACGCGCTCGCTCTGGAGCGTGCCGGCGGTGCGGTCGTCATCGCCGACGGCGACCTCACCGGAAAACGTCTGGTCGACACGGTTCGGCCCTGGCTCGACGATCCACGGGAACTGACAGCAGTCGGCCGGGCCTCCCGGGCCTTCGGACGTCGCGACGCTGCCGACAACGTCGCCCGCCTGATTCATGACGTTCTCGACTTCGGGAGGTCGTGGTGACCAACTCCGGGTCGCCTGCGGTGCACCTGATAGGGGTTGGCGGCGCCGGGATGTCAGGCATCGCACGGGTGCTCCTGCAACGTGGCCGCCGCGTGTCCGGATCGGATCTGCAGCACGGGCGGATGCTCGAAGAACTGCGGATGCTCGGCGGACGGATCGAGGTCGGCCATGACGCGGCCAACCTGGGTGACGCCGACATCGTTGTCATCTCGACGGCGGTGCCCGACGACAATCCCGAAGTGCTGGCTGCGCGCCGTGCCGGCCTGCCGGTGCTACGCCGGGCACAGATGCTCGCCGAGCTGATGTCGGGCGACACCGCGGTCGCCGTCACCGGAACCCACGGCAAGACCACGACGACGTCGATGACGGTCGTAGCCCTGCAGTCCGATGGCGGCGACCCGTCCTTCGTCATCGGTGGATCACTCAACGAAAGCGGGACGAACGCTCATGCCGGGCTGGACCCGGTGTTCGTCGCCGAGGCCGACGAGTCCGATCGATCGTTCCTGCACCTCCGCCCGAATCTTGCTGTCATCACCAACATCGAACACGAACATCCCGACGTGTACGCCGATCTTGCCGACACCGTGGCCAGCTTCCGTTCGTTCCTCGATCAGCGACCGGAAGGTGCCCCGGCGGTGCTGTGTGCGGACGACGAAGCCACGGCACGCCTGGCGCAGCAGGTGAACGGACCTGTGGTCACCTACGGCTTCTCGCCACAAGCAGACGTTCGTATCGTGTCGGACGGCGTCGAAGGTGACCGGCTGCGTTACGACGGCGAGGACGTCGCACCGCTCGAGCTCGCGGTCCCTGGCCGGCACAATCTGTTGAATGCGGCTGCGGCCCTGGTCAGCTGCCATCTCCTCGGCGCCGACATCACCCGATGTGCTGCAGGACTCGCACGGTTCGCCGGCGTCGCCCGTAGATTCCAACGGTTGGGAACCGCCGCAGGCATCGACGTCGTCGACGACTACGCCCATCATCCAACGGAACTCCGGGCGACACTGGAAGCCGCGCGGGCCAGTAGCTCCGGACGTGTCGTGCTGGTGGTTCAACCACACCGGTACTCACGGACGGCGGTGCTCGGCGCGGAACTCGGACGTGCCGCAGCTGCGGCTGATCAGCTCATCGTCACCGATGTCTACGGCGCGGGCGAGGACCCGATCCCCGGTGTGACCGGCAACGTTGTCGCCGAAGCCGCCCGTGCTGCGGGAGGGACGGTGCGCTACGTGGCGCATCTCGGCGACGTCGTCGACGCACTGCTCGACGAGGTGGAGCGCGGCGATCTCGTTTTGGTGACCGGCGCCGGGGACGTCACCAATGTCGGACCCGGTCTGCTCGCACGGCTCGGCGGCGCGCCGTGACCGACCGTCTCCTCGAAGAACTCGCACGAGGGGTCGGCGTCGTACGTGCAGACGCACCGCTGGGTCCGTTGACCACCTTGCGGGTTGGTGGCTGTGCGCGGGTGATGGTGATCGTCGACGACCTGAATGAGCTCGGTCACACCGCCAGGGTGGCCGCTGCGCATGATCTGCCGTGCCTCATGCTCGGTCGTGGGTCCAACATCCTGGTACCGGATATCGGCTGGCCAGGCATCGCGATCCAACTCGGCCGTGGATTCCGCGGATGGCGCCATCTTGGCGAAGGGCGTGTGAAGGTCGGTGGGGCCGAACCACTGCCGGCGTTGGCCGCGGCGCTCGCCGACGAAGGCATCGACGGTTTCGCCTGGGCGAGCGCGGTTCCTGGCACGATCGGTGGTGCGGTCCGGATGAACGCCGGTGCACACGGCGGGACGATGGCCGATGTCGTCGTGCAGGTCGAGCTGTTGTCGCTCGCGGACGGTTCGGTGACGAACGTGGCGGCAGAATCCCTGCAGTTCGGCTACCGCAGGAGCAGCGTCGATGCATCACAGGTCGTGACGGGCGCAACTTTGGCGCTTTCGCCGGGCGAGCCGGAGCAGCTGCGCAAAGACATCGCCGAGATCCGCGCATGGCGGCGGGAACATCAGCCGTTGAACCGCCCCAACTGTGGTTCCGTGTTCGCCAACCCGCCCAGTGCATCCGCCGGCGCACTCATCGAACGTGCCGGGGCCAAAGGCATGCGTCGCGGTGGCGCCCAGGTTTCGACTATGCACGCGAACTTCATCGTGACCCGGCCGGGGGCGACCGCGGCGGACGTTCGTGCGCTCATCAGCGACGTCCAAGCACGGGTCGAGGCCGCGACCGGTGTCCGCTTGGTGCCCGAGGTGGTCATCGTCGAACCGCCTTCGAGCAGCTGAGCGCCATGACCCGTTCACGACGACAGGCCGCCGCCCAATCGTCGCGTCGCATCTGGCGGGGGGCCGTGATAGGCCTCACCGTCCTCGCGGTCATGGCCTTCGCCGTCGACCGCAGCGGGATTGTGGGCATCGACACCATCGAGGTCGTCGGCAACCTGCGGGTCAGCGACGCCGAGGTCCGGCAGGCCATGGCCCTGGAGGTGGGTACCAGCCACCTGCGGCTGCGGCCAGGGCAGGTCACGAGGCGCGTCGAGGAGCTGCCCGCCGTCGCGCATGCCGAGCTTCGCCGGTCGGGCGTGGACAGGGTGACCGTGGAAGTCACCGAGCGTCGACCGGTCATGCAGGTGGACGGCCCCGGACGGTCCGTCCTGATCGATCGGGAGGGAATCGTCATGACGGAGGGAGTCCAGGGAGGACTTCCGGTGACCCTGCTGGCCGTCGACCCGCCCGCCGTTGGTGGAAGAGCCGAGGAGATCGATGCGCTTGCCAATGCCCACGCGGTCTGGCGTGGGCTGTCAGGCCCGTTGCGATCCGACGTGGCGTGGTTCGAGGCGGACAGCGTCGACGAGCTCGTCATCGTGCTCGATCGGGGTGTGCGGGTCATGTTCGGACGTGCGGAACGCCTCGACGAGAAGGTGCGCGCGCTCGGCGCCGTGTTGGAGGATCTCGGTGACACCGAGGTGGAACTGGTCGATGTTCGCGCACCCGCGACACCGATCATCGTGACACCGTGACGACCACCGTCGTGGCCTGGTGCCTCCGATCGTCGTGGTGCAGTGACACCGCTGCTCCTGCCGGTGAGACACATCCACGGGCCGGCACCGTCCGTACGTACAGGGGTCGCTTGACCGTCACGCGGCGAGGCGTCTACCGTCACGGTCCGGTCGAGTTTGACACCGTTGTAATCTTTGCCTATGTAAAGCGGGCCCGAGGTCGGTGACCGGTCCGTGACCCCGTGCCCGTCAGGAGGCCGCCGTGACGGCGAACCCCAATAACTACCTCGCCGTGATCAAGGTCGTCGGAATCGGTGGTGGAGGGGTCAACGCCGTCAACCGCATGATCGACTCCGGGCTGCGTGGCGTCGAGTTCATCGCGATCAACACCGATGCCCAGGCGCTGCTGATGTCGGACGCCGACGTCAAGCTCGACATCGGCCGGGAGCTGACGCGGGGTCTGGGTGCCGGTGCGGACCCGGAGATCGGTCGCCAGGCCGCCGAAGATCACCTCGATGAGATCGAAGATGTTCTCAAGGGTGCGGACATGGTGTTCGTCACCGCCGGTGAAGGAGGCGGTACGGGCACAGGAGCTTCGCCGCTGGTTGCCCACACGGCACGCGAGCTCGGCGCATTGACGATCGGTGTCGTCACCCGCCCGTTCACCTTCGAAGGGCGCCGCCGTGGTGCGCAGGCCGACACCGGCATCGAGACCCTGAAGGACGACGTCGACACACTGATCGTGATCCCGAATGACCGCCTGCTCGAGATCGCCGATGGGGAGACCTCCGTCGTGCAGGCGTTCCGCCTGGCCGACGACGTACTGTTCCAGGGGGTGCAGGGCATTACCGATCTGATCACGACCCCAGGGCTGATCAACCTCGATTTCGCCGATGTACGTACGGTCATGAAGGATGCCGGCAACGCGTTGATGGGCATCGGCAAGGCACGTGGCGAGTCGCGCGCGCAGGAGGCCGCGAACCTCGCGATCAGCTCACCGCTGCTCGAAGCCTCCATCGAAGGAGCGCGTGGTGTGCTTCTCATGCTGGCTGGCGGCAGCGACCTGGGCCTGTTCGAGGTCAACGCGGCGGCTGACGTGATTACGCGCGCCGCCGACGGTGATGCCAACATCATTTTCGGTGCGGTGATCGACGACTCGCTGGGTGACGAGGTCAAGGTCACCGTCATCGCGGCCGGCTTCGATGAATCGGACCGGCTTCTCGAGCAGACCGGCGCTTTCGTCGCCGAGGCGCGACCAGCCAGCCCACCTCCGTCCGACCGTCTGATCGAGGACGACGACGATCAGGACGAGGTGTTCCGTCCCGAGCCCACACGTCGTCCGGCACGCGAGCCGATCGTGTTCAACGCCGAGGACGAGGACGAGTTGGACGTGCCCTCCTTCCTGCGCTGACGGTCCGTGGCTGTCGAGGTCGCACGTGCGGGGCTCGCCGACGGTGTCGGTGCGTGGTTTACCGGAAGGGATCCGGGCGGCCACGCCTCGCTAGGTCGTGCCGGCAACCTGTCGCACCATCGCCCCCATCTGCCCACCGAGCTCGCGCGCGCCCGGGGCGAAGTGGCGGAGCACATCGGCTGGCCGGTCGACGCGTGGCACTTCATGCGCCAGGTCCACGGTGCGCAGGTGGCCGTGATCGATGCGACTACCCCGCCGGGTGCGCAGCTCGACGGCGTGGACGCGATGGTCACCACTGAGGTGGGACGGCCCCTGGTCGTCCAGGTCGCCGACTGCGTGCCCGTTCTGCTCGCCGGTCGGCACACCATCGGTGCGGTTCATGCAGGCCGCCGGGGGGTGCTGGCAGGCGTTGTTGATGCGGCCATCGACGCCATGACCGGACTTGAACAAGATCGCGGACCGGGCGGCGGTTCGGTCCGTGCGGTGATCGGCCCATCGATCCGGGGCTGCTGCTACGAACTTCCGGAAGGGATGCGTGACGCGTTCGTCGAACGCCTGCCTTCCGCAGCGGCCTCGACGACGTGGTCCACCCCGTCGGTGGATCTCGGCACGGCAGTTGTCGCCCAGCTGGACGCTCGTGGCGTGACGGTCGTCGACCGGTTCACCGAATGCACCCGATGCGACCCCGAACAGCGCTGGTTCAGCCATCGTGCGGATCCGGACACCGGCCGGTTCGCCGGCATCGTCGTACGTGGTGTCAACGGAGCTAGCGAATGAATCGGGAGGACATCGCCACGCGACTGGCCCAGGTATCGCAACGCATCGCTGCAGCCGCTCAGGCAGCTGGGCGGCGGCCCGACGAAATCACCCTGATCGGGATCACCAAGACCCACCCGGTCGAGGTGGCCGAACTCGCCTACGCGCTCGGCGTCGCCGACCTCGGCGAGAACCGTGTGGCGGATCTCGTCATCAAGCGCCGTGCTGTACCGAATGCGACCTGGCACATGGTCGGTCAACTTCAGCGCAACAAGGCCCGAGACGTCGTCGACGGGCGTACGGTGATCCACAGCGTCGACCGGCGCTCGCTCGTGGACACCGTCAACCGGCATGCTGCCGAGGCGTCGGTCACCCAACCGGTTCTCGTCCAGGTCAACGTCGGCGACGATCCGGCCAAAGGGGGATGCCCGGTTGCGGACGCACACGACCTGGTCGCCTACGCTCACGACTTGCGCAACCTCCGGGTGGTCGGCCTGATGACGATGCCG
This sequence comes from Nitriliruptoraceae bacterium, assembly GCA_050486325.1. GTDB lineage: Bacteria > Actinomycetota > Nitriliruptoria > Nitriliruptorales > Nitriliruptoraceae > JBJHDB01. The sequence continues at coordinate 1,905 of JBJHDB010000071.1, read as the reverse complement.
CCGCTTCCCGGGCCGGGTGCGGAAGCCGCTCGGGCGGCCGCGCCACATTTTGCGACATTGCGCAGCCTGCGTGACGCGGTGAACGAGCGGTATCCGGAGGTGACTGAGTTGTCGATGGGTATGTCGGCCGATTTCGCGGCTGCGATCGCCGAGGGAGCCACCATGGTGCGCATCGGCACCGAGCTCTTCGGCTCGCGCCGCACCGCGGATGGTCAAACGGCGAAGGGAGCACGATGAGTCCCGGAATGTGGCACCGGACCCTGGTCTATCTTGGGCTCCGTGACGAGCCCGAAGATGTCTACGACGAGCTTCCCGACCAGTTCGCCGAGCCCGAACCACGCCGGCGTCGAACGTTCACGCGTGGTGAACCAGTTGGAGCCGTCGACCACGATCGTGGGGGCGAACCGGAGGAGGCTGGCAACGTCCGTGCGCTGCACACCGGTGACGTCCAGGTCGTGCCGCCAACTTCGATCTCGCCGGCCGCGAGTGCGCCGTTGCGGACACCGGTGGTCGAGGTTCTGGTGTTCGACGACGTCGAGCAGGTCGGGTCCCGCTATCGGACCGGTCAGCCGGTGCTGTTCGATGTGTCGAAGAGTGACCGCGAGACGGGACGACGGGTGGTCGACTTCGTTTCCGGTCTGACCTATGTCTCGCGGGGGAGCTTGAGCAAGGTCGGTGACCGGGCGTTTCTCCTGGTGCCCGAAGGTGTCGAACTTCCTGATGCCGAGCAGCAGCGACTGGATGAGCTCGGCTATCAGGTTTCGGCCGGGCAGCGGTCCTAGGGATGGGGCCGGTCTGTCTCCTGCTCCAGATCTACTGGTTCGTCCTCCTCGCACATGTGATCTTCTCCTGGGTGCCGCGGCCCCCGGAACCGTTGATGCCGTTCGTCCTGGGGGTGCGTCGCCTGGTCGAGCCGGCCGCGGCGCCGTTGAGACGCGTCATTCCTCCGCTTCGCTTAGGGGGCGTCGGGCTCGACCTGTCGATCATCGTGCTGTTCTTCGGCGTCATACTGCTCCAAGGGCTCGTTTGCCCGCGAGGTCTGTAGCCTCGGGGTGAAGCCAGGAGGAACGTGACCATGCCGCTGTCCGCCAAGGACATCGACGAGATCGAACTCGGCACGGCACTTCGCGGCTACGACACCGACGAGGTGGACGACCTGCTGGACCGGGTGGCGGCCCAGATTCATCGCACTGAACGCGAACTCGGCGATCTTCGGACCCGGCTGCACCAAGCCCAGACGGCGCTGGAGGCCGCGCAGACGCGGGAGCAGGAACACCAGTCCGAGTTGCTCCGGCTGCGCGAAGAGCTGGACACCCGAACCGAGCAGCTACGTGATCAGGCCGGGCGCTACGAACAAGCGCAGGCGGAGTCGGCACGGGCCGCACAGGAGCAGATCGACGCCGCTCGGGTCGAGTTCGAGGCGCAGCTTGCCGAGCAGCGTCGGCGTGCCGACGAGGCCGAGCGTCGGGCAGCCGAACTCGACACCGAGTTGGATCGGCGCATCGACCAAGTTCACCGGGAGCTGGAAGAGCGAATCGCCCAGGAACGCGCACAGGCCGAACAGCAGGCTGCGCAGGCATGGTCGTCGGTCGACGTCGAGCGCGCCGAGGTGTCACGTGAACGCCAGCAGCTCGTACTCGAGTTCGACGGCCTACGTCGCGCTGCGTCTGCCCTTTACGACGCGTTGCGCGACAGCGTCGATCAGCAGTCCGCGCGGCTGGACGACCTCGCACGGCACCTGGCGGCGCTCGAAGACCATCGTTCGGCATCGACGCCGACTCAGGCGGTCAACGAGACACCGGCGGAACGTCATGGCCAACCCGAGGTGATCGAACACGACGGGCTGCAGGTCAAGGTCTATCCCGAGGTCACCGACGACGATTGATCGCCGTCGCCCGGTTCGCG
>JBJHDB010000070.1:0-8134 GCA_050486325.1 Nitriliruptoraceae bacterium | reverse complement strand
GATCTTCGCCCGGGCGGAAAGTTCCGCACCGTGATGCGTTCGCCTGACGGAGCGCTCATGGACGGTGGTGCCGGCTGCTACCTCGTCGTCGAACCACCGACGCGACTCGTGTGGACCTCAGCGCTTCGCCCCGGCTATCGGCCGCTGCCCGCCTCGGAGGCAGGCGACGCGGAGAACCTGCTGTTCACCGCCGAGCTGACCTTCGAAGCGGTCGGTGACAGCACGCGCTACTCGGCTCGTGCGATCCACGCCACACCGCAGGTCGCGAACGCGCACGAGGAGCTCGGCTTCTCCACAGGCTGGGGCACCGCGCTCGACCAACTCGTAGAACACATGAGTGGGCGTCCCTCGGCATGACCAGACCGGGCACCATGGCAACGGACATGCCAATGGTTCAGCCTTCGAGCCGACCGGGCCAACAGGAGGGTGCATGCTTGATCACCTGTCCATCCAATGCGACGACGTCGACACGGCGGCCGCGTTCTACGACACCGTTCTCGCGCCGCTCGGCGGCGAGCGTGTCTTCGACTTCGGTGACGTCATCGGATACGGCACCGAAGGCCGGCCATCGTTCTGGATCGGGCCGCTGACCTCCGGCGAATCGAACCGTGAGGTCCACATCGCCTTCCATGCCAATAGTCGTACCGAGGTCGACGGCTTTTTCGCTGCGGCGGTCGGGCGCCATGCAGAGGTATTGCACGAACCGCGGGTCCGTCCCGAGTACCACCCCGACTACTACGGCGCGTTCGTGCGCGACCCTGACGGCAACAACGTCGAGGCGGTCTGCCACTACCCCGCGGACACCCCGGCGTCCGGATCCCACTCGTAGTCGATCTGGCGCGCGGTACGTACAGCCAGCTCCCGTCCCGCCAGCCGGTCGACCAGGTGCAGCGCCATCGCGATACCCGAGCTCAACCCACCTGCGGTCACCACCGGACCGGCGTCGACCCAGGCAGGTGCCCCATCGGCTGGCGGTCCGGGCGCGATGGCTGCGAGCAGGTCGATGTCCTCCCAATGGGTGGTCCACAGCCGGCCGTCGAGCATCCCCTGATCGGCGAGCAAAAACGCGCCTGTGCACACCGAAGCCACCAGAGAGGTGTTGACGGCGACATCGGCGATCGCCACGGACAACGCGGCGTTGGCCCGAACATCGGCAAGCTCGACCGCCCCAGGGACGACCAGCACGTCGAGCTGGCCAACGTCCTCCAGTGCCCGTTCCGGGGTCAGCCCGAGACCGCCGTAGGCAGTCACGGGCGCACCACCGAGCCCGAGCGTGACGACGGTGAAAGGCGGTTCATCACCGTCCCGCCGTGCGAGGCGTGACGCGGTGAGAAACACCTCGTAGGGGCCACCGAGATCGAGCAGGTCAACGTCGTCGAAGAGCAGCAGCCCCACTGTCCGCGACCCCGCATGCACCGTTCGTCCTTCCGTCACCCGTCGCAACCGAGTCTAGATTGCGCCCCGGGGGCAGCCGCTTCGATCAGACGCGGTGCACGCTCGGGCGTGCCGCCGGCGGATGTGAACCCGTTCAGCGACAGTGCGCCGCAGAAGCCCCGGCCGGTCACCGGTCTACCCTGCCGTCCTACAACGGCCTCGTATCCGCCGACGTTCCAGATCTGCCATCAACCGGAGCATCCATGACGACATCACCCGACGACCGCCAGGCGCCTCCGGTCGACGCCGACGGCTTGCCATCCCAAGGGTCGTCAGGCCGTGGTCTAGCCATCACCTCGTGGCTCCTCGTGGCGACCCTGCTCGTTCAGGCAGGCCTGGCCGGACCGGCATCATTCCTCCAGCCGAGCCTGTTCGAGTTGCACGGCTGGCTCGGGATGTTGACGCTGCTGCTCGCCGCGCTGGTCGCCATGATGGCGTTCTTCGGCCGACGTCCGGGCTGGATGGCGCTGGTGGCCATGGCGCTGGTGCTGGGGTCGTTCGGCCAGATCGGACTGGGCTACGCAGGCCGGCGAGGCGGATTGGCGATCGCCTCGGCCGTCCACGTCCCGCTCGGTGTGATCCTGACCGTCGCAGCGGCGGTGCTGGCGTTCGCGATCACCTCGGCCCGTCACTCGTCGGGCAAATGACGGCTCGGCAACGCATGAACTCCGGCTCCTACCTCACGCACCGGCGCTTCGCCGGCCACCGAGGTCGCTGATCCGCGGGAACGGCTCGATCGAGAAAACTGTCTCGACGGGAAGGTCGAAGAACGCGGCGATGCGCAGTGCGAGCTCGAGACTCGGGTTGTATTCACCGCGTTCGAGGTAACCGATCGTCTGGTAGTGCACCTCGAGCGCGTCGGCGAGCTCCCGCCGGGTCACGCCCTGTTCAGCGCGCAGCAACGCGATCCTGTTGTGCACTCCGGTCGGCATCAGTGCCTCCTGAAGGTTCGTCGATGGTCAACGCATCAGCGGACCCACTGCGCGGCACGTTCACGCGCGGCCTGCACAGCCGCACCTGACTGGCGGCGCGCCATCCGGCGCAACACCGGCGGGCACATGAGTGTGCCCGCCACCGCCCACACCCCGAGCACAGCGACGGTCGCGCCGGTACGCCACGAAGTACCGATCTCGAGCACCAGCGCCGCGTCCGGCAGAAATGCCGAGCGCATACCGAGTCCAATCCAGTACATCGGGAACACCTGGGCGACGGCCTGCAACCAGCCCCACAGGCTCTGGATCGGAAAGAAGATCCCGGAGACGCCCGCCAGGACCATGATGGGCAGCATCCCCCATGTGCCGACCTTCTGTGCGCTTGGGACCAGGGCGCCGATGACGATGCCGATCGGCAGCATCGAGGCGAGCCCGAGTGTCAGTACCCACGACACCGTCAACCATCCTGAGACCCCACGCTGCATGAGGCCGTCGAACAGCAGGAATCCGGGTACGAGGATGATGAGCAGCATCGGAACCAAGCCGAGCGAGTGGTAGAGGAGCTGACTCGTGACGTAGCCGCCCATCCCGTGCGGCACGGCCTTGGCCCGCAGCAGTGTGCCGTCTTCCCGGTCCATCGCCAGCTGGTAGGCGGGGCCGATTACGACACCGAACGCGATCAGCGCGCCGAGGATCGAGGGCATCGACAGCTGTGGGATCGTCAGCCCCACTTCTTCGATCAGCGTGTTGCGTCGAACGAAGAGGTATCCGAGTACCCCCAGTCCCATGAAGACATAGAAGCCCTGGTCCTGTGGGCTCTTCAGGCTCTGGACGAATTCGGTCCACCCTCGGTGGATCCCGACGCGGACGGCATGTGTTGTCGGGTTCATGCCTGCACCTGTTCGGTCGCTCGTTGGAAGGTGCTCGCGGCGTCGATGACGTGGCCGGACTCATGCTGGTGGACCATGGTGATGTAGGTGTCCTCCAGGCTGGCGTGTCGCACCTCGAGATCGTCGACGTCGTGGTGCGCGCTCAGCAGCTGCCGTACGAAAGTCACCGGATCGTCGGCGGCGTGGACGAACGATTCGCCGTTGCGCCGCCAGCGCACCTGTGTGCGACCCTCGACCTGTCGGGCGAGCGCGTCGGCGGAGCCGTCCGCAACGATCCGTCCGGCAGCCAGGATGAGAATGCGGTCGGCGAGCTTCTCGGCTTCGTCGAGGTCGTGGGTTGTCAGCAGGATCGTCGTGTCCTCCAGATCCGACAGGCGGTGAACCAGATCGTGGAACTCCCGGCGCGCATGCGGGTCGAACCCGGTCGTGGGCTCGTCGAGAAACAGCAGCTCGGGGCGCCCGATGATGCCGATGGCCACATCCAGTCGACGGCGCTGACCGCCCGACATCGTCACGATCTTCTGGTCAGCCTGATCGACGAGGCCAACCAGTGCCATCAGCTCATCGACGTCGCGTGGGCGCGGCCGATCTGCCGTGGCATACGGCACGTAGTACCGGCCCAGGTGGCTCAGAAGTCGCCGCGGAGTCCAGCGCGGGTGGTCCCGCCACGACTGCAGCACGACGCCGGTACGCGCTCGCCACGCCTCGTCGGCCAACGCCGGGTCCTCACCCAGGACCTCGACCACCCCGGCGGAGCGCATGCGGAAGCCCTCGAGCACCTCGATCGTGGTGGTCTTGCCGGCCCCGTTTGGCCCCAGCAACGCGACGACCTCACCCCTGTGCACCGCGAAATCGACGCCCGTCAGGACGTCGTTGTCGCCGTAGCGCATGCGCAGACCACTGACCCGAACCGCCGCGGCCGCATCGTCGATGCCTGTCGTGTTCGTCAAGTGCATTCTCCCAATCCCTGCACGCCCTGCCAGTCACGGGACCGCCGTGCGGATGGGCACGCCGAACCGGCCCTCGACCAGTGCGGTCGCTGCCGGTCACCGACAGCCCACCTGCAGACCGTAGCAGACCTACAACAAATATTGCAGAAGGTTTATCGATCTCTCCTGCAGCGCCCGCGCCAGGCACACACTCACGTCGCCTTGTCCAGCTCGCGCAGGATCGTGCGCCCAATCGTGCGCGACGAATGTTCGGCCGTGCCCACGAGCCGCTCGGCCACGCCTGCGACGTCATCGCGCAGTCCGGGGCGTCGCTTGACGAGCCCACGCAGCGCCATCGTGATGGCCTTGGTGACCAGGTGGCGTTCGTCGGCGGCGTAGCGCTCGACGAGTGGCAGCCGCTGGCGAAACGGCTCGTCTTCGAGCTCGCGGCGGTGCAGCGCCAACCCCCACATCAGTGCGAACGCCGCGCGCCGGACGAACTCGCGTTCGTCACCTGCCCACTGGTCGACCTTGCCCCAGGCATGCGGGGTGCGATCGAACAGGTTGAAACACACGGTGTCCACGATCGCCCAGTTGTCGAAATCGGCGCACCATTGGTCCATCTGATCCGGGGTGACCTGCGCAGGGTCGTCGATCAGCGCTGCGACGATGCGCGCCTCATACCACCCCGATCGCCACAGGTCGGCTGCCAACTGGTGGTCGGTTCCCAGGGGTTTGGCGATCGCCTTCATGTTCGCCATGGTGACCCCCAGCGCATTCGGGGTGTGGATGCCGTAGCGCGCAGGCATGTCCGCGCGCACCTGTTCGTCACTGGCGGCGCGGAGCGCCGTGATGACCGCGTCGGCGTTCGCGGTCACGGCCTCAGGCCTCCCTGTTGCGCATCGGCACATCGCGAACGAGTGCCCAGGTCAGGGCGAATCCGACGGCGACGAGCACCGGGGCGATCATCGCCGCGCCGGTCGGTGTGGCCTGCTCGATGCTGATGCCCAAGCCGGCAAGCAACCAGCCCACGAACGCGAACATGTCCGGCCCGGTCGCCGACTCGATCACGCCGAGCATGGCCAGTCCGACCGGAATCGAGAGGATCCCCAGTCCCGGGTCGCGGTAGAACGCCGCTCCGACGAGCCCGCCGGCCGCGATCCATACGGCGAATACCGCCGCGAACTCGAGCATGATCGTGCCGAACTGGGTTGGCGCGTCGAACAGGTGCGCCTGGGTGAGCGCCTGCGTCCAACCGAACATGCGGTAGACGAACCGCTCGATGAGATAACCCAGCGCCATCAACGCCCCGTACACGAGCGCGAACACTACTGCCAACGGTGCCGCCTGCACGGCAAATCTCCGCCTGGAGATGCCGTGTGCGACGTAGAGGGGTAGGTAGACCGCAGTGAGGTAGACCCCGAAAGCACCGACGTACCAACGCGGAAGCTGGCTGGCGACGTCCCAGCCGGAAACTGCGACCGGCCTGAAGCCGGAGACGATGGCCGTGACCATCAGCACGAAGAGCAGAAACCCGGCCCACAGCACCAGGCCCCCGCCCAGATCCGCGCGGCTGCGATGGCGGAAAACAGCCGTCGCGGACGTTGGCCGCATCGTGGCCGTCATGTCGTGTTCCTCTCTGACGCGGTCAGGTGGATGAACAGGTCCTGCAAGCCGATGGGTCCGACGTCCAACCCGTCGCGCTGCGCGTCACGACGCACCGCGTCGTCGTATGCCCGTGCGATCGTGACCTGGCGGGTCGGTCCCAGCTGGCGTGAGGCGAGCACGACATGCCCATCGGTGAATGCCTTGACGCGCTCCGACGGTCCGGTGACCGTCATGCCGTGATCTCGTAAGGCATCGGCGTCCTGTTGGAGCATCGTCCTGCCCTCGTCGATGATCGTGACGTGCCCGAACAGGCCAGCGACCTCCTCGATGAGATGGGTCGAGACGATCACCGTCCGGGGGTGGGCGACGACGTCGGCTAGCAGCTCGTCGTAGAACATGTAACGCGACGGCGCGTCGAGCGCGAGATAGGTCTCGTCGAAGATCGTCAGTGGGGCACGCGACGCCAGACCCAGAACGACGCCGAGTGCGGCACGCTGCCCACGGGAGAGCTGGCCCAAACGCTTGCGCACCGGGATGTTGAAAGACGCGACCAGCCGCTCGGCGTAGTCCGCGTCCCAGTCGGGACGCAGTTCGCCGGCCACCTTGAGCGCATCCGAACAGCGGTCGACGGGCCAGTCGTGGTCGACCGTGTCGCCCGGCCCACGAATGAGCGCAACCTTGGCCATCGCGTCCGAACACTCGAACACCGGCTGGCGGTCGATGCGGACCTCGCCAGATGTCGGCTTGCGGAAACCGGCGATGACCGACAACAGGCTGGTCTTGCCCGAGCCGTTACGCCCGAGCAAGCCGTGGATGACTCCAGGGGCGAACTCGAGCGAGACGTCGTCCAGCGCGGTGACGGATCTGCCGTACCGCAGCGTCACGGCGTCGACGTGGACATGTGCACTCACTGGTCGACCTCCGAAACCTCGTCTTTGTCCGGTCTGTCTGGCCTGTCCGGTCGGTCGTGGTCCACGGAGCGAACGTGGTCGATGATCGCTTCCGTGGGAATCCCCAGCGCACGCGCTTGCCCGACCATCGGCTCGACGACATCGCGGACGAACGCCGCCCGACGACGACGAAGCAGGTCGTCCCGGGCTCCGGGAGCGACGAACATGCCGACGCCACGTCGCTTGTAGAGCACACCCTCGTCGACCAGTTCGGCGAACGCCTTGGCCGCCGTCGCCGGATTGATGCGGTAGAAGCTCGCGTACTGCGTGGTCGACATGACCTGACCGTCCTCTGCCAACGTGCCGTCGAGAACCTGCGTGCGGATCTGTTCGGCGATCTGCCGATAGATCGGGCTGCGCTCGTCGAACACGTCGGCCTCCGCCTCAACCCGCGCCGGGCCTGCCTTGACCGCGACAGGACCATGTTCACTGGTTCGTTAGTGATGCAAGGAACCATAGAAGATGAGTTCGCGCAACAGGTGCACGCGTGAGTGCGGCTGGGTGAGGCAGACGTGGACCGGGCGGGTCGGGACGCCGAGGCGGCTTCAGCGGGGCGGTGCACCGCCCGGACGTCGTACGGTGCTCCCGGCTGGACCGACGTCATCGGTCAGTGCCAGTCGCATCACAACCCTTGGAAATCCGCCGGACACCGAATCGGTGTCGCTCACCTTGACGAAACCGGCCTGTTCGAACAAGGCACGTGTGCCGACATAGGCCATGGTGGTGTCGACGGTGGCTCCGGCGTTGTCCACGGGATAGCACTCGATTGCCGGGGCACCGCGTGAGCGGGCGTAGTCGACCGCCCCGTCGAGAAGATGGTGCGACACACCACGGCCACGGTGGCCCGGTCGTACCCGGATGCACCACACGGACCACGCCGGAAGGTCATCGACGTGGGGAATCTTGCGCGACCGCGCGAACGGCAGCTCGGCGCGGGGCGCGACGGCAGCCCAGCCCACGACCTCGGTGCCGTCGTAGGCGAGAACACCAGGTCCGGTGGCCTCCTGACACAGCGACCGGACGTAGTCACCGCGTGCCTGGCCCACCAGTGAACGATCCGTCTTGGCGTCGAGGCGATGGCTCAGGCACCAGCAGACCGACGCATCCGGGCTCTTCTTGGGGCCCAGCATGATCGCCAGATCATCGAACCGCTCCGCCGTGGCGGGCACCACCTCGATGTTGTTCACACCCCTCCACACGTGATCGCCGAACGAGCCTGGGCTCAATCGCCAGCGTGGTCAGCGTCGCCCGAGGGCGCGCGTACCGACAACCGAGGTGCCGATCATCGCAGATCAGCGGCAGCGGTGCTGCCCCTCTGGTGCCCGAAGATCTGGACGAACGGGCACGCCACATCAGACCGCGTCGCGCCGTGTCGTGGTTCGCTGCACATG
>JBJHDB010000069.1:0-8214 GCA_050486325.1 Nitriliruptoraceae bacterium | reverse complement strand
ATATGTAGAACAGCAGCAGGTCGGTGGCGGCGAACACCCCGATCACCGCCGCCTCGAGCACGAGGAAGGCGATCAGGTAGGCCCGCACCCGTTCGGTGATCGTGTCCCACGATGCGAGCAGGATCAGCGGGGTGAGGAACGTCGTCAGCAGGATGAGCGCGAGGCTCACCCCGTCGACGGCCAGCGACACGCTCGCGCCGATCGCCGGGATCCACGTCATCTGCTCGACGAGCTGCAGCCCGCCGTCGGCCAGGTCGAAGCGCACCAGCAACGCCACCGATGCGGCGAACGTCGCCAGCGCGGTGATCAGCGCGGTCAGCTTGTCGGCGCGCTCGCTCTGCCGGTTGACGGCGAGCAGCAGCGCACCGGCCAGCGGCAGCGCGACGGTCAACGAGATCAGCCCCATCGGTCAGACCACCTGGATCACGAGGACGGCGATCAGTGCGACGGCACCGACCACGAGCACGCCGAGGTAGGAACGGACCAACCCCGTCTGGGCCCGCCGGGCCACCCGCGCGAAGGCCATCGAGCTCGCTCCCGCGCCGTTGACCAACCCGTCGATCACCCGGGTGTCGAACCACACGGTCGCCCGGGCGAGCCGACCACCCGCACGCACGAAGATCGTCTCGTAGAGCTCGTCGACGAAGAACTTGCGTTCGAACAGCTCGGCGACCGGCCCCCGCAGCGGTTCGGCGATGCGTCCCGCCGACAGGTCGCGGCGCAGGTAGGCGAGCCATGCAAGGCCGATGCCAACCGCGGCGGCCACGATCGCGACGCCGATCAGAACGGGCTCGGTCAGCGGGCCCGCCGGGGTGAGGCCGAGCGCGCCGACGTCGGCGACGGTCGGGCCGAGGAACCGGTACAGCGGGCCGTCGTGAACCGGGTTCAGCGCCAGGCCCCCGCCGGCGGACAGCACCGCGAGCACGATCAGTGGCACGGTCATCGACCGTGGCGACTCGTGCGGGGTGACACCCGCCGGATGGCGGGGAGCGCCGAGAAACACCAGGAAGAACCAGCGGGACATGTAGAACGCGGTGAGCACGGCCGCGCCGAGCCCGATCGCCCAGATCGCACCGAAGCCGTGGACGTACGCCTCGGTGAGGATCTGGTCCTTGGAGAAGAACCCGGCGAACGGGGGCACCCCGGCGATGGCGAGCCAGGCCACCCCGGACGTCCAGAAGGTGACCGGCATCGCCCGGCGCAGCCCGCCCATCTGCCACACGTCGGTGCGATCGGCCATCGCATGCATCACCGAGCCGGCGGCCAGGAACAGCAGGCCCTTGAAGAACGCGTGGGTGACCAGGTGGAAGATCCCTTCGCGGAACGCACCGACACCCACCGCGATGAACATGAAGCCCAGCTGCGACACGGTCGAGTAGGCGAGGATCTTCTTGATGTCGTCCTGGCGCAACGCGATGAGGGCGGCCATCAGCGCGGTGAGTGCCCCGATCCATGCGATCAGCGTCATCGCCGGCACCGAGCCGACCACGACCGGCGACATGCGCACCATCAGGTAGACCCCGGCGGTGACCATCGTCGCCGCGTGGATCAGCGCCGAAACCGGCGTCGGGCCGGCCATCGCGTCGGGAAGCCACACGTACAGCGGAATCTGTGCCGACTTGGCCACCGCACCGCCGAGCAGCAGCGCGGTGAGGGCGAACGCGATCCCGCCGTCGAGTCCGCTGGCGCCGTCGACGATGCCGATGATGTCGAGCGTGCCGAACGTCGCGAACGCGAGGAACATGGCCACCATGAACGACACGTCGCCGACACGGTTGGTGATGAACGCCTTCTTGGCCGCCGAGGCGTACGCGGCCCGTTCGAACCAGAAGCCGATCAGCAGGTAGCTCGACAGCCCGACCAGCTCCCAGCCGAGGAACAGGGTGAGCAGGTTCGCGCCGAGCACGAGCACGAGCATCGACGCCAGGAACAGGTTGAGGTAGGCGAAGAACCGCGGATAGCGCTCGTCGCCGTGCATGTAGCCGACCGAGTACACGTGGATGAGCAGCCCGACGCCGGTGACCACCAGCAGCATCACGGCGGTGAGCTGATCGACCAGTATCGAGAAGGTGACCTCGAGTTCGCCGACAGCGATCCAGGTCGGCAGCTCGCGCACGTAGGTCGCCGGTTCGGCGATGACCTGCGCGGCCACGGCCGCCGCGACCGCGAACGTCGCCGCCGCGGCAGCGATCGCGATGCGCCCGGCGTGGTCACCCAGCCGGCGGGTCGTGGCCAGCACGGCGACGAAGCCCAGCAGCGGGAGCACGGGGATCAGCCAGGCGACACCGAGGGCACCCGAGGTGGCCGTCACCACCTCGTTCGTGGCCGCGCTTGCCGCGGCGAACAGCACCGTCACGTCAGGACCTCAGCAGCTGGGGCACGTCGACGTCGAGCGTCCCGCGCCGGAAGTACAGGTTCACGATCAGGGCGAGGCCGACCACGACCTCTGCGGCGGCGACCACGATCACGAAGAACACGAAGACCTGGCCGTCGGGCCCTCCCCACATGCGCGCCGCCGCGGCCAGGGTCAGGTTGACGGCGTTGAGCATCAGCTCGATGCACATGAACAGCACGATGGCGTTACGCCGCAGCAGCACGCCCAGCAGTCCGATGCAGAACAGAAGGCCGGACAGCACGTAGTAGTACCCGATCGCCACGGTCAGCCCTCCCGCTCGGGCGCGGCCGCCATGTCCAGGTCTTCGGGCTCGAGATCGCGCCGGCGCGCAAGAATCACGGCACCGATCGTGGCGACGGTCAGCAGCAGCGCGGACAACTCGAACGCGTACGTGTAGCGCGTGAACATCCGCTGCCCGAGGAATGCGACGCCCGACGCGTCGTCGCTGGCCTGAAGTGTCTGGGCCAGCCCGACGCATCGCACCCCCTGGGCCTCCGTCACGACATCGGGGCCGCACACCGACGCGGGGGACGTATACGGCCCGACGAACGCGAGCAGCAGCGCGCCGGACAGCAGCGCGACCACCGCAACCGCGGCGATGCGTGTCCGCGCACCACGCACAACCAGCAGGTCGTCGCGGTCGATGCCGAGCAGCATGATCACGAACAGGAACAGCACGACGATCGCGCCGGCGTACACCAGCACCTGGATGATCGACAGGAACGACGACTCGAGCGTCAGGTACAGCCCGGCGATCGCCAGAAGGTTGATGACCAGCATCAGCGCGGCGTGCACGATGTTGCGCAGGCTGATGACGGCGAGCGCCGAGCCGAGCGCGACCACGCCGAACACCCAGAACAGCACCACCTCGGCGGTGGCGGTGGACGTGGCCACCAGCATCACGTCCATCTAGGCCTCCGCCTCCGCATCCGGGTCGTCGTCGGTCGCTGAACGCTCGGCAAGGCCGCCGATCACGTCGCCGGCGAACCGCATCGGCGCTGCGGCGGCCGGGGCGTAGCGTCCGCCGTGGACACCCGGCGGGGTGACCGCGAGACCGCCGTAGTAGTTGTGTCCTCGCGCGGTGACCTCGGCATCGGTGTGGGGCGTGTCACGCGCATACATCGGGAGCGGCTCGAGCAGGCGATCCTTGGTCCACACCAGCGCGTCGCGGTCGTCGGCCGAGAACTCGTAGTCGGCGGTCATGGTCAGTGCACGGGTAGGGCATGCCTCGATGCACAGTCCGCAGAGGATGCACCGGTTGTAGTTGATCTGGTAGTCCTCGGCGTAACGCTCACCGGGCGAGTACCGCGCGGCCGGGGTGTTCTCGGCGCCCTGGACGTAGATCGCGTCGGCCGGGCAGGCCCAGGCGCACAGCTCGCAGCCGATGCATTTCTCCAGGCCGTCCTCGTACCGGTTGAGCTGGTGGCGACCGTGGAAGCGCGGCTCGGTCGGGCGGGGCTTCTCGGGGTACTCCGCGGTCTCCACCGGGCGGAACATCGTGCGCAGCGGCACCGAGAACCCGCGTCCGAGCACGGTGCGTTGCAGCAGCAGCCACATGATGACCACGAGGCCCACGAAGAATATCGCGGTGACCACGGCGGAGGGCAGGCCGGTCTCGATCATGGTGCGACCTCCTCGAGGTCGACGTCGTCGGCAGGGGAGTGTTCGAGCTCACGGGAGGGCACGAACAGCATCGCCAGCACGATCACCGCGGCGAGCCCGGCCATGACGACCCGTGCGGTGTTCGACAGCCCGCCCTGCTCGTTGGCGATGACGAACGCGGCCGTCACGAGCGTCCACACCAGCGCGACGGGGATCAGCACCTTCCAACCGAGGTCCATCAGACGGTGGTAGCGCGAACGTGGCAGCGCCCCCCGCAGCAGCACGAAGAAGAACACGAACACCGCCATCTTCAACGTGAACCAGACCGTGGGCATCAGCGCGGCGATCGGCTCGGGCAGACCGAAGGTCGGCCCGCTCGGGCCGCCGAGGAACAGGGTCACCACGATCGCCGACATGGTGATCACCGACATGAACTCGGCGAGCATGAACATTCCGAACCGCATGCCGGAGTACTCGGTGTGGAACCCGGCGACCAGTTCGCCTTCGGCTTCGGCGAGGTCGAACGGCGGGCGGCCGGCCTCAGCGACCATGCCGACGACGAACACCAGGAAGGCCGGCAGAAGCGGGATCGCGTACCAGCCCGGCATGCCGGCGATCAGCCCGTCACCGGACTGGGCGGCCACTATGTCGGAGACCCGAAGCGACCCGGTGTAGATGAACACGCTGGCGACCGCCAGGCCCTGGGCGATCTCGTAGGAGACCATCTGCGCACTGGAGCGCACGCCGCCGAGCAGCGGGTAGGGGGAGTTGGACGCCCACCCGGCGAGGAAGACGCTGTACACGTGGATCGACCCCATCGCCAGGACCCACAGCACTCCGATGTGCAGGTCGGCGACGACGAGTGTGAACGTCTCGCCGAACAGGGTGATCTGCCCGCCGATCGGAATGACCGCGATCGACAGGAATCCGGCGACGACACCGACCAGCGGCGCGATCGTGAACACCGGCTGTTTGACCATTCCGGGCGTGATGTCCTCTTTGAAGAACATCTTGATGCCGTCGACCAGGGTCTGGAGCATCCCGAACGGACCGACCCGGTTCGGTCCCAGACGCGACTGCATCCGGGCGACGATGCGCCGTTCGGCCCAGATCAGCAGTGCCGTGGCGAGCAGGAAGTAGGCGAACACCACGACGGTGGTGACGATCGACACCCACAGCGGTGCGGCCTGCGCCATCACGCCACCTCCTCGGCCGCGGCGGCGGGACGCACCCGCACGCGCAGCACACCGTCGGTGGCCGCGAGCGCCCCAGCCGGGAGGTCGGTCGAGTTGGTCGGCAGGACCACGACGCCCGGCATGACGTCAGACGACACCGCTGCGGGAATCGTCAGCTCGCGGTCCTCACTCGTCACGACGAGCACGTCGCCGTCGACGATGCCGAGCGCCTCGGCGTCGGCGTCCGCCAGGCGTGCCACCGCCGGCCGGGCGGTGGCGAGCAGGTCGTCGGCACCGGTGAGCATCGTGCCCTGGTCGAGCAGCATCGGGCGCGCCTCGACGACGAACTCGTCGTCGGCAAGTGGCGGGTCGATCGACCGCCCGGAGCGATCCGCGGCGGGCATGGCATGCGCGGTCGCACGTCGGCCGAGCCGGTCGATCTCACGCCGGATCCCGTCGAGGTCGTCGACCCCGAGGTCAGCGCCCTGCCGTGCGGCGAGCTGGCGGAGAATCTCCCAATCGTCGCGCGCGAGCCCCTGGGCGTCGACCGCTCGGGAGAACGCCTGGGCTCGTCCGGCGAAGTTCGTCGCGGTGCCGGAACGTTCCTGGCGCGCGGTGGCGGGCAGCACCACGTCGGCGTGCCGCGCGACGGTCTCGGTGCGGGCGAGGTCCTGGACGATGACCGTGCCGACCCTGGCCAAGGCGGCTTCGGCGAGTGCGGTCGAGGCCGCGTCGCGGACCAGGTCGACCCCGATCAGGTGGAGCACGTCGATCTTGCCGTCGGCCGCATCGGTGAGGATCGCATGCAGGTCCCGGCCGCGTTCGTCCGGCAGCCGACCCCAGACGGCCTCGATCTCGGCGCGGTCGTCGGCGTCGTCGAGCCGGCGGCCGCCGGGCAGCAGCCCCGCGGCGAGCCCCGCCTCGATCGCCCCACGGGCGCCGGCGCGCCGCGGCACGTAGGCGAACCGGCCGCCCCTGGCCTGCGCGAGCGCAGCGCCGGCGGCGATGCTCGACGGGCCCGCCCGCTCGCCGACCAGCACCACCGGCGCATCGTCGGCGTCGAGCGCTTCGGTGACGTCGGCGGCCACACCGCGCCCGGCTGCGTTCGCCAGCTGCGCGAGCCTCGCCGCGGCGTCACCGGGTGCGACCGGCAGGTGCCGCCACGCGATGTCGGCCAGTGTGCCGAGCTGACTGCCGACGACGACGATCTTCGCGGTGTGGTTGCGCCAGGCCTTGCGCAGCCGCAGGTGGAGGATCGGGACTTCCTCTTCCGGGTCGAGCCCGGCGACGACGATCACCCCGGCACGCTCGACGTCGGCGTAGTCCGCGTCGGCGACCCCGGGAAGTGCGGCGAGCTCGTCGAGTTCGCTGGCATCGGCGAACCGGGTCCGATGGTCCAGGTCGTCGCTGGCCAGAACGGTGCGCGTGTACTTGCTGGCGAGGTAGGCGTCCTCGTCGGCCAGGCGCGCACCGGCGAGCACCGCGACCCTGCCCGGCCCTTGCGCGCGCGCCGCGGCGAGGGCCTGCCCGGCTGTCGTGAGCGCCTCGGCCCAGTCGGCGGGCACGAGCTCGCCGGAGCGGCGCAGCATCGGCTCGGTCAGGCGGCTCGCGGCGGTCACATGGTGGTAGCCGAACCGGCCCTTGTCGCAGTTCCACGCCTCGTTGACCGGCATGTTGGTACGAGCCAGCTGGCGCTGGATCTCGCCACGGCGGGACTGGACGGTCAGGGTGCACCCGGCCGAGCAGTGGTCACACACGCTCGGGGTGGTGACGACGTCGAACGGGCGGGCCTTGAACCGGTAGGAGGTCGAGGTCAGCGCGCCCACGGGACAGATCTGGATGATGTTGCCCGAGAAGTAGCTGTGGAACGGCTCGTCCTCGTAGATCGCCACCTGTTCGAGCCCGCCACGCTCGTACAGCTCGATGAACGCATCGCCGGGGATCTGCTCGGCGAACCGGGTGCAGCGCGCGCACAGCACGCAGCGCTCACGGTCGAGCAGGATCTGGGAGCTGATCGCCACCGGCTTGTCATAGCGCCGCTTCTGCTCGACGAACCGCGAAGTGTTCGACCCATGGCTCATCGCCTGGTCCTGCAGCGGGCACTCACCGCCCTTGTCGCACATGGGGCAGTCGAGCGGGTGGTTCATCAGGAGGAACTCGAGCGTGCCCTCCTGGGCCTTGCGCGCCATCGCCGAGGTGAGGTGGGTGCGCACCACCATGTCGGGCGCGACCGGGGTGGTGCAGGCCATCATCGGCTTCGGCGCACCTTCGACCTCGACGACGCACTGGCGGCAGGCGCCGACCGGGTCGAGCAGCGGGTGGTCGCAGAACCGGGGCACGATCGTGCCGAGCTGCTCGGCGGCGCGGATGATCAGCGTCCCGGCGGGCACGCTGATCTCGCGCCCGTCGATCATGACGGTGACGTGGTCCACGGCGGTCTCCGGCTCGCTCACGCCGCACCCGCCCCGGACACGTCGAGCATCGGGACGTCGCGGCGAGGTTCGGTCGCGCCCAGCGGGCAGCGTCCCTGCCGGATGTGCGCCTCGTACTCGTCACGGAAATACTTCAGGCTGGACACGATCGGTGAGGTCATGCCGTCACCGAGCGCGCAGAACACCCGTCCGAAGATGTTGTCGCACAGATCCAGGAGCAGCTCGAGGTCGTCGTCGCGGCCGTTTCCGGTCTCGATGCGGCGGTAGATCTGTGACAACCACATGCTCCCCTCGCGGCAGGGAGTGCACTTGCCGCACGACTCGTGCTCGTAGAACTCGGTGAACCGCCACACGGTGTCCACCACGCAGGTGTCTTTCGAGTACACCATGAGTGCGCCGGTTCCCAGCAGCGACCCGGCTTCCTGGATGTCTTCGAACGTGTAGGCCAGCGAGGCCTGGTCGGCGGGCAGCATCGGGGTCGACGACCCGCCGGGGAACCAGAACTTGAGCTCGGCGCCTTCCCGCATCCCGCCGGCGATCTCGATCATCTCGCTGATCGGGGTGCCCAGCGCGATCTCGTAGTTACCGGGTTCGGCGACCTCGCCGGAGA
>JBJHDB010000068.1:0-8223 GCA_050486325.1 Nitriliruptoraceae bacterium | reverse complement strand
CCGCAGTCCAGTCCCCGCTGGCGGATCTCATCGAGGTCGTCACGGACGACCGCGCCTCCACCGGTCGAGGGACCACGGCCCTGACCGACATCCACCGCGCATGCGACGACGTCGACACCACGGTTCTCCTTGAGCCATTCGATGGCGACCGAGGTGTCCAGGCCACCGGAGTAGGCCAGAACGACACGGGGCTTGCTCATGGTGCGACTCCTTGACGAGAGATCGGATTCATGTCGGACGCAGTCCGGTGCGGCGGCCAAGTTCTTCGGCGAACACACGACCACCGACGTCGTCGCGTACGACCACGAGCACGGTGTCGTCGCCCGCAACGGTGGCGACAACCGGATCCAGGTGGGCCAGGTCGAGTGCGGAGGCCACCGGATGCGCACAGGCCGGAGGTGTTCGGATCACCGTCAGGTTGCCGCTCGCGGCGATTCCGGTCACGAACTGCCCCAGCACTTCGTCGAGCCGCCGGGTGGCGTCGGCATCGTCCCGTTCCGTCGCGACACGGTAGACGGGGACTCCGGACGAAGACCGCGCCTTGTAGGCACCAACCTCGGCGAGATCCCGGCTGACGGTGGCTTCGTGGACGACGAACCCCGCCTCCTCGAGCGCATCGACCACCTCCGCCTGAGAGCGCAGCTCGCGTTCGTCGAGCAGCCTTACCAGCAACTGCTGACGGCGTTGCTTCTCGGTTGGCATCAGTGCCTCCCGATCAGGCGGGAGAGAAGCGCCTTCTGGACGTGGAGGCGGTTCTCCGCCTGTGCGAACACGCGTGAGCGTGGCCCGTCTATCACCGCCGCATCGACCTCCTCGCCCCGGTGCGCCGGAAGGCAGTGCAGGAACACCGCATCGGGATCGGCCATCGCGAACAACGATTCAGTTACCCGGTAGGGCGTGAACACCCCGATGCGGTTGCTTGCTTCCGATTCCTGGCCCATCGACGTCCAGACGTCCGCATAGACCGCGTGCGCGCCGGCGACGGCCACCTCCGGATCGTTGGTGACCGTTACCGAACCGCCGGCGGCGGCGGCAAGCTGACGTGCCCGCCCAACGACCGACATGTCCGGTGCATAGCCTTCCGGGTGGGCGATGCGAACGGTGAGCCCGACCTGGGCCCCAGCAAGAAGCAGCGAGTGTGCGACGTTGTTGCCGTCGCCGAGGTACGTCACGATTCGCCCGTCGTACCCACCATGAACGGCACGGAACGTCTGCAGATCTGCCAGGGCCTGGCACGGATGCTCCCGGTCGGTCAGCGCATTCACGACAGGAACGCTCGCGGCGTGGGCGAGTTCAGTCAGGCGATCCTGACCGAAGGTGCGCACCACGATGCCGTGCACGTAGCGAGACAGCACCGCGCCCGTGTCGGCGATCGTTTCGCCACGGCCGAGCTGCAGCTCGGCCGACGACAAGACCAGTGGGTGGCCACCGAGCTCGGCGACTCCCACCTCGAACGATACACGCGTCCGTGTCGAAGGCTTTTCGAACAACAGCGCCACCGAGCGGCCCGCAAGGTCGTCACGGACCGGGGACGCACCGGCGGCGACACGGCGGTCCCGCTCGCGCTTGAACTCGTCCGCCAGGTCGATCAGCGCAAGCGTCTGGTCCGGATCGAGATCCGCAACGGACAGGTAGTCGTCAGGGAAACCGTTCATCATCGCTCCTCGCACGTCGCATCGTCGGCGACAGCCTCTGCGGCTTCGGCGATCGCGGCCACCGCAAGGTCGACCTCGTCGGCGGTGACCACCAACGGTGGGGCCAACCGCAGGACGTCGGCAGCCACCGCGTTTGTGATCAGCAGCCGATCGCGGCAGGCCTGCTCGAGCGATGCGGCGACCGGAGCGTCAAGCTCAACGCCGACGAGCATGCCCACCCCCCGCACACCGGCGATCACCGGAGACGTTGCCGCCAGGGCTTCCAAGCCGTCGCGCAACTGCGCCGCGCGCTCGGCGGCGTGCGCCAGCAGGTCGTCACGTTCGATCACGTCGATGACCGCGTTCGCCGCGGCACACGTGACAGGGTTGCCGCCGAAGGTCGTGGCATGGTCGCCAGGACCGAACGTGTCCGCAGCCGCACCGCGTGCCACGCAGGCACCGATCGGCATGCCGTTTCCCAATGCCTTGGCCAGTGTGATCACGTCGGGCTCGATACCGGCCTGCTGGAAAGCGAACCACTCCCCGCAGCGGCCGATTCCGGTCTGGACCTCGTCCACCACAAGCAGTGCGCCGTGCTGGTCACAAGCAAGCCGCGCAGCTTCGAGCACCTCGGTCGGCACCGGCCGGACCCCACCCTCCCCCTGGATGATCTCGACAAGCACCGCTGCGGTCAATGGACCCACAGCAGCGGTCATCGCTGCGGCGTCGTCATATTCGACGGTGTCGACGAATCCGGCGAGTGGCGCGAACGGGACATGCTTTTCCGGCTGACCGGTCGCCTCCAACGTGGCCAGTGTCCGTCCATGAAACCCGCCTGCCAGGGTCACTACACGGACCTTGTCGGGATGCTGTCGCTTGCCGTGGAGGCGGGCAAGCTTGATGGCGGCCTCGTTGGCGGTCGCACCGCACTGAGTGAAGAACGTCCGCGCATCAGGCCACCCTGTCACCCGCGCCAGCCGTTCGGCCAGCTCGACGGCCGGGGTGGTGAGGAACAGGTTCGACGTGTGGACCAAGCGACGAGACTGATCAGCGATCGCTTCGGCAACTGCCGGGTGGGCGTGCCCGAGACTCGTCACCGCAAGCCCGCACAGGAAGTCGAGCCACATTCGCCCGTTCTCGTCGACCAGTGCCGCGCCGGAACCGTGGGTGAACACGATCCGGTCGTCGGCGTAGGTGCGCATCATCCGCTTCGCCGCGAGCGCGGCGGTAGGTGTCGCTCCGGCGGTCATCGAGGCTCCTTCGTGCCCGGGGCCCCATCGACCACGTTGGTCACCATCGTGCCGACGCCTTCGTCGGTGAAGATCTCGATCAGGATCGCGTGAAGGACCCGTCCGTCGAGGATATGAGCCTGAGGAACCCCGTCGCGCAGGGCCTGGACGATCGACGCGACCTTCGGACGCATGCCCGTGTGCAGCTCGTCATCGTCGAGCATGCGCTCGAGCCGTTCCACCCCGATCTCGCTGATGAGGGCCTGCTTGTCGGGGTCGCCGAAGTCGAGGTACAGCCCTGGGACGTCGGTCAGATAGATCAGCTTCGACGCACCGAGCGCGGAGGCGATCGCCCCAGCGGCAAGGTCTGCGTTGACGTTGCGCACGCGGCCGTCCCGGTCGCGCCCCAGGGTCGCCACGATCGGCAGGAATCCGTCACCCAGCAACTGTTCCAGGTACGTCGTGTCGACGTTGTCGATCTCGCCGACGAGACCGAGGTCTTCGCCGGCAGGACCGTGTGCAGGCCGCACCTGCACCAGGTCTGCGTCCGTACCGGCCACCCCGACTGCGGTTGCACCGGCCTGCTGTACCAGTCCGACGAGTTCGGGGTTGACCTGGCCAAGCAGTGCCATGCGTACCACGTCCATCATCGCCTGGTCGGTGACGCGCAGTCCGCCGACGAAGGTCGAGTCGATGTCGAGTTGCTCGGCGAGCGCGCTGATCTGCGGTCCACCGCCGTGCACGATCACCGGACGGAGCCCGACGAACTGCAGCAGTGCGACGTCTGCCGCAAGTGAGCGCTTCAGCTCGTCGTCGACCATCGCGTTGCCGCCGTACTTGATCACGACCGTCTGTCCGTGAAAACGGGTGATCCACGGCAGTGCCTCGCGGAGCACCGCGGCTTTGGACTGCGCGATCTCGACACGCTCGGTCGACACGTCGTCAGCCGTGGTGATGCGGTGGCCTCCTCGCCGTGCGGCCAGGGAGGCGCCGGAGCTGTCGTCGTACTGCTGTTGCACGTGAGGGCCTTAGGTCGTGTACTCGGCGTTGAACCGCACGTATTCGGGTGTCAGGTCACAGGTCAGCACGGTGGCGGAGGCATTCCCGGCCGCGACGTCGATGACGATCTCGACCTCGTCGGCCCCCATCGCGTTAGCGACTGCGACGCGGTCGAACGCGACGGCCATCCCGTCGCGGCAGACGGTCGTGCCCGCACAGCGAACGGTGACCCGGGAAGGGTCGAGTGCCACCTCGGCGTTGCCCAACGCCATCAGAATCCGCCCCCAATTGGGGTCGGCGCCGTGCAGGGCGGCACGCACCAGCAGCGAGGTCGCCACTGCGCGGGCGAACGCTTCGGCGTCTTCGCCGGTCGCGGCATTGTCGACCGTGATCGCCGCGACACGCGAGGCGCCCTCGCCATCGGCAACGACCATTCGGGCGAGCTCGGCACACACGTGGGTGACGGCAGTGGCAACCCGGTCGGGGTCGACGGATCCCGCGGCGCCATTGGCGAACAGTGCCGCGGTGTCGCTCGTCGAGCGGTCCCCGTCGACGCTGATCCGGTTGAAGGTCGATGCGACGCTGTCACGCAGCATCTGCCTCGTCCGGGCCGCATCGAGCTCCGCGTCGGTGGTGAGTGCAACCAGCAAGGTGGCCATCGACGGTTCGATCATGCCGACACCTTTGGCCATTCCACCGACGACGCATCGACCACCGGCGCCGTCGGTGACCTCGACGGCCAGCTGTTTCGGACGGGTGTCGGTGGTCATGATCGCCTGTGCCGCCCGGCCGCCACCGCTGGCATCGAGATCCTCGACGAGAGCCGGCATCGCCGCCTCGATGCGCTCGACCGGCAGTGGCACGCCGATCACCCCGGTCGACATGACGAGCACCTCCTCGCGTGCCAGGGCCAGCTGATTCGCCGCCGCATCCACGATTCGGCGTGCGTGCGCCGCGTCGTCGGGTGCACAGACGTTGGCGTTGCCGGCGTTGACGATCACCGCACGCGCGGATCCGTCGGCAGCATGGTCTTCGCACAGGTGGCAGGCCGGCGCTTTGACACGGTTGGTCGTGGTCATCACTGCGACCCGCGCCGGCCGGGTGCTGACCACTGCGGCGAGATCCGGTCTCCCCGACGGCTTCACCCCCGAGGCGACCCCACCGGCGATGAACTCCTGTGGCGAGCTGACGCCGCCGTCGACGATCGGCCGTATTCCATCGAGCGCGCTGGGACCCCACCGGGCGATCACGGGTACACGCCCACCGGCGTCAGGCCGGTTCCCTCGTCGAATCCCAGCATCAGGTTGGCATTCTGCACCGCCCCCGATGCCGCGCCCTTGCCGAGGTTGTCGGTGACACCGGTGATCACCACACGACCTGTGCGGTCGTCGACGAACGCACTGATCTGGCATCCGTTGGAGCCGAGCACCGCCTTGGTCACGGGAAAGCGACCGGGTTCGAGCACGTGGACGAACACCTCGTCGCGATAGGCGTCGACCAGCGCTGACTGGACGTCGTCGGTGTCTGCACCCTCGGCCAGGTCGGCGTAGACGGTGACCAGCAGTCCACGAGGCATGGGGACCAAATGGGGTGTGAAGCTGACCGGCCCGGTGTGACGGCCGTGGACCTCGAGGTAGTGCTCGATCTCGCCGGTGTGACGGTGCCCGGGTGCTCCGTAGGCGGTGATGCTGCCGTCGACATGCGCGAAGTGGAGCGAGTCCTTGGGTGCCCGGCCGGCGCCAGAGGTGCCCGACTTGCCGTCGACCACGAGGCTTCCGTCCTCGATGATCCCGACGAGCGGGAGCACCGACAGCAGCGTAGCGATCACGTAGCAACCCGGGTTGGCCACCAGCCGCGCACTACGCACGGATTCACGTGCGTACTCGGTGAGCCCGTATACGGCACGAGCTCCCGGCTCCCCATCCTTCGACGCGGCCGCGGTCGGCAGCAGGTCGGGACGCGGATGCTCCTCGCCGTACCACCGGGAGAAACCTTGCGCATCCAGACGGAACGCCCCGGAAAGGTCCACGGTGGGCGTCTGGGCATCAGCCAGCGCCGAAACCAACTCGATGGCTGCGTCGTGTGGTGTGGCGAGGAAGACCAGGTCGAGTCCGGCGAGCTGGTCGACGTCGACCGCATCGAACCGGCGATCCCCGGCAAGATTGGGATAGAGATCATCGATGCGCTCGCCCTGCTGCGTGTGCGCGGCGACCACCGCCGCCTGCATCCCCGGATGGGCAGCGATCAGGCGAAGTAGCTCGGCGCCACCGTAGCCGGAGGCACCAACGACACCCACGTTCTTGGTCAACCTGTCAACTCCTGCAGGCAGAACACCGAATCGGACGGAATAGCCGAACACTGACTGCAAGAGTATGCATTGATATGCGAATCTTTGCAAACCGAATCTTCGAGCCGGCCGCTGGGCCGGATGGTCAGGCAAACGTGCGGGCAAACGGCACTTCCGCCGGTGGACACGGACCTGCGACCGTGAACCACGCTGGCATCGTTCACGGTTCGGGGGGCCGCCGGAGACGCTTGGTCTCACCACGTCTGCGCTTGGCATCCAGGCGCCGAGCACGACTTGCCCGTGTCGGGCGGGTTCTGCCACGTGTCCGAGGTGGCTCGAGCGCTTCGGACACCAGCGCCCGGAAACGTGCGAGGACGGCCCGCTTGTTCTCCAGCTGACTGCGATGTTCACGACCACGCAGGATGAGCTCACCGTCCGCCGTCAACCGTGATGCGAGGCGATCGAGCAGCCGGGCGCGCTGGTGGTCCGCCAGAACATTCGACGTCGTCACGTTCCAGCGGAGCTCGACGGCCGAATCGGTCGTGTTGACCGACTGTCCCCCCGGGCCGCCCGACCGTGCGGATCGAATGCGGAGTTCGTCGGCCGGCACCACCACACCGTGTCCGACGTCGACGGGCTCCATGGTCCGGCTCCCGGCCGTGTCAGCGTCGCAGCGCCGCACCGGCACGGCTGGCCCGTTCGGCGACGGTGTCAATGATGCGATCAGCATCCGCATCGGTCAGCTGCCGTTCCGGATGCTGCAGTCGGACCCGGAACGCCACGCTTCGACGCCCTTCGCCGACCTGGGCGCCACGGTATTCGTCGAACCACCACATCGCGTCGAGCAGTTCGCCTGCGCCATCCCGCACGATCTGCTCGAGATCGGCGTGTGGGCTCGTTTCGTCGGCAACGATGGCCACGTCGATCGTGAGCGCCGGATGCCGAGTGATCGGGTCCGCCCGGCGTGGCTCGTGTCCGTCCTTAGGAACCCGGACCAACAGGGGTTCGAGCAGCAGCTCACCCACGACGACCGGTTCGGGCAGGTCGCGCCGCCGTGCTTCCTCGGGATGCAACGCACCGACGAAACCGAGTTCCGCGCCGGCGAGCAGCAGCCGCGCACTGCGGCCTGGGTGGAATCCCTCCCGCTCGACCGGTTCGCGGAGCAGACGAGCCTCCGCCCCTGGTGGCGACAGTCGCGTGACGACCGCGTCCATCACGGCGAGAAGGTCGAACACCGACCATTCGTCGTCCTGATCCATCCAGCCGTCGCCGACGACGATCCCGTGCGCAGCCAACCCCAGCGTGCGCGGTTGAACCGGCAGTTCGCCTCCTTGTGGGTCATGCCAGCGCCAATCCCCCCCGTGGGCGTCGAGTGCCTCGGCCAGCGGGTCGGTGACCGGCCGGAAGATGCGACCGATCTCGACGAGTGCGGTGCCGGCGCGTCCCTGGCCGACGTTACGTCGCAACGCACCGAGAAGCCCTTCGACCAGGGATGGGCGCATGGCAGCGGCATCCTTGGCGAGCGGGTTCGCGAGTCGAACACGGCCATTGCTGGGAACCACTCCCACGAGTACGTCGTCACCGACGAAGGGCCGAAGTACCGCCTCGTCGAAGCCGTGCGACAACGCGACCTGCCGCGCTTCGCGCTCGAGGCGCTGTGCCGGAGTCAGTCCCCCCACGACATGGTTCGACGGCAGCTCGGCTGGGATGCGGTCGTAGCCATGAAGCCTTGCGACCTCTTCGGCGAGGTCTGCCTCGCGGGCGAGGTCCCCACGCCACGTGGGTGAGGTCACGACGAAGGTGGTCGAATCGGTGTCTTCGGCCTTGGTCCGCTCGACGGTGCAACCGGAACGTTCGAGCAGCGATCGTTGGGTCGCATCGTCGAGGTCGTGGACGCCGAGCAGCCGACGTACCCGCACGGGGCTGAACGTCACCCTGCTCGGTTCGACCCACCGGGGAGCTTTGGCGTGGTCCGCAACGTCAGCACCGGTGATGTGTCCCCCAGCATGTGAGGCGAGCAGCCCTGCAGCACGCGCTGCGGCACGGTCGGCGCCGGCCGGGTCGACCCGTCGTT
>JBJHDB010000067.1:0-8288 GCA_050486325.1 Nitriliruptoraceae bacterium | reverse complement strand
CATCTCGTAGTTGATCTGCACGACCGGCGCGGCGTCGCAGATGCCCAGGCACTCGACGTGCTCGACCATCACGCCGGCCCCGTCCGGATCGGTGTTTCCTCCGCCGCATGCCTCGACCCACTGGTCATGGATTTCCTGGCCACCGGCGATCTTGCAGGTCGGGTTGGTGCACACGCTGAGCAGGTAGTCGCCGAACGGCTCCCGCTTGTACATCGTGTAGAACGTCGCCACCGCGCCGGCCTCGGCACGGGAAATCCCGACCATCTCGGCGCAGAACGCGATCCCGTCGTCGCTGACGTGGCCTTCCTCTGACTGCACCAGGTGCAACAGGGGCAGCAACGCCGCGCGCGCGACGGGGTAACGCTGCACCAGCCGCTCGGCATCGCGGCGGGTCTCGTTGGAGATCGGCATCGTCAGCGGGCTCCTGGCGCTCAGCGGTCCACGCCGCCCATCACGGGATCGAGGGAGGCGACGACCGCGACGACGTCGGCGACCATGTGGCCGGCACACATCACATCGGCGGCCTGGAGGTTCACGAAGCTGGGCTCGCGCACGTGGACGCGGTACGGCTTGTTGGTGCCGGCCGAAGTCACGGCATATCCGAGCTCGCCTCGTGGGGACTCCACGGGCACGTAGACCTGGCCAGCCGGCACGGTGAAGCCCTGCGTGACCAGCTTGAAGTGGTTGATCAGGGCTTCCATCGACTCGCCCATGATGTGGCGGATGTAGGCCGGGTCGTTGCCCGATCCGTCGACGCCGAGCGACTGCTGGGACGGCCATGCGATGCGCTGGTCGGCGACCATCACCGGCCCGGACGGAAGGGTGTCCAGCGCCTGCCGGATGATGCGCAGCGACTGCCGCATCTCCTCGAGTCGCACCAGGAAGCGGGCGTAGGAGTCCGCGGCGCCATCGGTGGCGACGTCGAACTCGTACTGGTCGATGCCGCAGTACGGCTGGGCCTTGCGCAGATCCCATGGCACGCCGGCGGCACGCAGCAGCGGTCCGGTCACCCCGAGCTCGGTGCACTTGTCGGCGTCGATCACCCCGACGCCCTGCAGGCGGTCCTGCCAGATCGGATTCTTCAGCAGCAGGTCCTCGTACTCGCCGAACCGGCGCGGCAACAGCTCGAGCAGCGACTCGCACCGTTCGATGAAGTCGTCGGTGACGTCCTGGGCAAGCCCGCCCGGACGGATGAACGCGTGGTTCATGCGCAGGCCCGACTGCGACTCGAACAGGTCGAGGATGTGCTCGCGTTCACGGAACCCGAACGTCATCATCGTCGTCGAGCCGAGCTCCATTCCGCCGGTCGCCAGCCACACCAGGTGGCTGGACACCCGGTTGAACTCGGTCAGGATCACGCGCACCGCGCTCGCACGCTCCGGCACCTCCAGGTCGAGCAGCTTCTCGACCGCGAGGCAGTACGCCAGCTCGTTGAACAGTGGGGCGAGATAGTCCATGCGGGTGAAGAACGTGCAGCCCTGGACCCACGTCCGGTACTCGGCGTTCTTCTCGATCCCGGTGTGCAGGTAACCGATGATCGGTGTGAGCCTGGTGACGGTCTCGCCGTCCAGTTCGAGCACCAGACGGAGCACGCCGTGGGTGGAGGGGTGCTGGGGCCCCATGTTGACGGTGAGGCGATCGTCGGTGACGGCGTCGACGACCTCTTCCCAGTCGGCGCCGTCGACGAACACCTCGTTCGAGCCGGCCGTGGACGTGGTCATTCCACCACCTCCCGGATGTCGCGCTCGTCGGGCGGCGGGATGAACTTGTCGTTGTGGTAGCCGACATCGACCCCGCCGAGCGGGTAGTCCTTGCGGTGCGGGTGGCCGAGCCAGTCGTCGGGCATCAGGATCCGGGTGAGGTCAGGATGACCGTCGAACACGACCCCGAAGAAGTCGTAGACCTCGCGCTCGTGGAAGTTCGCCGTGGGGTAGACGGCGGTGGCCGAGTCGAGCCGCGGGTCGGTGTCCGGCGTGGAGGTCACGAGCCGGAACCAGTGGTTGCGGCTGAGCGACCGCAGGACGTAGAGCACCTCGACGACGCCCGAATCGCGCGAGGTGCGGTACGCGGGCCATCCGGTCGTCGAAGGCTGGCGCTCGACCTCGTGGTCACCGGCCGGCCAGTGCACCCCCGACAGGTCGGCGAGGAGCTCGCACGCCAACTCGTCGTCGTCCCGGCAGTAGGTGAGCACGTCGACGATCCGCTCGGCGGGCACGTGGACCGTCAACTCGTCGCGGTCCACGTCGGGACGCACGTCGTCGAACCGCGCGACGAGCCGCTTGGCGATCGCGTCGATCGGCAGGGAATCGGCGGCCGTGCCCCGGCCGGGGGCGGGGACCCGCGTGGCACGGGTCACGACCGCGCCTCCTGGCCGGCGAAGGTCTCGTGCCGGATCTTCTCGTGGAGCTTCAGGATGCCGTCGAGCAGCATCTCGGGCCGCGGCGGGCATCCGGGCACGTACATGTCGACGGGAACGACGTGGTCGACACCCTGCACGATGGCGTAGTTGTTGAACATCCCGCCGGAGGTCGCGCACACCCCCATCGACAGCACCCACTTCGGATCCGACATCTGGTCGTAGATGCGGCGCAGCACCGGGGCCATCTTGTTCGACACCCGCCCGGCGACGATCATGAGGTCCGCCTGGCGCGGCGAGGCGCGGAACACCTCCATGCCGAACCGTGACATGTCGTGGCGTGGCCCGCCGGTCGCCATCATCTCGATCGCGCAACACGCCAACCCGAAGGTGGCCGGCCACAGCGACGTGGAGCGGCTGTAGTTGACGAACCGTTCGAGGTTGGTCAGCAGGACCCCGTTGGGCAGCTTGCTCTCTAGTCCCATTCGAGACCCCCTCGTCCGATCTCGTAGACGAACGCGATCCCGAGAATTCCGATGAACACGGCCATCTGTCCCAGCCCGAACCAGCCGAGCTCACGGAACACGACGGCCCACGGGTAGACGAATACTGCTTCGATGTCGAACACGAGGAACAGCATCGCCACCAGGTAGAACTTCACCGAGAATCGGCTTCCCTGCACGTCGGCGAGCGGTTCGTTGCCGCACTCGTACGCGGCGAGCTTGGTCGGGTTGGGCACGCGCGGACCGACGAGGCTGCTGACCGCCAGCGACCCGCCCGCGAACGCGACGGACAGCACGAGCAGCAGCAGAATCGGCAGAAACTCGCTCAGCACGTCGGGGAACTCTCCTCGTGCATCCGGCCCCGTGGCGCGGGCAACGGTAGGGGCCGCCGATGGCGAGCCGCAACACGGGCGGTGGGCAGGTCGGCGGCGGGCAGGTCGACGGCGGTCATGCGGCCGGCGCCAGACGTTGCAGCGTGTTGATCATCACGTCCTTGGCGTCCTGCGGCCGTGCATCGGTCAGGTGCGCCATCAATTTGAAGACGAACTCCATCAGTGGCCGGTAAGGCATGCCGTACTCGGTGCAGACGTGCATGACGCGTGGGTCGCCGACCAGCCCGGCGAACACCTTGCCGAGGGTGTAGTACCCGCCCCAGCGTCGGCGCAGCTCGGTGTCGTACCGATCCAAGCCGGCCGTCGAACGCCGCGCGATCGCCTCGTCGGCGACTTCGGCGGCCAACACCCCGGCCTCCATCGCGTACGAGATTCCCTCACCGTTGAACGGATTCACCATGCCGCCGGCGTCGCCGACGAGCAGCACCCCGCGCTGATGCAGCGGCGTGCGATTGAAGCCCATCGGGATCGGCCCGGAAGCAACGGCCGCCACCCGGTTGTCGGGCGTGGTCTGCCACTCGTCGGCAAGCCCTTCGGCCCACGACTCGAGGAGACGGCGGTAGGACACCGCGCCGAACTCCCGGGAGGTTGAAAGCAGGCCGAGTCCGACGTTGATGGTCCCGTCGTCGAGCGGGAACACCCATCCGTACCCCGACAGCAGATCGCCAGCGCCGTCCCGCAGGTCGAGGAACGAACTGATCCAGTCGTCGTCGTGGCGAGGCGAGGCGTAATAGGTCCGGGCGGCGACCGCCATCGGACGGTCGGACCGTCGGTGGAGCCCCAGCTGACGGGCGAATGCACCACTGGCCCCGTCCGCGGCGATCACCACGGGAGCGAGAACCCGGCCGGTCGAGCCGTCCTCACGACGAAAGGTCACCCCACGGACCCGCGACGCCGAAGCGTCCTGCCACAACGGTCCGGTCACGTTGACGCCGTGGACCACGCGTGCTCCGGTGCGGGCGGCATGGCGGGCGAGGGCCTCGTCGAACACGCGGCGGGTGGCGGTCGCCCCCCAGGACGGCCAGTCGTCGAGCTCGGGCCAGTCAAGCTCCATGACGGTCCGCCCGCCGTGGATGCGCAGGCCACGCTGGGTCGCCCAGCCGTCCACGCGCCCGTGGGCCTCGTCGACGAGTCCAAGGGAGATCAGTTCACGCACGACCCGTGGGGTGAGCCCGTCACCACAGACCTTGTCCCGCGGGAAGGTGTCCTTGTCGAGGACGACGACCTCTCGACCACGACCGGCGAGATACGCCGCGGTGGTCGCGCCACCCGGGCCGGCGCCCACGACCACGACGTCTGCCCGCTCACGATCGGCGAGAGCCTCGCCGCTGCGCAGTGTCATCCGCCCCGCCTTGCCGTCAGCCTCCCGGTCGGGGACCACCGGCGCGTGCGCCGGGCCCCGCGAAGCGGAGACTACCCCGTCGTTCGACTTCGTGAAAACCTTCACGAAGTCGGTGTTCTGTACTCGGACGCGGACCGCACGACCCGGACGAGGCACGAGGCGCTCATCGACGAATACCACGATGAACCGCGACGATTCCGCCGGTGAGGTTCTTCACCCGCACCTGGTCACACCCGGCGTCCTCCATCCAGTCCGCCACGACCCGTCGATCCGGCCAGGCCAGGATCGACTCCGCCAGGTAGCGGTACGCCGGCGCCGAGGACGACACCAGCCGCGCGATGCGCGGCAGCAGGCGCACCAGGTAGCGCAGGTACACGACGCGGAGCACGGGTACGACCGGTGCGGCGAACTCACACACCACGATGCGGCCGCCCGGCCGGGTGACCCGCGCGAACTCGGCCAGCGCCGCCGCGGGATCCGGCACGTTGCGCAAACCGAACGAGATGGTGACCGCGTCGAAGGTCGCGTCGGCGAACGGCAACGCCTGTGCGTCGCCGTTTACCCACCGAATGCCGGGAGGACGGTCGCGCGCGCCCTGCTCGAGCATGCGCAACGAAAGGTCCAGCGCGACGACCGAGTCGGCGCCCAAAGCGACCATCTGGCGGGCCACGTTGCCCGGACCGCTCGCGACGTCGAGCACTCTGGCGTGCTGCGGGCGCGCAGCCAGCGCGGTCACTCGCCGCCAGTGCGCGTCCTGACCGAACGACAGCACCGTGTTCGCCAGGTCGTACCGTGGCGCGACGCGGTCGAACATCGCCTGCACGAGGGCAGCCTGTTTCCCCTGGCTTCCCGCAGCGGGAAGCCGAGGATCCGCGTGTTCACCCACTCCACGTCCCGTCACTCACATCCCGTCACTAGCGTCCCGTCCCGGGCCGGGAGGCCCACGGCAGCGTTCGGGGGCGGAGGCTACCTTCGCAGCCAGTGAGCCAGACCGTGGCGGGGTCACGTGCCAATGGGGGCGCCGGGCCGTGAACCTCCGCTGGCACGTACCGCTCAGGAGGGCCCAGTTGCCCCGCGTTCCGTGCGCCGAATGCGGTATCGACGTCGTCGTCGATCCGACTGGGCGCTGTCCCGAGGGGCACCGTGTCCGCGACGACGGGCCACACGTGCACCAGACCACGCTCGGCCCGAACCCCGCAACTGTCCCTCCAATGGACACGTCGGCACCGGCCGGCACCGGCCGAGCCGCCGGGGTGTCCGACCTCCTCCGCGAGTTCCATTCGCTGCACGACGACACGCCCGCCCAGGCCACGCCACGTCGCCGGGCGCAGGATCCGTCGGTGCCCTCCGAAGATTCGCCACGCGTGGAGGCCGCGCCCACGGCATCCGCGGAGGCCCCGCCTCCGGCCAGCTCGTCACCCGTCCATGACCTGACCGAGCTGGAGGCGGTCATGGACACCTCCGCAGCACCAGAAGAACACGCCCGCCCCGACAGCTCGCTGCACCCGGATCTCGCCCCCCTGCCAATGGACGAGGCACCGCCTGCCGCGCCTCAGCCGATCACGCACGACGACCCGCCAGCCCAGCCACCGCAACCACCGGCCGACCCCGGCGGGCTGTTCGCCAACGAGCGGGCATCGATGCCGGTGCCGGCTACTCCCCCGCCGGCGATCCCCCCGCCGGGTGCACCGAGCGCATCGGCCACACCCGAAGCCCCGGACAACGAACCCCCTTCGGCGACGCCGAGCGCGCCAGCCACCTCCCTTCCGGCAGCACCCGGCATCCCGGAATCCCCCGGCGGTGCGACCGTGCAGACAGGACCGCCACACACGGGCCGCGGCGCCCGGGTGGACGACGAACCATTGTGGTCACCCGGCACGGACCAGCCGCCGCCTGGTGGCAGCAATGCGCCGACCGTGCGGATCGTCGATGAAGCGGTAGAAGACGACGTGAGCCCCAAGCGTCGTCGTCGTGGTGAGGACGAGCCGGACCGCGACCGCAAGCCGAAGCGCGACAGCAAGGCGAAACGGGACCGCAAGCCAGAGCGCGACCGCAAACCGAACCGTGAAGGCGGACGTTCACCGGCCATCCCTGGCGACACCGGATCCGGCCCGCCACCCGGCGGCTTCACGGCACGGGGCAAGCCCGTCGGTGGGGATCGACGTCGACGCCGCCGTGACTGACCCCACCCCGCGAACGTCCGGCTCCGCGCCCGGTCCTGAGCTCGACGCTGCCGATGCAGCGTTGGTCGCCGCCGTCACCGACGACCGGCACGCCACCTTCGACCTCGACGACCTCGCCGCTGAAACGGGCACCACCACCGCGTTGCTCGCATCCGTGGCACGCGCCGGACTGCTGGTTCCCCACCACGTCGACGATGCGGGCGTGGCCCGCTACTCGCCCGCGGACGCCGAAGCGGTACGCGCCGGACTGGTGCTGCTGGAAGCCGGCCTGCCACTGAGTGAACTGCTCGAGATCGCCCGGCACACCGACGCGGCGGTGCGTGCGATCACCGCGCCGGCGGTCGACGCATTCCTGCGCTTCGTCCGTGATCCGCTCCACGGAGCCGAGGACGAGGCCGGCCAACGTGCGGAGCGGCTCGTCACCGCCTACCAACGCATGCTCCCGGCAACCGAGCGGCTGGTCGCCCACCACGTACGGCGCCGGCTGCTCGAAGCCGCGGGTGAACGCATCGCGGCGGAGCTCGGCGGATCCGGGACGTGAAGCTGACCGTCCGCACGGTGTCGTACGACGACCCGCGCCCACTTCTTGACGTCGTACCCGACGACGTCGAGGTTTCCGCCTGGTTGACCGGTGGCGAAGGACTCGTCGCCTGGGGTGTTGCAGCTCGGTTGAACCCTGGCGACGAGCCGGACACGAGCCCCGGCACGGACCTCGGCGACGTCGCGTCAACCAACCGGAACGCCGACAATGACCGGTTCGACCGGGCCGAGTCATGGCTTGCGACACTCGCCGCCGACGCCGAGGTGATCGACGAGGTCGATGTCGCCGGAACCGGCCTGGTCGCATTCGGCTCGTTCACGTTCACGGCTACGCCGGGTTCCGTCTTCCTGGTGCCCCGCGTGGTCGTGGGCCGGCGCGATGGGGTGGGGTGGCTGACGACCATCGACCCGGCCGGGTCACAACCATGCCCTGGCCCGCGAACCGACCCGGTGCCGACACCCCGCCGTGACCGGCCCCGCTATGCCGGCGCGTCGAACCCCGACGTGGCCTGGCTCGAAGCGGTCGCCGAAGCGATCCGCCGTATCGACGAGGGCGCGTTCGAGAAGGTCGTGCTCGCACGCGATCACGCCCTGTGGTCCCGCGAAGTCTTCGACCCGGTCGATCTCGCCCGACGCCTGACCGCACGGTTCGCCGGATGCCACACGTTCGTCGTCGACGGCCTCGTCGGCGCGACGCCGGAGCTGCTCGTCGGCCGTCACGGCTCCCGGGTGCGCTCGCGTGTGCTTGCCGGCACCGCCGCGCGCGGATCCGGCCCGGACGAGGACGCGCGCCTCGGGCGCGAACTGCTGGCGTCACGCAAGGACCGCTGGGAACACGAACTGGCGGTCGCCTCGGTGCTCGAAGCCCTTCACGACCACTGCGTCGAGCTGACCCACGACACCGAGCCCTGGCTGCTCCGGCTCGACAACGTGCAGCACCTGGCCACCGACGTGCACGGCACGACCCGTGAC
>JBJHDB010000066.1:7283-8621 GCA_050486325.1 Nitriliruptoraceae bacterium | reverse complement strand
TGGAACCGCACCGGGTCCTCGAACAGCGGGCTGTGCGCCGCGTCGTCGAACACGACCAGGCGTTTGCAGGGCGCCTCGAGCGCGTGGAAGTAGTCACACGTCACCGCCAGCGGCACCTGGTGGTCGTAGCGGCCGTGGACGAACCAGATGGGCACCCCGAGACGTGGCACCTCGTCGAACAGATCGACGCCGGTGAGCTCGTCGTAGAGATGGGTGAGGCTGAAGCGTTCGGCGGCGAGGTAGCGCAGCTTGTCGGCCGGCGTGTACAGCCGGCTGCGGAGCATGATCCCGACGAGCTCACGCCGCGCGCCGGGGCGGTGCATCACCCCGCCGCCGTAGTGATCGACCCAGCGCAGCCGCCGCGACAGCTGCACGAGCGACCAGCCACCTTCGGCGGCACCGGCCGCATCGAGCTGCCTGAGTGCTCGACGGTTGCCCTCGGCGTCGGCCCGGGCACGCAGCCACGCTTCGACCGCGGCTTCCTCGCGTGCGGTGTGGGCCAGCTGGGCCACCGAGACCAGGGCGTGGTAGTCGCCGGGGCTGCGGTCAGCCGCGTGGACGGCCAGCAGCGTCCCCCAGGAGTGGCCGACCAGGAAGATGCGTTCCTGGCCGAAGCGTTCCTTGAGGTGAGCGGTGACCGCCAGGGTGTCCTCGATCAGCTGCTCGAGGGTCATCGCGGCCGGGTCTGCCCGCCCGGACGCGTACGACTTGCCTGCGCCCCGCTGCTCCCAGGCGACCACGACGAAGTCGTTGGCGAGGTCACGGTTGTAATGGGCGAGCC
This sequence comes from Nitriliruptoraceae bacterium, assembly GCA_050486325.1. Lineage (GTDB taxonomy): Bacteria > Actinomycetota > Nitriliruptoria > Nitriliruptorales > Nitriliruptoraceae > JBJHDB01. The sequence continues at coordinate 7,840 of JBJHDB010000066.1, read as the reverse complement.
ACACCGTTTCCGGGGTGCCCGGACCGCCGTGGACGAACAGCAACACGGGGTTGGTCACGTCGCGCCCGCGAATGTGAAGCCACTGGCCAACCCCGTTGATCTCGACCTGTTGGAGCTGCGAGACGCTGACCGCGACCACCAGTCCACCCTTTCATGACACCGTTTCGTAACATTGTTTTTATAACGGCGTTGCGGTAGTGTGTCAAGCATGGGACGTCCACGGACACACGACTCGGCCACACGCGACGCGCTGCTGTCGGCGGCCGGACGGCTGCTGGCCGAGCAAGGGCCGGCCGCGGTGAGCCTCCGCCGGATCGCCGCCGAGGTCGGCGTGAGCACCCAGGCCGTCTACAGCCTGTTCGGTTCCAAGCAGGAGCTGATCCGGGCGATGCACCGGCAGGGTTTCGTCACCCTCGACCGGCACCTGGCCTCGGTCGACCACACCGACTACCTGGCCGAGCACCTCACGGAACTGGCGCTTGCCTACCGGGCCAGCGCGCTCGCCCAACCCCACCTGTACGAGGTGATGTTCGCCTGCCCGTTCCCGGAGTTCGAAC
>JBJHDB010000066.1:0-7273 GCA_050486325.1 Nitriliruptoraceae bacterium | reverse complement strand
GCACGCCAGCGACGGCCACCTCGCCGGGCGGGATCCGGAGGTGCTGACGATCCAGATCTGGGCGCTGTGCCACGGACTGGCGTCGCTCGAGCTGCAGGGCGCGCTCGCCGACATGAAACGACCCGACGCGACCTGGAAGGACGCGATCGGCCTCGTGGCCGCCGGGATCGCCGCCGACTGAGTTCCCGTTCGCACTGCGTCACATGACGGTGCGCATCACCCGGCGGCGCGTATGTTCCGAGGTACTCAGTACGGGTACCACCAATCCTTGCGGGACGGGTCGAAGTCCCAGTGGACGTGCTTGGTCTCCAGGAAGGTCTCGAAACCTTCCGGGCCGAGCTCCCGGCCACCGCCGGTCATCTTCATCCCGCCGAACGGGCCCGCGTAGTTGTCGGTCAACGGGTCGTTGATCCAGACCGTGCCGACCTTGACCCGTTCGTAGAACCGCTTGATCACCAACGGATCGGACGAGCGCAGGCAGGCGCCGAGCCCCATCGGATGCGCGTTGACCCGGTCGATGGCCTCGTCGATCGTGCGGTAGGTCGCCAGAGGGATCGCCGGCCCGAATGTCTCCTCCTGCATGATCGTCATGTCGTCGGTGACGTCGACGAGCACCGTCGGGGCGTAGAAGTAACCCTCCCGGTCGAGCGCTTCGCCGCCGGTGAGCACGCGCGCGCCGTGGGCGACCGCGTCGTCGACGTGGCGGGCGACCTTGGCCCGGAAGCGGTCGGCCGCCATCGGGCCGATGTCGGTGCCCTCGTCGAGCCCGTGACCGAGCCGCAGCGTCGACACCTTGTCGACGATCGCCTCGGCGAACGCGTCCCGCCTGGCCTCCGGCACGTAGATGCGCTCGGAGGCGGTGCACACCTGCCCGGCGTTGAACAGCGCCGAGTAGGCCAGCGCGTCAGCGGCGTCGGTCAGGTCGGCGTCGTCGGCGATGACGAACGCGTCCTTGCCGCCGAGTTCCAGGTGCAGGTGCTTCATCATCGGTGCGGCGACCGAGGCGATGCGCTGGCCGGTCTCGACCGAGCCGGTCATCGCGATCACCCGCACATCCGGATGGGCCACGAGCGCCTCGCCGGCTCGCGTGCCCGTGCCGGTGACGACGTTGACCACACCGGGCGGCAGATGGTCGAAGCAGGTCTCGATCCATTCGAGGGTGACGAGCGAGGTGAGCTCGGAAGGCTTGATCACCACGGTGTTGCCCGCCGCGAGCGCCGGTGCGAGCTTCCAGGACAGCAGCAGCAGCGGGAAGTTCCAGGGCACGATCGCCCCGACCACCCCGTAGGGCTCCTTCAGCACCAGGTTGAGCTGGTTCAACGGCTCGGCCGACGGGATCACCCTGCCCGAACCGTTGCGGCCGAGCTCGGCGTAGTAGCGCAGCGAAGTCAGCGCCCACTCGGCCTCCTCCTGCTGTTCGGGCAGCGCCTTGCCCTGCTCGCGGGTGAGCAGGTCGACCAGCTGCTCCTGGCGCTCGAAGCTCTTGGCGACCGCCTCGTGCAGCAGTTCGGCGCGGTCGTTGGCGGCCGTGTACCGCCAGTCGTCGAACGCGTCGCGTGCCGCGGCCACCGCCCGGTCGACATCGGCCGCCGTGCCCGAAGGCACCCGGCCGAGCACCTCGGTCGTGGCCGGATCCTCGCTCGCGATCCAGTCGCCGGCCTCGGATGCGACGTGGGCGTTGCCGATCCACATCGCGCGGTCGTTGTCCATTCCGGTCTCCTCGCGTTCAGTCGGTCGTCGGGAAGGCCAGGCGCACCCCGTCGGCTTCGTCGGCCCGCCCGGTCGCCGCCGCACGCGGCCACCGCGAGGTGACCACCTTTCCGCGGGTGTAGAAGTGCACGCCTTCGGTGCCGTGCACGTGGGTGTCACCGAACAGGGAGTCCTTCCAGCCGCCGAACGCGTGGTAGGCCATCGGCACCGGGATCGGCACGTTGACGCCGACCATGCCGACCTCGACCTCGTGCTGGAAGCGCCGGGCCACCGCCCCCGAGCCGGTGAACACCGCGGTGCCGTTGCCGTACGGGTTGGCGTTGACGAGCGCCAGTGCGGCATCGAGGTCGTCGACGCGCACCACGATCAGGACCGGACCGAAGATCTCGTCACGGTAGGCGTCCATGCCGGTGCCGACCCGGTCGATCACGCACGGGCCGAGCCAGAAGCCCTCCGGCGCGGCCTCGACGGCCAGTTCGCGCCCGTCGACGACCACCTCGGCGCCCTGTTCGGTTGCGGAATCGAGGTAGCCCGCGACCCGCTCGCGGTGTGCCCGGGTGATGAGCGGTCCCATCTCGGCTTCCGGATCGGTTCCGGGCCCGACGGTCAGTCGCGCGGTGCGCTCGGCGATCGCCGCGACCAGTGGATCGGCGATCGACCCGACGGCGACCAGCGTCGAGATCGCCATGCAGCGCTCGCCCGCCGAGCCGAACGCGGCCGACACCGCGGCGTCGGCGGCGGCGTCCAGGTCGGCGTCGGGCAGCACCACCATGTGGTTCTTAGCACCTCCGAGTGCCTGCACACGCTTGCCGTGGGTGGTTGCGGTGGTGAACACGTGCCGGGCGACCGGCGTGGAGCCCACGAACGACACCGCATCGACCTCGGGATGGGTGAGCAGCGCGTCGACCGCGGTTCGATCGCCCTGGACGACGTTGAACACTCCGTCAGGCAGTCCGGCGCGCTGCCACAGATCGGCGAGCGCCAGCGACACCGACGGGTCGCGCTCGGAGGGTTTGAGGATGAACGTGTTGCCGCAGGCGATGGCGATCGGGAACATCCACATCGGCACCATCGCCGGGAAGTTGAACGGGGTGATGCCAACGGCCACGCCCACGCTCTGGCGGACCGAGGTAACATCGACGTCACGGGAGACGTTCTCCGAAAAGGCCCCTTTGAGGAGCTGCGGGATGCCACAGGCGAACTCGACCACCTCCAGGCCGCGCTGCACCTCGCCGACGGCATCGGCGTGCACCTTGCCGTGCTCGGCGACGATCATCGTTGCCAGCTCGTCGCGGCGTGCAGCGACGAGTTCACGGAAGGCGAACAGCACCTGCGTGCGCTGGGTGAGTGTGGACTCCCGCCAGCTGTCGAGCCAGGCACGGCGGGCCACGGCAACGGCCTTGTCGACCGTGTCGGTGCCCGCCAGCGTCACATGACGCTGAACCGCACCCACCGCCGGGTCGAACACCTCACTGGTCGGCAGGCTCGTGTCCACGACCAGCTCACCGTCGATCCAGTGGCCGATCAGCTCCATACGGATGCTCCTCGTGGTTCAGCACGCACACCCGCGCCGCGTGCCGTGGGCGATGCGGGGGGAAGCCGCCTCCTGTGCGACATCCCCCCGCGTGCCACTCAGCCCTGAGCTCGGGTGAACAGATCCGTGTAGAGGATCTCGGTGTCACCGGTGTTCTCCAGGAAGTGCAGACCCGCTCGGGTCTCGTCGTCGGGGAACACCGCGTCGTTGTCCCGCAGCTCCTCGTCCAGGAACTCCATAGCCGCCGCGTTCGGCGACGCGTACCAGGTCCAGTTGGACAGCTGGGCGCCGTTGTTCGCGTCGAGGATGAAGTTGATGAACGTGTGTGCCGTGCACGGCGAGGGCGCGCCGTCCAGGATCGCCATGTTGTCGGTCCAGATGATCGCACCCTCTTCGGGGATGAGGTACTCCCAGTCCTCGTCGTCACCGAAGGTGTCCAGGAAGTTGCCGCTGTAGCCGTGGGCGACGTCGGTCTCCCCGGTGACCAGCAGCTCGCTGAACTGATCGGAGGTGTAGGTCACCGTCCAGGCGCCCGCCGTGTCGATCAACTCGGCGGCTTCCTCGAGCTCGGCTTCGCTGGTCGTGTTGGGGTCGTAGCCGAGGTAGAACAGCGCCGCTGCCATGCCCTCACGCGGGTCATCCAGGATCGACACCCCACGTGCCAGCTGGCCGGCCATGTCCTCGTCGAACAACCATCCCCATGTCGGCTCCGGATCGGGGCCGGTTGCGTCGATGCTGACCCCGAGCCCGGTGGTTCCCCACTGGAACGGCATCGAGTGCACCAGGCCCGGGTCGTACGGCGGGTTGGTGAACTCGTCGGCCACGTTGGCCATGTTGGGGATCGCGTCGTGATCGAGGGCCATCAACAGTCCCTCTTCGATCATGATCTCAACCATGTAGTCGGACGGGACGATGACGTTGTAGTCGGCACCACCCGCACGGATCTGGGCGAGCAGAGCCTCGTTCGAGGTGAAGTTGTCCTCGGTGGCAGACACGCCGAACTCGTCGGCGAACGCGTCGAGCAGGTCGGGGTCCATGTAGTCGGACCAGTTGTAGAGCAGCAGGTCACCGTCCACCTCACCGGGAGCGCAGCCCGCAGCCTCGGCGTCGTCAGGCGCATCGGCGTCATCGGACGCGTCGGCGTCGTCGGCGGGCGGGTCGTCAGCGGGCGCCGGAGCTCCCACTTCGCGGCCACAGGCCGCCAGCACCATCAAACCGACCACGAGCAGCGCAATCCATCGCATCCTGTTCATCTATCCATCCCTTCCCGTCAGTTCGCACCAGCAGTCGGCCGGCGCGCTCCTACTCCCCTGCGGTCTCACGCCGCCGCATCACCGCGAGCGCCATGAGCACCAGGAGGATCGATCCCGCAAGCATCAGCACCGACACGGCGTTGATCAGCGGGGTGACGCCCCTACGCAGGGCGCCGAAGACGTACACCGGCAGCGTGGTCGACCCGGCGCCGCTGACGAACTCGGCGATGACCACGTCGTCGAGCGACAGCGTCAGCGCCAACAAGGCGCCTCCGGCCACACCGGGAGCGATCAACGGCAAGGTCACCCGACGGAACGCCTGCCAACGGCTGGCGTACAGGTCGGCGGCAGCCTCTTCGAGCGCAGGGTCGAGGCCGGCCAGACGCGCGCGCACGACCAGCGCGACGAACGATATGTTGAACGCCACGTGTGCCAGGGTGATCGTGCCGACCCCTCGGCTGAGCTGCACCCCGGTGGCCAGGAACACCAGGTCGAACGCCTGCACGAAGAACAGCAGCAGCATCACCGCCATCGTGATGTCGGGGATGATCACCGGCAGGTACAGCAGACCGTCGAACGCGCGCTGACCCTTGTAGCGGAAGCGCTCCATCGACAGGCCGGCGGCCGTGCCGAGCACCGTCGAGATCGCCGTGGACAGCAGCGCCACCAGTATCGAGGTCCACAACGCGTCCATCACCCGTGCGTTGGTGAACATCTCGCCGTACCAGCGCGTGGAGAAGCCGGTCCAGATCCCCACCCGCCGGTTTTCGTTGAACGAGTAGACGGCCAGCACCAGGATCGGCAGGTACAGGAAGGCGAACACGAGCCACCCGTTGGCGGCCAGCACCCGGTCGACCATGCGCGGCGGGCGGACCGCCGAGTCGGCAGCGATCTGGTCTGCGGTGTCGGTGCCCGCGTCGAGGATGCTCACAGCGTGCGACCTCCGCTGCGGAAGTACGCCATGGCCGCGATCATCATCACGGCAAGGATCGCCACCGACAGCGCCGATCCGAACGGCCAGTCGCTGGCGGAGCCGATGAACTGGCGGGCGATGTAGCTGCCGAGCATCGTCGAGCCGCGACCGCCGAGCACCTCGGGGGTGACATAGGCGCCGAACGACGGGATGAACACCAGGATCGAGCCGGCGACGACCCCGGGACGGGTCATCGGCCAGGTCACCTTCCAGAACGCCTGCCACGCGCTGGCATACAGGTCACGGGCCGCCTCCACCAGCGAATGGTCGAGACGTTCGACCGAGGCGTACAACGGCAGGATCATGAACGGCAGGAACCCGTACACGAGCCCGATCAGCACGGCGGTCGGGGTGAACAGCAGCGACACCTCGCCCAGGCCGAAAAAGGCGAGGATGCGGGTGAACGGGCCGTCGCTGGACAGCAGGAACCGCCAGGCGTAGGTGCGCACCAGCAGGTTCGACCAGAACGGGATCATCACGAGCACCAGCAGCAGCGCTCGGGTGCGCATTGATCGCGTCGCCAGCCAGTAGGCGAACGGATAGGACACGATCAGGCAGATCACCGTCGTCGCCAGCGCGATCCACAGCGACCGCCAGGCGATCATCAGCACCAGGTCGTCGTTCAACCGGCCATAGGACCGCACGTTCCAGTCACCCAGGACCGTGGCACCACGCATCGACCGTGTCGCGAACGAGTAGACGACCACGATCGCCAGCGGCAGGGCGAAGAAGATCACCAGATAGGCGTATGCCGGCAGCCCGATCAGGAACCCACGGCGTGACGCCGCACGTTCGGCCGCGAGCTCCAGACCGTCGGTCACCGGCGCCGGCGCCTCGGCGGGGGCGGCAGGATCGGGGCGAGTCGTGGTGGCCATCGCGGCTCAGTCCTCCAGCACGGCGGCGCTGGCCGGCGACCAGCGCACACGCACCTGGTCACCCACGGCGAAGTGCGCGGTGCCGGGCGCGTTGCCCTGGCGCACCCGCAGCACGAACGGTTCACGCGCCTCGATGCGCACCTCGGTCGCGATGGCGTTGCCGAGGAAGGTGACCCGCTCGACGGTGCCGTGCACCGCGTCGAGACGTTCATCGCGCTGGCTGTCGGCCTCCCACAGCCCGAGCCGCTCCGGGCGGATCGCCACTGTGCGGCGTGTTCCGTTGACCCCGTCACTGGCCAGGCGAATCACCGTGCCGTCGGCCAGCCGGGCGGTCTCGCCGTCGGTGATCTCGACCTCGACGAGGTTGGTGTCGCCGATGAAGTCGGCGACGAACCGGGTGCGGGGCCGGTCGTAGATCTCCTCTGGCGCCCCGATCTGCAGCACGTTGCCGCCGTCCATGACCGCCATGCGGTCCGACATCGTCAGCGCCTCCTCCTGGTCGTGGGTGACGTAGACGAAGGTGATGCCGACCTGTTCCTGCAGCTGCTTGAGCTCGGTCTGCATGGCGTGGCGGAGCTTCAGGTCGAGCGCACCCAACGGCTCGTCGAGCAGGAGCACCTTGGGGTGGTTGACGAGCGCACGAGCCAGCGCGACGCGCTGCTGCTGGCCGCCGGACAGCTGCTTTGGGCGGCGCTCTTCGTGACCGGTCAGGCGCACCAGGTCGAGCATCTCCCCGACACGTCGACGGGTCTCGTCGGCGCTCACCCCGCGCATCTCAAGCCCGAACGCGATGTTGTCGGCGACCGTCAGGTGCGGAAACAGCGCGTACGACTGGAAGACGGTGTTCACCGGGCGGCGGTTGGGCGGCTCCAGGCCCATCTCCTCGCCGAAGATGCGGATGCTGCCCGCACTCGGGTACTCGAACCCG
>JBJHDB010000065.1:0-8815 GCA_050486325.1 Nitriliruptoraceae bacterium | reverse complement strand
GTTGCGTCTTCCGTCATGTGGCTTCCTCCCTTGGTGTGACCGGATGAGATGTCCCGGCGCCGGCTCCGCGCTAGGTGGACATCAATGCGATTGACATCACCGCGGCAGCTAGGCCCATCCGCTGCCTGGGAACGAATGACTCCTTCAGCACGGCTGTAGCCAGCAACACCGTGACCGCGGGGAACAGCGACGCAAGCACCGCGACGACGATCAGAGACCCTCGCTGTAGAGCGACGATGAGGCAGACCGATGCCATCGCGTCGGCAAGGCCTGAGGCGGCCGCGTTGGTGGCGTTTCGGGACGGCCAACCATCGCCCCGTCTGCACATCGCCGCCAAGATCACAACCGCTACGACCTTCGCAGAAACGAGCGCGGATAGGCCGGAACTCTCTGACGTCTGTGCGAAGCAGGTGTTGGCTGCCCCGATGCCCGCGCCTGCGACGACAGCAGCGACGAGCAATCGGCCTGAGATTCGTGGTCGAGCGCCATCGCGGTATCCCGGGCTGGGGCTGACGAGCCACACCGAGATGACCGCGAGTACAACGCCGATCAGAAGCGGCCCCGTGATCACATCGCCGTCGAAGATCGCCACGGCAGCGGGTAGGGCGAGGCTGACCACGGCTGCAACGGGAGCCACGGTGCTCATTGGTCCGACCCCGAGCGCCCAGTACAGCAACGCCAGGCCAATCGCAGTGGCGAGCCCGGCAGCGGCACCCCACGCGAAGTCAGGTGCAGTAGGAGTCGACGGCACCAGAAGCCAAACTCCGGTTACGACCAGCAGTGCCGAGGCCTGCCCGAGGAACCCGACACGAGCAACGGACCAGCGGCGCGTACTTACACCCCCGAGGAAGTCCGCCACCCCCCAAAGCGCTGACGCGCCGACCGCCAGTCCTGCGATCACTGCGGCGACCCGAGTGCTGGTCCTGTCGTCGCGCTGCGGCTCGCAGCAGCGAACTCGTCGACGGCCGATCGCGTCAGCGGGTGCTCGAAGAGCGACGTCACAACCGACAACGGGACGGTTACCGCGTCCGCCCCAGCCAGGAAGGCAGAACTGACCTGGTCGCTGGACTTGAGACTCGCCGCGAGAATCCGTGTCGAAGATCCAAGCCGGTCAAGAACCGAACGCAGGCTGGCCACGAGGTGCTCGCCACCTGGCAACAGGCGCCGCGCACGATCGACATAAGGGATCACCCAACCGGCCCCGAGTTCGTGGGCGATCAGGGCCTGTGCCGACGTGTAGACGGCCGTGATCGCGAAGGGTGTCGCCTCACCTCGCAGCCGTCCTAGCAGCGGCAGATACTCCCGGGTCGGCGGCACCTTGGGAATGACGCGCTCTAGGTCGAGCCGAATCGCCGCATCGACCTCGTTGCTGGCCTCGGAGGACTCCGTATGCGAGGGCTGGTAGAAGATCGGCAGATCCGACATCGCAAGGAGTCGAGACAAGTGTGCAAGCGGGTCGTCACTCACTTCGGCGACGAGTGAGGGATTGGTGGTAACACCGGAAACGTACGGATAGTCCTGTGCGGTCCGGACGTCCTCCAAGGAAGCCGAGTCGAGCATGATTATCCCGGGGAACGAGCCTTGACTGTTCATCACGGGATTGCCTGCTCAGCTGCGGCGAGCGCCGCGTGGGATGCATCGGACCAGATGGCGTTGCCTTCGCTGTCGTAGTAATCAACTCCCAGCTCGCCCGATACCCGCAGCGCAAAGGATTCCAGGTACGTGGCGGTCGGACTCACCACGTGCAGGTTGTTCAGGAAGGGGTGCGTGGTAGCAATGTCCCCGACAGACTCACCGGGGAAGTGTCGGTCCACGGTGGAGTGACCATCCCAGTCGGTAGCCTCAGTCAGGAATCCGAACTCACCGTGGTGATGCAGCGCCATGGAGCGGAGGATCGTCAGCGCCTTGACCGGGAACTCGCTGCCTACCTCCGCCGGGGCCCGGAGGTAGGCCTCGGCGACTTCCGCTGTCTCCCACATGCATGCCGCGTTCCACTCTCGCTCCATGTAGAGGAGGCCCTTCGTGGCAATTCCGTCGACATCCTCCACGAGCTCGAAACTACGAAGTGGTTTGAGACAGTGCTCGACCGCGAACTCAACAACGGCGCTGCTGTCGGCACCTACCACCCGTGACGCTGCCAGCAACGCCTGAAACAGGGCCGCGTAGCTCACATTCTCGGCGTGGGACTCGGTATCCGTGTTCGTCGACCCGAAGAACCCACCTTCCGACTTCACGAGTTCGACGTCGGCGTTCAAAGTCTCGCGGTGGTCGGCAAGGCCGTCTGCGGTGAGTTCAGCGAGTAGTTCGATCGCATACGAACCTGCACCGCTGACGTCATGGATCGGATCGGGACCGTCCTGTCTGCCAAGCTTCCAGAGGTCCACGGGACCGAACGCGTCAGGTGCGTACGTCACTATGCGGCCGTCAGGAGTGCACCGGCGCGGATACCAACCGTTGGGGCACCGATCAACTCCTGCAATCCAACTTCCGGTCTCAACTGCGATTCGGAGGCACCGCTGAGCGCGGTCATCGTCGGGGTCCAGTCGCGCCACCCGAAGCAGTTGCGTCCCAACGCGAGCCACGTGCCCGAGCTCGACGTAGTCGGGACGCGCCTCGAGGTTGTCCAGGAATTGGCCCGACTCGATGTCCCGGTAGAGCCGAATCGGCGGGTCGGACGACGCGAAGAAACCTGTACTAAGCGCATGATCGAGGAAGTCGTAGGCGGCAACCTCGAGGAGCGACGAGTCCAGCAACCGCGCGAGGCGAGCCATCGCTTGAACCCCGAAAATTGTGTCAGCGCAGTAGCCCACACCCTCCATCAACCGTCCCCGGTATCGCATCGGCTGTGCCGTGACGTCGGCATCGACGGACGGGCAGAAAAGTCCACCGTCCGGATCGCGGCGTGAGGCAGTCAGGAGAAACCGCACCGAGTCGAGTGCGCTGGCAACGATCGAGTAACGCGGGTTCTCCGGACGATAAAAGGCGCGCGGTGCCGTCACGGGGACACCTCCGTGCGGTCGTCGCCCCACCAGCGCTCGACCATCATAGGTTCGACCATGGCGATCAAGTCCGGCGACACTTTCGGGTGGCCACCCGGCTTCGTCGCCGTTGCGGCGGCAACTGCGTTCGCGAACCGTCCCGACTCAACGTCATCCCACTTCCTCGAGCGGGCGGCACAGAACGCCGCTGCAAAGGCATCGCCGGCTCCATTGGTGTCGACTGCCTCGATAGACACGCTCGGGAGTTCAACAAGGCCCACTTCGGCACTGTGGACCATGCAACCGTCGGCCCCGAGCGTGACGATGACCACTTCGGGGCCGAGGGAAAGCGCTCGAGCACTCGCAGTCTTTGGGCCACCCCACGCTGTAGCCGCCACTGAGTTCATGAACACGACGTCGCTTGCGGCAATGGCTTCCTCGGCGAGTTCGCCTTCAACGAATGGCGCCTCGACGTCCAACGAAACGGTGCAGCCGGCTGAGCGTGCGAGCCCGATACAGGCAAGCCCTTCGGCACCTTGTTCCAGTGTCGTGTGGAGCCACCCCCAGCCCTCAAAGTCCGGCGTGCCCAATTCCGCAGCACTTGCACTGAAAGCCGAAGTGGGGAACTGGATTAGCGCCCGATCGCCGGTCGGTGTCGTCAACGACAGTGTCCAAAACGTGGGATGCTGTACCTGCTGGACGAGGTCGACGTTGACGTTCCGGGTGCGGAGTTCGTCGAGGACGAACTGTCCGCGCGAGTCGGTTCCGACCGTGCCGATTACGCGCGAGCGGAGCCCGAGGTCGGCAGCGACGGCTGCTGCGTTGCCCATCATTCCACCGGAGAAGTCCCCGACTGGATGTGCCCAGAGCTTCTCATCTGGGCTGGGCAGGCGCTCGATTGCAACTGTTGAGTCGACACCGAGATCGCCAAACGCGGTGAACGATAGAGGGCTCGTCATTTCTGCCTCGTCCGTGGGTCGGCGATCATCTGGAAGATGTCGACAGCACCGTTGAGCACGACATAGACCGTCCCCAATATGAGCGTCACGGCACCAATGGCGGCGAAGTCGTTGGTGGGGATGCTCTGGGCCATATAGGACCCGATCCCAGGCCACGCGAAGATCGCTTCAACGATGACGACGCCAGCGAACATGAGCCCGAGTTGGAGGCCAGCCATGCTGACAGCAGGGCCTGCGGCGTTCCGAAGTCCGTGACGTCCGATTACGGCTGCAGATGAGAGGCCGCGTGCCCGGGCAGCTCGCGCGTAGTCGGACCGGAGCGACGCCCGCAAGCTTGTCCTCAGGACCCTCCCGATTGCGGCAGCGGAGAGAACCGCGATGGTCGTCGCCGGTAGGACCAAGTGGGACAGCGCGTTCACGAAGACGTCGAGTCGACCCGCGAGGATCGAGTCAACGAGCAGGAGCCCCGTCGGCTCAGTCGGTGCACCAACGATGCTGACTCGCCGTGTCCCCGGTAACCATCCAAGCCACCGCGAGAAGACGAGAATGCCGATGAACGCCAGCAGGAACGACGGCACCGACGCTCCCAACAATATCCCGCTTCGAATCACGGCGGAGCCACGGGATCTGGCGGCCGAAACGATGCCCAGTAGCGCACCACCAGCCAGCGCGATAAGCATGGCGACAAACGCGAGTTCAGCGGTGGCCGGAAGCGCGACCTTGAGGTCTTCCGAAACGGGGCGTCTCGTACGCACCGAGGTCTGGAAGTCGCCACGGACGACGTCGTTGAGATAGATCCAGTACTGGGCTGGCAGCGGCCTGTCCATGCCAAGTTCCCGCCGGTACTCCTCAACGGCACCGATCGAGGCCTGCGGACCGAGTGCGACCCTGGCTGGGTCAGCAGGCTGCAGTTGTCGGAGAACGAAGATCGCCGCCGTGAGCACGAGCAACACGACGATCATCTCGATGAGGCGCGAAGCGATCAGCCGACGCATGGTCAATCTCCGATCAGGTCACTGAGTCCGTCGCCGGCCAGATTGGCTATCAGGGCGAGGAATGCCACGGCGACGCCCGGAATGACTGCAACCCACCAGGCCGAGAGCAGGAAGCGGAGTCCTTGAGCGGCCATCGCCCCGAGTTCCGGCGCGGGTGCCGGCGCGCCAAGCCCCAGAAATGAAAGACCGGCCAGAATCAATACGAGCAAACCGACGTCGAGGGTCATCAACACGACGACTTCCGGCACGGCACCCGGAAGCATGTGCCGCAGCCAGAGCCGGCGGGTCGACACACCTGACAACCGGGCAGCGTCGACGTGTGGGCGCGCCCGGATCGCAGCTATCTCCCCGCGGACGATCCTCGCGTACCAAGGCCACCAAACCACCGCGACAGCGATGAGGGTGTTGCGGTAGCCGGGACCCATAGCCGCTACGACGGCAATAGCGAGCAACGGCGCGGGAAGCGCCAAGAAGACATCCGTGACACGCATCAGGAGGCTGTCGACCCAGCCACCCATCGCGCCGGCCGTGAGTCCGATCAAAGCACCGACGAGCGCGCCGAAGGAAACAACAACGAATGCGCCGACAAGGCTCGCGCGGAGACCGAACAGCACGCGAGACAGGATGTCGAACCCGATCTGGTCGGTCCCCAGCAGGTAGGACGCCCCCGGCGGAGTAAGCGGAGCACCGGCTGGCACGAGCGGGTCGTGGGGAGCCAGCGCCGGTGCGATGACGGCAGCGACCATCGCAGCGAAGCACCCGACGATGGCGATCTGATCAAGTCGTGGCAGCTGACGGACAGATTGGAGTATGAGGCTCAGACGCGGCGTGGCAAGGTCGGTGGTCGACATCTCAGCCTCCTCCTAACAGCAGGCAAGCAGCGGTGTGGGCCTCGGAATCCGCGACGACCACCTGTTCGGGCATGGTGGCGAGGCACTCACTGACAGCCACTTGACACCGGGGGTGATACGCGCAGCCGGCAGGTGGTGCTGTCGGGTCGCTCGGTTCTCCGATGGCGGTGTCGGCCGCATCGATGCCTGGGATCGATGCAAGCAGGGCCCGGGTGTAGGGATGCGCCGGCGTGTCTATAACGGTTTCGGCAGAGCCGAACTCGACGATTCTTCCGGCGTACATGACCGCAATGCGATCGGCCACAACGCGTGCGCTTGCCAAGTCGTGGGTGACGAACAGGAGTGCCATCTGCAACTCGCGCCGGAGCTCACCCAGCAGGTTCAGGACCGTCGCCCGCACCGAGACGTCCAGTGAACTCGTCGGTTCGTCGGCGAACAGAACCTCGGGCGGCCGGACAATTGCTCGGGCGATGGCAACCCGTTGGGCCTGGCCACCGGAGAGTTGCTTGGGGCGAGCTTTCATCACCTCGGCGCGGAGCCCCACGCGCTCCAGAGCGCGTTGAACCAGTTCGCGGTGTTGGGCACGAGGCGCCTGGCCTACGAGACGTTCGGAGATCAACTCGCCGACCGACATCCACGGGGTGAGCGAGGCGACCGCATCCTGGAAAATGGCCTGGGCCTGGGTCCCGTCACTGACGGTGACGGAACCGTGGTCGGCTTTCACTAGGCCGGCAGCCACTCGCAGCAGGGTGGTCTTTCCGCAGCCGCTCTCGCCTACGAGCGCGACGGCTTCTCCGCGGCGGATCGAGAGCGATACCCCTCGGAGCGCGAACACCTGCTCCTTGTGACGCAGCCCCTTCCTGATCGGGTAGGACTTGTGGACGTCCAGCAGATCGACAATCGTGGAACGGTCTTGCGTCTCGGGCTGCGCCCATTCGGCAGGGAGGGTGATCTCGGAACTCCGGGCACTGAACGTCTCCGTACGGATGCAGGCCACCACACGGTTGCGGCCGTGCCCCAGCGGTTCGGGGATGGACCTGTCGCAGTCATCGATGTGAAAGAGACACCGAGGCGAGAATGGGCAGCCCGGGGGTGGCGAAGCAGGGTCGGGAACAGCTCCAGCGAGGGTGACCAGCGGACGCTCCCGTCGCGCATCCATGTCGATGTGTGTGGCCAGCAGTCCGAGCGTGTAGGGATGGAACGGCTGCGACAACAGATCAGCGGACGGTGCCTCCTCCATCACCCGACCCGAATACAGCACGACCATGCGGTCGGTTACCTCCCTGGCCACACCGAGGTCGTGTGTGACAAACAGGAACGCACACCCGATCTCGTCCCTGACAGTGCGGATGAGTTCGAGAATCTGTTTCTGGACTGTCACATCCAGGGCAGTCGTCGGCTCGTCTGCCACGACCAGCAGGGGATCGCTGGCAATCGCCATGGCGATCATGATGCGCTGCAACTGCCCCCCGGACAGCTCGTGCGGGTAAGCACGCAGTCGCTTCTCCGGCCGGGGGATACCCACCAGATCCAGGAGTTCGATTGCGGGCCGGCTCGACGCTGACCTGGCCTCCTCGACCTGCCGTCCGATGGTCATGGTCGGATCAAGCGAGGTGGTCGGATCCTGGAAGACCGCACCCAGACTGGTTCGCCGTAGACGCCGTAGCTCGTGCTCAGGTGCAGTGAGAACATTCGTCCCCAGTACCTCAACATTCCCTGACGTCACCGGCGCAGGATCCCGCTGTAGGAGACCCAGAAGCGTGAGGCCCAAGACGGTCTTGCCGGACCCGGATTCACCCACGAGACCCAGGATTTCACCGGGGCGCACCTCAAGCGAGACTCCTCGGAGCGCTTGGACGGTGTCGCCACGGCGTTGGAAGCCCACGTGGAGGTCCTGCACGTTCGCCACTGGTTTCGCCACTGGTCCTGACATCAGGTTCCGGCCTCAGTTCGATGTGGTGTCGAAAGCAGGCACCAACGGCTCCCGCCGTTGGTGCCACCTGGTGCGGCCGGGCGGCTCCTGTGGAGCACACCCGGCCGCGTGTCGCTCACTGGTCCAGTCGGAGTGACGCCAGTCGCAGCGCCCACAGCGAGTTGAACTCGTGTTCGAACCCGGACATACCAGGGATGCCGACCACTGTTTCGGCCACGTCGGCGATCGGCACGAACGCGCCACAGTCCTGATAGGCCTGCGCCGCTTCGGCGTAGGCCGCGACGATGTCCTCGTCGCTCACCGCGTCGAGACCCGCGATCGACAGTTCGTCGCCCTCAGCGCACACGTCTGCCGCAAAGTACGCGAGCCCACCACCCGGCGTGTAGAAGAGGTCGGACCAGGTGAACGGGTGTGCAGCGTCCGGTGTCGCGGGCAGGACAAGCGCGTCGGGCCGGATGCCGGGCGTAGTCGGATATTCGAAGGTTTCGGGCTGCGTTACGCCACGAGCTGTGGTGTTGAGCCCGCCCGCAGTCAGCTGTGATGCAATCAATCCAGCCAGCTGCTCATTGACCGGGTCATCCGTCGTGTATGTCAGGTCAATGGTGGTGTCTCCCCAGCCTCCGGCATCTACAGCAGCCGCAAGCTGCGACGGATCCAGTTCGACATCGTAGGTTCCGACGCCCTCTGGGAGCATCCCGCGTGGGAAGATGTGTTCGGCCACGACCGCACCCTCACCCCACACCTGTTCAACGATGGTCGACCGGTCAATTGCTGCCGGGATAGCCGCACGGATTGCCGGGTCCGAGAACGGCCCGTCATGCGTGTTCAGGTGCATGGTCACCCGGTTGATGCCTTGGTGGCGGAAAATGCTGTACCCGGCATCCTCGAATCGTGGAAGGTCGGCCTTCGACACTCCGTGGATCATGAGGTCGAGATCGCCCCGCTCAAGTTCGAGCATCTGGGTCGTGAAGTCGGGGACTATCGATATCTTGACGGTCTCGAAGCACGCCGGGGGGTAAGGGTCCGTCCCCCAGTAGTCGTCGAAGGCCTCCAACTCATAGGCGCCCGGCTGAAAACTGCTGATCCGGTAAGGACCCGT
>JBJHDB010000064.1:0-8822 GCA_050486325.1 Nitriliruptoraceae bacterium | reverse complement strand
GTCGGCTGGTCCGCGGCCATCGGTGACACCGGACCCGAACGCTCCGTCGGCTTGCCCCTGCTCGTCACCCTCGGACGAACCGGCACCGCGACCGTGCTCGCCAACATCACCGCCCTTCCCACGCTGAGTGTCGACGGACCACAATCCGAGGTCCGCCGAAGGCTTCGTGCGATGAGCCTCGAAGCGGCCACCTCCCGCATCGCCATCCCCGTCGAGGTCGCCATCGCCGGCGACAACCGGCTCGCCGGCATCGACCACATCCGCCACACCCACGACCTCACCGGCGAGATCGGGCTCGCTCTCGCCGAGCTCGAACACGACGTCGTCTACGACGATCGCACCCCCCGGCTGCTCGTCTGCCACCCGGACACCACCCCACCCGACGTCCCCAACGAGCTGACCGGCATGGTCGGGGTCATCGCCGTCGCCCCGGTGGCCGACGCCACATGGACGTTGGAACTGTCCGATGGACAGACCGGCCGGCTGCGCCTGCCCGATGGCGGCACCGTGCAACTCGCCCTTCCCGACATCGACCCAGACCTCGTCGACGACGAACTCACCCGCCTCGACCAATACCCCACCGGACATCTACCCGACCCGACGATCGACATCGGACGCGCCGTCGAGCCGTCCACCAACGGGCACGCCCCACCAGCCGGCAGATCCGCCACCGAACCTGCCTGGTGCGAAGTCCGCCTACTCGGCCCTGTCGAGGTCGTCCGCGATGGTGTACGCACCGACGGGCTCACCCCACGCATCCGCGAACTGCTCGCCTACCTCGCCACCCACCGTGACACCGCCACCAAAGAACGGGTCGACGACGCCATCTGGGCCGGACGCGCCCCACGCCCCGGCAGCCAACGCGTCACCACCGCCGTCACTAAACTACGCAACCTGCTCGGGGACGGGCCCGACGGCACGCCGCTGCTGCCACGTCGCACCGGCACCGAACCCATCCGGCTCTCCGAGCATGTCGGCTGCGATCTCGACCGCGCGCTCGCCCACCTCGCGATCGCCCGCGACCTGCCCGACCAGCTTCGCACCCGCGAGCTCGATGCCGCCCTCACACTCGTCCGTGGCGAACCGTTCCACGACCTGCCCGTCTCCTGGGCGAGCGAGATCGCCCAGCGCGCCATCGCCCAGTTGCAGGACGCCGCACTCGACGCCGCACGTGCTCACAGGCAAGCCGGCGATTACGACGCGGCCGAGACCGCCATCCACCAAGGTCTTCTGCTCCTCGACCCGGTCGGCGCGCTCTACCTCGAACGTGCACAGATCGAGCAGGAACGGGGTCGACCCGAACACGTCGCCCGCATATGGGATCAGTACCGAAGTGCGCTCGCCGATGACGCCGACGAGATCGCCGGCGCCGTCTCCACACCACCCCCCGAGATCGAGCTGGCCTTCCGAGAACTGCTGAGCGTCAGTTGACGTTCGATCAACCGACGCTCTCCGACGCGCCCGCCCTGACCAGCGCGGCGATGACCGGGTCGCCAGGGACTGGCGCCCTCGGAGCCGCCCGCTTCGCGGTCTCTCGCGCCTGCGCCCGAGGGATTCTGGCGCCCCTCGGGCGTCGGGTGCCGGAGGTCATGAGCTTCGTGACGCCGAACGACAGTGATCCAACTGGTAGCGCGTCGCTCAACACGCGCCGAATGTCACACGGTTCTCCTACTGTGTCGGCCCTAGAGGCTTTTCTGGGGGCCGTATTGAAACCGATTACTGCGACGTGCACGCCTCGTGAGGATGTGCTTGCTGGTGAGTTGACCGATCAGCATTTTGCTGCGCAACTTGATGCGGTGGTGCGTGATCCCGACTCCTATCCGGTGTATGGGGACGCGGATGCGTTCTTCGCGCTCACCTATCCAACGTCGGGGTTGCAGGAGCTGTTGCGTCGAGTGTTCGGACGGCTGTCGCGCACGGCTGACGGCGACTCCGGCGTGGTGCGTGCCGAGACGTCGTTCGGTGGCGGCAAGACCCACTCGCTGATCGCGGTGCACCACCTGGCCACCGGGTCACGACCGGCCAACGTCGAGGAGTTCATCGATCCAAAGCTGGTGCCCAACGGTTGCCGGTCGGTCGCGCTGGTGGGCGACGCGCTGGATGCGATCAACGGGTCGACCGCGCCAGGCGGCGCGCGGGCGCTGACGTTGTGGGGGGCGCTCGCGGCCACGCTCGGCGACGCACCGTGGGAAGCGATGCGGCGTTCGGACGAGACCCGCACGCCACCCGGTCGTGAGACGCTCGCAGACGTCATCGGCGACGCGCCGACGATCGTGATGATCGATGAGATCGCCGCCTACCTGCGCGCCTGCTGGGAATCAGGCGACGAGGACGTTCGACGCATGGCGCGCCAGATCCCGGCGTTTCTGAAGACCCTGTTCGAACATGCCATGTCCACACCGAATCTGGTGGTTGTTATCACGCTGGCGACCGCCGCGGACGCCTTTGCTGAGGAGACGGCAACGATTCAGAGCGAGATCGACTCGGTCGTAGGCCGCCAACACGGCATGGTGCAGCCGGCCGACGACACCGACATTGCGGAGATCATCAAGCGCCGACTGTTCGCATCGGTCGATGGCCCGGCGGGGGCTGAGACGGCGGCGGAGTACCGCGCTACCTACGACAAGTTCGCAGGCCAGGACGAACATCTGACGGGTGCGACCACCAACCCTGAGGGTTACGCGGCAGCGATCGAGGCGACCTATCCGTTGCACCCTGAGTTGGTGCGCGTACTTGACCAGCGCCTGTCGACGATCCCGACGTTCCAACGTACGCGCGGCGCGCTGCGGCTGCTGGCGAGGACGGTACGGATCCTGTGGGACAACCCGGATTCGGCCCCGCCGACGTTGAACGTGGGGGACCTGCCGTTGGATGACGACGACCTGTTGCGACAGTTGACCGTCAAGTTGGAACGGTCAGAGTTCCAGCAGGTCGCTGACGCTGACCTCGTCGGTGATGACGCCCACGCCGTGGAGACGGACCAGAAGCGCGGTTCGCAGGCGAGGCACGCCGCGCGGGCAGCGACCGTCGCATTCGTGCACTCGCTCGAGCGCACGAACGTCGGTGGTGCGACGCGCGGTGACGTGCTGCTCGGTGCGGCACGTCCGGGCGATGACCCGTCCACGATCATCGACGCGCTCGACGACACCGCTGCGATCGCGTGGCATCTGGAGGCGACCGGTGAACGGTGGAGGTTCACCCCAGAGCCGAACGAGAAGAAGATCCTTGCCGAGGAGACTGAGGCGCTCCTGCCCGGCGGTCGGGCCGGCGGCAAGGTTCTCGACGAGGTCGACGACCTGGTCGCGAGCCTGTTTCGCGCCCCGTCCGACCAGACCGCCAGGACGACGGTCAAGGTCGACGTCTTCCCGTCGTCAGGGCTGCGGTCGGTCAAGGATGAAGAAAGGTTGCACGTGGTGGTCGTACATCCCTCTGAGCTGACGGTGTCAGGCCGAGACGCGTTGCCACCACCGGCGCTACTGGTAGAAGCGCGCGACAACTACAACGACAAGCGTCGCCGCAATCGCAACGGGGTCGTGTTCGTCGTGGCTGATGAACCGCTGCTTGCGACGATGCACCGCGAGGTTGCGAAGAAGCTGGCCGCGAAGCGGCTTGCCGAAGACGACGCACGGTTCCCGGGTGAAGGCAACCGTCGCCTGCGGGAGAAGATCCAGGCGGCCGCGGACACAGCCGATCTGTCGGCATCGATCTCTGTGGCATCCTGCTTCTCACACGTCTACTGGCCGGTGTCGGACAAGACCAACAGTCATCTTGCACATCAGGAGCTCACCCCCGCACAGAAGGGCGACATCGCGACGTCCGGCACGGACAGGGTGTGGGACCTGCTGGTCCAGCACGACCTGATCTTCGACGGGCCGGTCGCAGCAACGTGGCTCAAGCAGAAGGGATGGGTGAACCAGCAACCGCAGATCTCGACCGCCGAGGTCAAGTCGCACCTGTGGCGTGACCACGGCGCGAAGATCGTCCCGACCGATGCACAGCTAACCAAGGCGATCGCCCAGGGTGCCGAAGCCGGCGAGTGGGTGTACTACGACCATCAGTCGCAGGCATTCCTCGCTGACGAACCACGCGGACGCGCAATCCCCGCCATCGCCGACGTCACGTTCCTCGTCGAGCGTGCGCACGCGGAGGCACAGGGGTTCATCGCGCCACCGGTCGACGTCGCGATGCTGCTCGGTGCGCTGCCGGAACCCGGCGGCGACCCGGTGGCGGTCAACGACGTGCGGACGAGCATCGAGGACGCCCGTGGCGGACACATGCCGACCAAGGCAGACCTTCGTGAGGTCATCAAGTCCGCAATGCGAACCGGCAGGGTCAAGGCATACAAGGAGGGCAACCTCGATGCAGAGCTCGTCCCGTCCGACCTGGACGATGTCGGTTTCGACCGAGTCGTGCTCATCCGTCCAGACGAGGTCTCCGCAAGTGCGCGCAATGACCTGTTCTCCGGACAGGGCACCGTGGGGGAAGCGCTCGGCAAGGCATACGCCCGTGCCGCAGACCTGATCGCTGAGTCCGACGACTTCACCGGCATCAGCCAGCTCAGCGTGTCGATGGATCTCGACGCAGCGGGGATGCGTGCCCGTGCTGCACTGACCATCCCGAGCATGGCGCAGTCCCTGCCGATGACGGTCGATCTGGAGGTCGCTGCAGAACTTGCCAACGATCTCGGCACTGCGACGGTCCACCTGGTCGTTGACAAGACCACGTTGGGAACCGCCAAACCGCTCGTCGAACGGCTGGTCGCAGCATCCGATAAGTGCTCCGGACGGATCCGGTTCTCCGTCACCTTCGACGAGGCCGTCGCCCCCGACGAGCAGGCGTGGATCTCGCTGCGACAGACCCTCACCACAGCCTTCGCAGACGTCTCGGCGAAGGCCAGCGGGAAGGTCGCCTGATGCCCGCATCCACACGTACCAACAAACGTCCAGCCAAACCCGGCCACCGCGGATTCCGGCTCGAGGTCGAGCCGACAGGCGACGGCGCTTTCGGGCTGCGGCTGCACGAGATCAACGGACGCCCCGAACATGCCCGTCCGGTCGCGCACCTGTCGGCCAGCCGCTACCCCCGCGTGTCGGAGATCGTCGTCGCAGCACTGTCCGCCTCGGGCAAACAGCCGCGCGTGCTCGCCTCGACCCGCAGACAACCCATCGACCTCACCGAACCCGCAGGCGTCCGTCTCGCGCTCGCGCTCAACATCGTCCATGGCGTCACCAAACCCGGACGGAACCGCGCACTGCTCGATGGAGTCGCGCGCCTGTCCGACGAGGAATGCCTCTACTG
Source organism: Nitriliruptoraceae bacterium (assembly GCA_050486325.1). Taxonomy (GTDB): domain Bacteria; phylum Actinomycetota; class Nitriliruptoria; order Nitriliruptorales; family Nitriliruptoraceae; genus JBJHDB01. Next base: position 3,524 of record JBJHDB010000064.1, on the reverse strand, counting down.
GTACGCCGCGTGCTGCGCGGGCGCACCGACCGACCAGCGTCGCACCAAGGCGCTTCGCATCTACCTGGCAGCCGAGTGAACGGGCGCCACGTGACGTCGTCGATCGATACCGGCAGCCGGTTGCTTATCGAGGAGTGGCTGCCCATCCGTGAGCTCGGCATCGAGTCTGTCCGCGAGCGGCAGGCCGCCTCTGCCCTACCCCCGCTGTCGTTTCTGCACGTGTGGTGGGCACGTCGTCCGCTGGCAGCGGCTCAGGGTGTGCAGCTCGCTGCGGTGCTGCCGGCGTGGTCCGAAGCCCTGCTTGAGGTGGAGGGGTTTGATGAAGCACTCGCGCGGGTGGTCGACAGCCGCGGTGACCTCTCTGCCGAGCAGCGTGAGGCGCTGACCGACGAGACGCGCTATCACCTGTGGGTGCTGTGGCTGACTGGTGTGTGGGGCGACACCGTCGAGGCCGAACGGGTGAAGAACGAAGCAAACGCGCAGGGCATCCGGCTCTCAGGCAACCCGTTCACGTGGAAGCAGGCGTACAAGAACAAGCCGGACCCGCGCGACCTCAATGTGTTCCACCGGATCGTCGAAGCCCGTTGGGGGCGGCTGCCCCACGTACTCGACCCGACCGCTGGTGGCGGAAGCATCCCCTTCACCGCTCAACGCTACGGCCTGCCCACACACGCCAACGACCTCAACCCCGTCGCCGTCGGGGTGCTCGAAGCGTCGCTCCACGCCACCGCCACCTACGGTCCCGAACTCGTCGAAGATCTGCGCAAGTGGGGCCAGGAGCTCGTCGACCGCCTCAGCCAGCGCTTGGCCCCGTTCTTCGAGCTCGAGGACGCGCGTGAGAAGGTCGTTGCCTACGTGTGGGTGAACACCGTTGCGTGCCCCCGCACCAGCGGTCCGGTGCCGCTCGCGCCGAACTGGTGGCTCGACAAGTCAGGTAATGGGATCGCTGTTCGTCCCGTGCCGGTTCGGCACGCTGATGGCAGCCCGTCGCACATCGACTACCAGGTGATCGAGGACGTCAAGGGTGAGGGCTACGAGCCCGATGACGGGACGGTCTCGCGTGGCGATGCTGTCTCTCCCTGGGACGGTCTCACCATCGACAGCGATCACATCAAGCTAGAGGCGCAGGCCGGTCGGATGTGGCCGGAGCTGTACGCGGTTGCGTGCCGGCGTCCGAAGGCCAAGGGCCGCGGGTCGGTCCGCTACTTCCGCAGCCCCACGCAGACGGACCTCGACGCGACCGGGCGGGCGACCCAGGAGCTGAATGATCTCGAGGGCAGGTGGGCGGCAGAGGACGTGCTGCCGAACGAACCGATCCCGGATGCGATGAACGACCCGCGGCCACGTATCTATGGGATGGAAGTGTGGCGCAAGTTCTTCACCGACCGTCAACTGCTGGTCCACGGGGCCTTCGTCGAGGAGTGGCGGCAGCTCCGGCGCGAGCTCCTCGAGCAGATTCCCGATGGGCGTGGTGACGCCATCGCGGGACTCATCGCGGCGAGCTTCCAGAGCAAGGCGCTGAACTGGAATTCGCGGTCCTCCTCGTGGGATGTCTCGCGTCAAAAGATGAGATCGGTGTTCGATCGCCACGACTTCGCCTTCAAGTGGACGTTCGGCGAGTTCGAGGGGGCCGGGCAGTTGTGGTCGTGGTGCCTGAACCAGCTGCTCGACTCCTACGGTGGCGTGGCGGACCTGATGCAGCCGAGGGGAGACCGCGACTCGCTGCTCGCCAGCGCGCTTGACCACTCGGTGCCGACCGGGGTGGACATCACGGCATCCTCGGCGACGGACCTCGCACACCTCGACGATGGGGCTGTGGAATGCGTCAACATCGACCCGCCCTACTACGACAACGTGCAGTATGCAGAGCTGGCCGACTACTTCTACGTGTGGGAGAAGCGCACGCTCGGCCACCTGCACCCGGAACGGTTCGGTAGCGAACTGACCGACAAGGACAACGAGGCGGTCACCAACCCGGCCCGGTTCGACTTCGCCAAAGGCAAGCTGCGCAAGCAGCTCGCTGACGCAGACTACGAGTCGAAGATGCGCGACATTTTCGCCGAGTCCCGGCGTGTGCTCCACGAGGACGGGGCGCTCGTGGTCTGGTTCACCCACAAGCGGGCCGACGCGTGGGACACGCTCGGTGCGGCGCTGATGGACGCTGGGTTCACCATCGAGACATCCTGGCCGATCAACACCGAGGCAGCGACCTCCCTGCACCAGGCGAACGTGAACGCCGCGAAGTCGACCATCGTGCTCGTTTGTCGCAAGCGGCTGCAGGACGACACGTCCAAGGTGTTCTTCGAGGACATCGAAGCCGACATGCGGGCAGGAGCACGGCAGGCCGCCGAAGAGTTCGAGCCGATCGTCGGGCACGGGGGCGTGGACCTGATGCTGGCCACATACGGGCCGACGTTGTCGGTGCTGTCGCGACGGTGGCCCGTCTACCGAGCCGAGGCCGATGCGTCGGGCAATTTGGTGCCGATCCGTCCAGAAGAAGCGCTCGACATCGCCCGTGCGGAAGTCGCCAAGCTCCGCATTGCACGTCTGGTTGGTCACGAGCGTCGCTTCGACCCCACCACGGACTTCGTGGTGCTGTCGTGGTCGCTGTTCGCCGATGTCGGGTTCCCCTATGACGAGGCCCGCAAACTCGCACTCGGCGTGGGTGCAGACGCCAACGCGCTGATCGACGACAAGGTGCTCGCGAAGAAGGGCAGCAACGTGTCGCTGGTCGACCCGCGTGACCGGGTGCAGCGACGCCTCAAGCCCGAAGGACCGTTTGCGAACCTGTATGACGCCGTGAGCGTGATGCTGCGCCTGTATGCGACCGACGGGGCCGGATCGGTCCGTTCGTGGTTGGTGGAGCACGGCTACGAGCACAGCACCGAGTTCAAGGAGGCGGTTCTCGCGCTGGCCAATGCCGTGCCGCGGGTGCAGGACAAGGACGGCGCCTGGTCGGTGGAACTGGCCGAGGTCCTCGACGAGATTGCACGCAATGTCCCGACGTTGGGGCTGCGGCTCGCTGACGTCGAGACCCACACGGCCGTGCCGGTCGCGCATCAGGAGACGTTGGCGTTTGGCCTCGACACGTGAGCGACGACACACCGACCAGACTGCGCGACCTTCGGTTGCGCCGGGACTACGAGCCTGGCAGCCGGCCGCGGGAGACGTTCTACGTGCCGTGCCTGCGCGTTGCGACCCGCTACGACCGTTTTGCTGGCTATTTCCGGGCTGCCTCGCTCGAGGCGGTCGCGGACGAGGGGCTACAGGCGTTCTTCGGCCATGGCGGCCGTATCCGCATCGTGGTCGATGCGGAACTGACCCAGGCAGATGTCGAACAGGTGCGCCGAGGCGCCGACGTCGGCGGTGACGAGGCATTGCGGGCGGCGGTCCGAATGCAGGTGGAACAGGCGGTCCTGCGCGCCGAACTGCCAGGTACTGACCGGCTGTCGCTGGTGGCGACGCTGGTTGCGGCCGGGCTGATGGAGATCAAGGTCGCGGTGATGGAAGGCCCGGACGGCCTC
>JBJHDB010000063.1:0-9076 GCA_050486325.1 Nitriliruptoraceae bacterium | reverse complement strand
GAGCACCTCGAAGACGCGTTCGAAGCTGACCAGAGCGGTCATGAGGTCGACCCGGGCGTTGGAGAGCTGCGCGAGGGGACCGTAGAGCTGGGTGACGTACAGGGCCAGGGCCACGACCACACCGGTGTCCAGCGACGGGTCGGCCATAACCAGGCGTCCGCCGACGAGGTAGACGAGTGCGGTCGCCAACGCGCCGACGAGCCCGAGCGAGGCGAACAGCGCCCGGCCGTGAATCGCGGTGCGAACACCGAGCTGTGCGACCTGACTCGCGCGATCGTGGAACAGGTCGACTTCGCGGTCGATGCGGCCGAACAACTTGACCAGCAACGCGCCGGCGACGTGGAAGCGTTCGGTCATGACGGAGTTCATCTCGGCGTTGAGCTCCATCGACTGTCGGGACAGCTGCTGGAGGCGTCGACCGACGATGCGTGCCGGTATGACGAACCCGGGGAGCAGCAGCACGGCGAGCAGCGTCACCCGCCATTCGAGGATCAGCATGGCCACGAGGGTGACGGTCACACTGATCATGTTGTCGACGATCCCGCCGAGCGTGCCCGTCAGCGCTCGCTGTGCGCCGATGACATCATTGTTGAGCCGCGTGATCAGCGAGCCGGTCTGAGTGCGGGTGAAGAAGGCGATCGGCATCGCCTGGACGTGGCGGTAGAGCATGGTGCGCAGGTCGAGGATGAGCGCCTCGCCGATCGACGCCGACAAGCCGCGCTCGATCATCGACAGCGCCGCGACGATCACGGCGACCACGAGCATGCCGGCGAACAACAGCCACAGCAGACCCGTGTCCGCGTCAGGGATGGCCCGGTCGATCACCAGCCGAATGAGCTGGGGCGGTGCGGCCGACACCACCGCGGCGACCATGATGAGCCCGACGAACCAGAGCAGGCGCCGCCGGTAGGGCCGCGCGAGCTGCCAGGCGCGACCGGCCACCCGGCGGTCGAACTGCCGGTCGGCCAGCTCGGACGCGTCGCCGAGCGGACGCAAGGGCATGCCGCCACTGCCACGCACCTGCGCTGCCTCCATGGTCGGGTCGGTACTTCGGTTCGCTTGCGTCAGCGTCGCGCGAGCGGTCGACAGTGCCCTCGATAGGCTCGACGAGCCGGGCGATCGTACGAGGCATGCAGCCTACGATCGTGCGGCGGTGGCCGTACGTCGCGCCGACGCGGCGCCGACCCGATCGATCCCATCGCGGGGAGTGCTCGTGGCCGAGGACGCGCGCGACACCAGCGAGGTGCGGGCGCTGCTGTCACGCCACATGACCGATCCGGATGGCGACGTCTTCGCACTCGTCGACCTGCCCGAAGTCGTCAAGGGCGCCTTGTTCGCCCGGTACTCCCGGTTCGGCGGTTCGCTCCGGCAACTGTTCATCGAGGAGTTCGCGGCCGATCTGGATGCGGACGACCCCGCGGCTCGTGCCGCTCAGCTGTACGAGCGGGTCTTCTCGGAATATGGCGACGACTCGGTGGCGCAGCTGGGCGGCGCGCACGTGGCCTTGGAGAACGTGTCGAACCTCGCGACCAAACGCATCGAGTGGGGTCGGCTTGCGGCCTATCTGGAGCAGTCGACGCGCTACATCCCCTACGACACCAAACCGGATGGCCGTTACCGCTACCACCGCGACCGTGACATCGCCGCGGGACCCCACGCGGACGTATACGAACGCGAACTGGATGCGATCTTCGACCTGTACGCCGGCCTGGTCGGCGACGTTCTCGCCTGGGTGCGTGCTCGCTGGCCCCGGGACGAGACCACCTCGACGTTCGTCTACAACAGCGCCACCCGCGCCAAGGCGCTCGACCTGCTCCGCGGGATGCTCCCCGCGGCAACGACCGCCAATGTCGGCATGTTCGCCTCCGGTCAGTCCTACGAGCAGCTTCTGCTGCGGTTGCGTGCCGACGAGCTGGCCGAGTCGCACACGATCGCCGAACGGCTGCTGGTGGCGTTGCGGGAGGTGATCCCCTCGTTCGTCACCCGGGTCGACCGTCCCGACCGCGGTGGTGTCTGGTCGGCGTACCTGGCCGAGACCCGGGCGGCGACCCGCGCCCTGGCGCAGCAGTTGGTGGAAGACGTCGACGCGGTCAGCACGGAGGTCCCGGTGCGGCTCGTCGACTGGAGCCCGCGGGAGCCGCTCGACGCCGAAGTCGCGCTGGTCGCCGCGGCGCTGTACCCGCACGTGACCATCGGTGAGTCGCAGCTCGCGGCGCAGGTGGCGTCATGGCCGGCCGAGCGACGACAGGAGGTGCTCGAGGCCTACGTCGGCGAGCGGGCCAATCGCCGCCATCGTCCGGGCCGCGCCTTCGAACGGGTCTGGTACCGGTTCGACGTGCTCGGTGACTACGGCGGGTTCCGGGACCTGCAACGCCACCGGATGCTGACCGTCGAGTGGCAGGACCTCACTCCCGCCCACGGTTACGACGTCCCAGACGAGCTGGTCGAGGGCGGATTCGCCGGCCGATACGTCGAGGCGCTGGAGCGATCCGCCGCCCTGTACGACCTCCTGTACGACGACCATCCGGTGCAGGCGCAGTACGCGGTCTGCTTTGCTTACCGGGTCCGGTACGTCATGCAGCTCAATGCACGCGCGGCGATGCAGATGCTCGAGCTGCGATCGACCCCGCAGGGACACCCGCAGTACCGCCGCATCGTCCAGGAGATGCATCGCCAGATCGGCGAGGTCGCCGGTCACCGGGCCATCGCCGACACGATGCGTCACGTCGATCACGGAGCAAGTGAACTCGAACGGCTCGATGCGGAACGTCGTGCCGAACAACGGCGTCGCGCACGCGGCGTCGAGGGGCCGTCGGAATCACCGCGTTCCGACGGGTAGAGACCGGGCGCACAGCCAGTGTTCGCTGGGCTGCGCGAATGCCCGCAAAGGAGGAACGGATGGGTTCCACGCTTCGTTCGGTGCTGATCGGTGTGGTGGTGGGCGGCGTGCCGCTGCTGCTGCTCGACCTCGCGCGCATCCTGCACGACGCGCACCAACGCGACGGTGGCCAGACCAGCTTGTGGTGGCCGATCGCCTGTTATGTGGCGGTCGGGGTCGTGTTCGCGCTCGGTGCGGCCGCAGGCCTGCGGGACCGGCTGGTTCCGGTGGTTGCCGGGGTCCTGCTGCTGCTGGTCACCCTGCCGACGGTGCCGAGTGCGTTGGCCGACTGGCTGCCGGCCATGCCGATCGTGCCGTCCACCCTTCTGCAGCAGGCGGTCGCCTTCGTCGGTGTCGGCACGTTCGGCTACGTCGCCGCGCGGGGTCCGCGTTCTTGAGCCCCGGGTGATCGCCGGACGGGGTCAGTCCGCCACCTCGACCGTGACCCGGTCGATGACCAGGGGGGCGAACGGCGTGCCGTCGCCGCGGGTCAGTTCGACCGCCAGACGTCGTGGACCCGGTTCGTTGAGTTTGACCTGAAGCTGCAGCGTCGAGCACGGATCTGCGACCGAGCAGCCGTCCCATTCGACCGGCACACGGTCACCGTCGACGTAGATCCCGAGGGAGGCCGCCCGTGTCGGGTCGTCGCCGACCTCGTCGAGCGGGGTGAAGGGCGGCCCGATGCCGGCGCCGTCCACGGCGACCTCGATCGTCAATGTGCCCGGTCGGATCAGGGCGCCGTCAGTCGGCTCGACGATGCGCACCGTCGCATTCCCTGCCAACGGGAGCAGGTCGGGTGGAGGATGCAGCGCGATCGTCAACGGTTGATATAGGCCGATGCCGGCCACCGCGGCCAGCGCGGCGGCTCCAAGGGCGAGCGGCGTCGGCCCGCGCAGTTCCAACGGCGTGAACACGGCGAGCAGCAGCGTCGCCGCGGCCACGACCGCCAGGGGCAGCCCCCAGCCGATCACGTCCGATATCCACGCGTGGCCCAGAACGCCGATCGCGCCGGCAGCGGTGGCGGCTGCGACCGGCACGACCAGGTCGGACGGCCTCGCACAGGACCAGCGGCCGACGGCCGCGCCGACCGCTGCTACCGCGAGCACGATGCCGGCGACGACGACGAACGCCTGCCAGGTCGATCCGGGCCCTGCGTGGGCGAGCACGAGCATGTTCATGTCCACCACCTCGGCAGCCCTGGTGCCGGGTGTTCGGGTGCGCGACGAACGGCCCGTCGTGGTCAGGGGGACAACTAGGATACGGCTTGGCCAGAACCTTCCCCCGATACGCAAAGGTCGTGCGCCGCGATGTCCCCCACCACCGGTTGGACGCCACTGCCGGACGGCCTCGGGCGGGTCGCGACCGCCATGGCCACGCCCTTCGATGCCGACGGCGCACTCGACCGTGACGGTGCGGTGACGCTGGCGCGTCACCTGGTCGCCTCGGGCACGGAGACGATCGTCGTCAACGGTACGACCGGCGAGTCGCCGACATTGCTGGCCGACGAGCCGTGGCAGCTTCTCGACATCGTCCTGACCGCGGTCGACGGCGAGGCGACGGTACTGATGGGTGTCGGGTCGAACAGCACCGCCCGGTCGGTCGAGGCCGCGCGCCGCGCCACGGACGCCGGTGCGCATGCGCTGATGGTGGTCACTCCCTATTACAACCGACCCGATCAGCGGGGGCTCGTCGCGCACTTCGGGGCCGTCGCGGATGCGACCGAGCTCCCGGTGCTCTTGTACGACATTCCGCAACGCACGGGTCGGGAGATCGACACCTCGACGCTCGTCGAACTTTCCGACGTCCCCAACATCGTCGGCGTCAAGGACGCCACGGCGAACCTGGGAAAGATCGGTGACGTGCTGGCCGCGACCGCCGATGCGCCCGGCGGATTCGGGGTGTGGTGCGGAGCCGACGAGGTCAATCTCGCCGTACTGGCGACCGGAGGCAGCGGCGTCGTGTCGGTCAGTGCACACCTGGCCGGTCCGGAGATCGCCGAGATGGTCCGCTGCGTCCCTGACGATCCGGTGCGTGCGCGTGAGCTGCACCTGCGGTGTCTGCCGCTGCACCGGGCGTTGTTCGCCGAACCCTCACCGGCACCGTTGAAGGCGGGGCTGGCGGCCGCCGGTCTTCCGGCAGGTAGCGTGCGGCCGCCCCTGCTCGACGCGTCACCTCAGGTCGTCGCGCGGGTCCGCGACGCTCACGAGCGATTGGTAGCGCGACGATGACCGACGACCGTTCCGAGGCTGGCAAGGGATCCGGCGACGTCCCGCCGGTGACGGTCACCTTCCTCGGAGGACTGGGCGAGATCGGGCGCAACATGGCCACCATCGAGGTGGCCGGGTCGTTGCTGATCGTCGATGTCGGGGTGCTGTTCCCGGATGAGGAACACCTCGGGGTCGATCTGATCCTGCCCGATTGGGGCTGGCTCACCGCACGCGCCGATGACGTGGTGGGGATCTTCCTCACCCACGGTCACCTCGACCACATCGGGGCGCTGCCCTACCTGGTGCGCGACCTAGGGCGGCCACTGACCGTGTACGGGACACGGTTGACGCTGGCGTTCACCGAGGCGGTGCTCGAGGAGTGGGACGACCTGGACGAGCTGACGTTCGTCGAGGTCGAGCCCGGTGAAGTCGTCGAGGGCGACCACTGGTCGGCCGAAGCCGTCCAGGTCAGTCACTCGATCCCCGACGGGGTGGCGTACGCGTTCCGGACTCCCCACGGCATGATCGTCCACACCGGCGATTTCAAGCTCGACCAGAGCCCTATCGACGATCGTCCCACCGACCTGGCGCACTTCGCCCGTCTTGGCGACGAAGGCGTAGACCTGCTGCTCGCTGACTCGACCGGGGCCGACACTCCCGGTCACGTCCCGACGGAACGCACGGTCGGCGCCCGCATCCGTGAGCACATCATGGATGCAGAGGGCCTGATCGTCGTGGCGTCGTTCGCTTCGCACGTGCACCGCATCCAGCAGGTACTCGACGCGGCCAAGGCTGTCGGGCGCCGGCCGGTGTTCGTCGGCCGGTCGATGGTGCGAAACATGGCCATCGCACGTGAACTCGGCTACCTCGAAGTCGACCCGGACGACATCGTCGATCTCGCCGACGTCGAACGCTACGACCGGCGGAAACTGGTGGTCGTGTGCACCGGGTCACAGGGCGAGCCGTTCTCGGCGCTGAGCCTCATGGGGGCCGGTGAGCACCGGCACCTCGACGTCGGGGAGGGGGACCTCGTCATCCTTGCCTCCAGCTTGATCCCGGGCAACGAGCAGGCGGTGTTCCGCTCGATCAACAACCTGTCCCGGCGCGGTTGCCGAGTCGTGCACCGGGGGACCGCGCCGGTCCACGTGTCCGGGCATGCCAGTCGCGACGAACTCGTGCTGTTCCACAACATCGTTGAGCCCGAGTTCTTCGTGCCGGTGCACGGGGAGCACCGGCACCTTCGCGCCCACCGGGAGATCGCGTTGATGACGGGATGTCTGCCGGATCACGTCTTGGTGTGCGAAGACGGGGACACCGTGGTGCTCGACGGGGGTCGGGTGGAGCGAGGGGAGCCGGTGCCGACGAGCCATGTCTACATCGACGGGTTGCTCGACGACGTCGGTCCGGCCCTGCTGCGGGATCGGCGCCGAATCGGCGAGGACGGCATCTGCATCTGCGTGGTGACCGTCGACACCCACGAACGGCGGGTGGCGGGCGAATCGGTGGTGACGCAGAAGGGTGTGGTGTTCCACGAGTCGGCCGACGAGATCCTCGAGGCGGCCCGTGCTGCCGTCGACGCTGAACTGGACGGGCTCGCGGCGACGAAGTTCGAAGACCTGGCCGCGGTGCAGCGCCACGTCGTCCAGGCGTTGGGTCGGTTCTGGCGGGAGCACACCGGACGCCGCCCGTTCATCCTCCCGATCGTCCAGGACGTCTGACGACGGTGTAGTTCCAGGCGGGTGTGCAGCCGTTACGCTGTGCTGACGTCCTGTCAGGAGCTGCCGTCGTGGCGTCACGCACCTCATCGACCAGTCGACGCCGTGCCGCGTCGTCGGGCCGTCGCGGTCCCACGAAGGGTGCGAAGGGCGGTACGGGTCGTGCGGCCGGCAACGGGCGTCGCGGATCGTCAAACCCGGCGCGCCGACCGGCACCGAAATCATCGACGAGCGCTAAGCGCACGGCAAGTGCGAAGAACGACCGCGCTGCGAGTGCCCGTACCGCACCGGTGCGCCGACACCTGGGTGCGCAGCGCCAGGACGTCGTCGGCATCGCGCTCGTGCTGCTCGGTGTGCTGGCGGGGTTGGCGGTCTACGCCGACGCAGCCGGTCCGGTCGGGGCGGCGATCGAGGCCGTCCTGCGCGGAATGCTGGGCCTGGCCGGGTTCGGCGTGCCCGTGCTCCTGCTCTGGTCGGGCATCTCGGTCGTGGTGTCCGAGGACGGCCCGGACCTGGGCAGGATCGGTGTGGGTGGGGCGATGGTCGGTGCCGGCGTCCTCGCCGGGCTCCATCTGATTCGTGGAATGCCCGACCCTTCGGCGGGTATCGCCGAGCTCTGGGACGCCGGTGGTCTGCTTGGTTGGGCGGTTGCCACCCCGCTGACCATGGCGCTGTCGCTGTGGGGCGCGGTCGCCGTGCTGGCCGCGCTCGTCGTGCTCGGCCTGCTGATCGCGACCCGAACACCGTTCTCCCAGGTGATCGCCCGGCTGCGGCAGGTGTTGACCGCCCCGGGGCTGGACACCCCGGCAAGGCCGGGTGGCTCGTGGGACGACACGCCGTACGACGATGCCACCACCGGTGCCGGCGACGACCGGGACGCCGCAGGCGCGGCACGGGATCCCCAGGCCCGGCCCGCACGTGCGCGGCTCACCGACGACGAGCTGTTCGATGCGGCCGATGCTGTGCCAACGCAGGTTGCGGCCGCAGTCGAGCCGTCGCCGCAAGCGGAGACCGCTCGCGCCACGGCGACGTCGACCGGTGCTTCAGACGCGAGCGCAGCTGGCTCCGACGGCCGGGCACGCAAGGTCGCCCGGGTGCGCAGCTGGAAGGACTACGAGCTGCCTCCGTTGGATCTGCTGGCCAGCGGCCGGTCCATGGCCGGTGAATCCGAACGGACCATCGCCGCCCAGACCGACGCGCTGCAGGAGACGTTCCGGCAGTTCGGTGTCGACGCCACCGTGGCTCGCTGGTCCCGCGGCCCCACGGTCACCCGCTTCGAGGTGGAGCTCGGTCCAGGGGTGCAGGTCAAGAAGGTCGCCAACATGGGCGACGACATCGCGTACGCGCTGGCCGCACCCGACGTGCGCATCGTCGCCCCGATCCCGGGCAAGTCCGCGATCGGGGTCGAGGTCCCCAACCGAAAGCGCGACCTGATCACCCTCGGTGACGTTCTTCGGTCCGACGAAGCGCGTGCGGACGATCATCCGCTGACCGTCGCGCTCGGCGTCGACATCGCCGGTCGGACGGCGCTGGTCGACCTGACGGCCATGCCGCACCTGCTGGTGTCCGGCGCGACCGGTTCGGGCAAGTCGGTCACGCTCAATGGCATGATCTCGTCGGTGGTGATGCGCACCCGGCCGGACCAGGTGCGCATGATCCTGATCGACCCCAAGCGCGTCGAGCTCAACGCCTATGAGGGCGCACCGCATCTGCTCTGCCCGGTGGTGACCGACCCGCGGCGGGCGACCGATGCGGTCCAGTGGTGCGTCAAGGAGATGGAGCAGCGCTACGAACTGCTCGCCCTCGAAGGGCACCGAAACATCGACGGCTACAACGACGCCGTGCGATCGGGGCGCGCGAAATCCCGGCCCGGGCCGGACGGCACGACGATCGCGCCACGCGAACTGCCCTACATCCTGCTGGTCATCGACGAGCTGGCCGACCTGATGCTCGTCGCTCCGCGTGATGTGGAGGACGCGATCTGCCGCATCGCCCAGATGGCTCGAGCCGTCGGTATCCACATGATCATCGCCACCCAGCGCCCGTCGGTCGACGTGATCACGGGCCTCATCAAGGCCAACATCCCGTCGCGGCTGGCCCTTGCGGTCGCCTCACAGACCGACTCGCGCACGATCCTGGACGCCAACGGTGCGGAGAAGCTCGTCGGCAAGGGCGACATGCTGTTCCTGCCGGCGAGTCAGGGCAAGCCGTCACGCCTGCAGGGTTGCTGGATCACGGAGACCGAGGTCGCCAACATCGTGGCGTACTGCCGCGCG
>JBJHDB010000062.1:0-9133 GCA_050486325.1 Nitriliruptoraceae bacterium | reverse complement strand
GGCGGCCAACCGCACCAAGAGCGAGTTCCTGGCCAACATGAGCCACGAGATTCGCACGCCGATGAACGCGATCATCGGCATGACGCATCTCGCCCGGCGTACCGAGTTGACCGACAAGCAGCGCGGCTACGTGGACAAGATCGCCAATGCGGCGGAATCGCTGTTGGGGATCATCAATGACATCCTCGACTTCTCCAAGATCGAGGCCGGCAAGCTCGAACTCGAGAACCTGCCGTTCGCACTCGAAGACGTGATGACCAACGTTGCCGACATCGTCGTGCTCCGCGCCGAGGAGAAGGGGCTGGAGCTGGTTTTCGCGGTCTCGCCCGAAACCCCGCAGCACCTCGTCGGCGACCCGCTCCGGCTGGGCCAGATCCTCATCAACCTCACCACCAACGCGGTGAAGTTCACTGAGCACGGCGAGGTCGTCGTCGGTGTCGAGCCCCTCAAGATGGAGAACGGGGTCGTCCACCTGCGGTTCTCGGTCACCGACACGGGAATCGGCATGACCGAGGCGCAGATCGCCAAGCTGTTCGAGTCGTTCTCGCAGGCCGACACCTCGATCACCCGCAAGTACGGCGGCACGGGCCTGGGCCTGGCCATCTCGCGTCAGCTCACCGAGCTGATGGGTGGTGACATCGAAGTCACCAGCATCCCGGGGGAGGGGAGCACGTTCGCGTTCACCGCTGTCCTCGAGACGGCCAAGTCGACGCGCCGGCATTCGCGCCGCCGGCGGCTGGACGACCTGGTGGGCAAGCGGGCGCTCGTCGTCGACGACTCGGACGCCTCACGGGAGGTGTTGGAGACGATGCTGGCGAGCCAGGAGATGGACGTCGTTGCGGTCGCCTCCGGCGAGGAGGCGCTGAGCGAGCTCGTCGCAGCATCACAGGCCGGTGCGCCCTTCGACCTGGTCCTGATGGACTGGCGGATGCCCGGGATGGACGGCATCGAGACCTCCGAGCGGATCAAGGCGCAGCGCGAGCTCGCACGCACCCCGGCGATCCTGATGGTCACCGCGTTCGGACGTGATCAGGTCATGGCGCGGGCCGAAGCCGCCGGTCTCGACGGCTTCCTGCTCAAGCCCGTCAACGAATCGCTCTTGTACGACAGCGTGCTCGAGCTCTTCGTCGACGAGCGTGCCGATTCGGGCAGGGTTCGCACGCGAACGCATGCGTCGATCCAGGCGCCCGAGCAGCTGAACGGCCGGCGGGTGCTGCTGGTCGAGGACAACGCGATCAACCAGGAACTCGCGAGCGAGCTGCTGGCCGACCTCGGCATCGAGGTCGTCGTCGCCGACAACGGACGCATCGGGATCGAACGCGCGCTCGCCGAGGTGTTCGATCTGGTGCTCATGGACATCCAGATGCCCGAGATCGACGGGCTCACGGCCACAAGGCAGCTGCGCACGCATCCGGAGCTGTCGAACCTTCCCATCATCGCGATGACCGCCCATGCGATGAGCGGGGATCGTGAGAAGAGCCTGGCCGCGGGCATGAACGACCATCTGACCAAACCGATCGACCCGCTCCGGCTCACCGAGCTGCTGTTGCAGTGGATGCCGGCGCCACGCCGGACAGGGGCTGATCCCGCAGGCCGGCGCGACACGGCAACGAAGGGAGCCGGAGCGGTGGAAACCACCACGACCACCGACGATGACACCGCCGCGTCGCTCGGCACCGCGGGACTGCCGCCAGCGCTCGGGTCGTTCGACCTTGCCGCCGCACTCGTACGGACCAACGGCAAACCCGCACTGTTGCGCAAGCTGCTGCTTCGGTTCGCCGACGATCACGCCGAAACGATCGCGCAGCTTAGGAGCCTCCTCAACCGCGCCGAACTCGACGAGGCGCGTAATGTCGCCCACGCACTCAAGGGTGTGGCAGCCACGCTCGGCGCGACTGGCGTCTCGAGCGCGGCCAACGCAGTCGAGTCGACCCTCGCACGCGGCGGCATCGACGACCTCGACGCGAAGATCGATGCGTTGGAAGCGGTCCTCACTCCCGCGGTGCTGGAGCTCGCAGCCCTGCACGGATCGTCGCCCGATGTCGGCGGGAACGGCACCGTCGACGTGGATGCGGCGGTGCCGACGCAGGAGCTGTTGCCGTCGCTGGCGGTGCTTCGGGATGCTGTCGAGGCGAACAGCCTCGGTGCGCGCAAGCAGTTCGCGGCACTGCGGGACGACCTCGCCGGTCACGGACTCGATGACGAAGTCCAGCAGCTGGCCGATGGGCTCGACCGCCTCGATTTCGCTGCCTCGCTCGAAGCGCTCGACGTTCTGCTCGACGCGATGACCTCCGACGAAGGGGAGAGTGCGGCATGACCGAAGGTGGCGCACGGATCCTCGTCGTCGACGACGACCCCGCCAACATCGAGGTGATCGCCGGGATCTTCGAAGACGGCGACTACGAGGTGCAGTTCGCCACGGACGGCGAACGTGCACTCGAGCTCGCGGTTTCGTCGGGCCCTGACGTGGTCCTGCTCGATGTCATGATGCCCGGCATGGACGGTTTCGAGGTGTGCCGGCGCCTGCAGTCACAACGTGCCACCTCGGGCATCGCCGTGATATTCATCACCGGGATGGGTGACCTGGAGGCCGAAGCGCAAGGGCTCGAGCTCGGTGCGGTCGACTACGTGACCAAGCCGATCAACCCGCCGGTGGTCCGGCGCCGCGTCGACAACCAGATCGAGCTCAAGCGTGCCCGCGACCGGTTGGCGCAGCTGGCGATCACCGACGGGCTCACCCAGATCGCCAACCGGCGGCACTTCGATGACACGCTCGCACGGGAGTATGCACGGCTCGCCCGCAACCAGCAGATGCTGTCGCTGGTCCTGGTCGACCTCGACCACTTCAAGGAGTTCAACGACAGCTACGGGCATATCTCGGGCGACGACTGTCTGCGTGCCGTCGCGCGGGTCATCGACTCGGCCGCCTCGCGACCAGCCGACCTTGCGGCCCGGTACGGCGGTGAGGAGTTCGCGTGCATCCTGCCGGATACGGACCGTGAAGGCGCCGTCGCGATCGCCGAACGCATCCGCGAAGGCGTATCGGCGCTCGGTATTGTCCACGACAGTTCGCCGTCCGGCGGGTACGTGACAGCCAGTGCCGGGGTGGGCACGGTGCGCTGCCAGCCCGACCGCTCACCGCTGAACGTCGTCGCGATCGCTGACGAACAGCTGTACGCCGCGAAGGCCGCGGGCCGTGACCGTGTCGCGGCACCCGCGCCGGAGGACGCGTAAGGTCGGGTCGGACCGTCAAACGACGCGCGTCGGAGCGAGATCATGACCGGCCCGATTCAGGACCCCGACCTCGAGTGCGAGGACGAGCTGCTCGCACGGGTCGAACTTCGCGAAGGCCGCGCCACCGACGTCGGTGGGCTGCCCGTCGCGCGTGTGCTCCCCACCAAGGGTCGGCGGACCGTCGGCGCATGGTGTTTCGTCGACCTTGCAGGACCGGCCGACGCGCTCGAACCGGATCCGATGGAGGTCGGCCCGCATCCACACATCGGGCTGGCGACCGTGACCTGGCTGTTGGAAGGCGAGGCACTGCACAGTGACTCGCTCGGAACCCAGCAGGTGATCCGACCCGGGCAGCTGAACCTCATGTCTGCCGGAGGCGGGATCGCCCATGCCGAGCTGGCCGCCGAACCGCCCTTTCGTGGCGTGCAGATGTGGATCGCCCAGCCCGAGCACACACGGCACGGTGAGCCCGCGTTTGCCCACCACGCCGAGCTTCCGTCGACGGCGCTCGAGCACGGCGAGGCGCTTGTGTTCGTCGGCTCCCTCGGTGGTGAGACCTCTCCTGCGGCGACCGACACCGCCCTCGTCGGTGCTGAACTGCGTCTGGGGCAAGGCACCACGCCGGTGCCGGTCGAAACGGGCTTCGAGCATGCGGTGGTCGCCCTCGACGGCCGGGTCCGTGTCGGTCCTGAGGTCGTCGAGCCAGGATGGATCGGGCTGATCCCTCGTGGGCTCGACGAGCTGCCGATCGAGGCACTGCACGACGGAACGCGCCTGCTGCTGCTCGGCGGTGAACCACTCGGCGAGAGCATCCAGATGTGGTGGAACTTCGTGGCGCGTGATCGGGACGAGATCACCGCTGCGTGGCACGACTGGCAGGCGCGCACCGACCGGTTCGGGGAGGTGCCGTCGAAGCTTGCGCGAATCGACGCGCCGCGTCCGCCCTGGCTTCCGGACGCCGACAGCTGACCGGCCGCACCGCTGTGCGTCTTGCGCTGATCAGATCCCCGAGATCGCGATGCCAGCGTGCCCGCCGTGAATGCGGTTGCAGGTGATCAACACGGCGGTGAAGCCCTCGATAAGGCGCGCGTTGCGCAGCGGACCGGCGTCGAGCCCGCCCCGCTGGGTCACCGCCGTGGCCAGCTCGCCGACGATGCGCTTGTCGTCGGCATGGTCGCCCATGATGAGCACCGTCTCGTCAGGCGGTGCCGCCGGCGACAGCAGCGCATCGGCTGACAGGTGGTTGAAGGCCACCGTAACGCGACTGTCGGGGAGCAGTGTCGCGATCCGCTGGGCAGCGCTGCCTTCGGCCACCCGGATGGCAGTCACGCCGTCCGCGTCGAACTTCAGCGGGTTGACGCAGCTGACGACCGGACGATCCCCGAGCCCGGGAAGCTGGGCCAGCGTGGACGACAGGGCCGGGTAGGGAACGGCCACCACGACGACGTCGGCGTCGGCGACCGCATCGTCGTTGGTCGCTCCACGCAGCGATCCACCCTCGGCCGTCGTCACGTCGGCACCGAGCCGATCAGCAAGTCCGGTGGCAGCCGTCACGGCACGCTGCGCGTCCCGCGAGCCCAGCACGACCTCGTGTCCCGCGGCGGCGAACCGCCATCCGAGGCCGCGACCGAGCGGACCGGTCCCCCCGACGATCGCGATGCGATGGCTCGGCACCTGCGGTCCCAACTGCGCGGCGTCGGTCAGCGCGCCTCGTCCTCGTCGATGTCTTCGCCCGTTCGGTCCGTGCTGGCCGTGCCGTCGGCGTCCTGATCGGTGGCGACGGCCTCACGGGATGAGCCGGCGTCGTCGGCGGTGTCGGCCGTGCTGGCGTCGGCCGCGCTGGCGTCGCCCGACTGGCGTGGTGGCAGGCTCGCCTCGCCGAGCTGTTCGAACACCTGCTCGACGTAGCCTTCTGCACGCTGAACGGGCTCGCCGAACCGCCACAGCATCCCTGACAGGTTGCGGACCTGGTCCATGGTCTCGGTGACCTGTTG
This sequence comes from Nitriliruptoraceae bacterium, assembly GCA_050486325.1. Lineage (GTDB taxonomy): Bacteria > Actinomycetota > Nitriliruptoria > Nitriliruptorales > Nitriliruptoraceae > JBJHDB01. Next base: position 3,905 of record JBJHDB010000062.1, on the reverse strand, counting down.
GAACGACGTCGCGAACTCCTGCCGCAGCACCTTCAGCGACTCGATCACCTGGTTGAGCTCGGCGCGCTGGTCGTCGAGTTCCTCACGCAGCTGTTCCCGGTGGGACGCGATCGCCTGCCGGATCTCCTCGTACCGGTTCTCCGCTGCGGTGACGACCGTGGAAGCCTGCTGTTCGGCGTCGGTGACGACCGTCGAGGCCTGCTGTTCGGCGTCGCCCACCATGGTCGCCGCACGCTTCTCGGCGTCGGCAACCATGGTCGTGGCGCGTTCCTCGGCGTCGGCGATCAGCACGCCAGCCCGCCGTTCCGCCTCGGCGAGCGTCGCCTCGGCACGTTCCTCGGCTTCGCGCATCAGGTTCGCGGCGCGCGACTTGGCTTCGTCAAGGGTGCGTGTCGCCGTCGCGAGCATCTCCTCGCGCTCGGCCTGCGTCGACTGCCGCACCGCGGAAGCCTCCGCAGCCGCCGCTTCCTCGACCGAGCGGGCGCGGGCCTTGGCCGCACGGACCAGCTGCGTGGTCTCTTCGGAGGCGACGACGAGCAGGTCGGCCTCGTCGAGTTCGTGCAGCATCGGACGCTTCAGCGCGCTGACCAGGCGTTCCTGCTGCTCGTCGATGGTGCGTTCGAGATCGGCGATGCGTTGTTCGACGCGTGCCATCGCGGAGTCGACCTCGTCACGGTCGTACCCCTTGCGCGCGACGCTGAATCCTCCGGACGGCTGAATCGGGCCGGTGGGTTCGGCGACGGGGATGTCGGCCTCGGCGGCACCGGTGTCGGGTGTGACCGGTTCGTCGGTCGAGCCTGAATCCGGTGCCGCGGTAACGGTCCCGGATCGCACGGCGCCGAGTTGTTCGCTGGTCATGGCAGCCCCAAGCCTTGCGTGCGGGCCCTCGATCCAGGTCCGCTGTACGGGCTCGACGGTGTGACGAGCGCGCTCGACGATGCACGAGCGTGTCCGTGCCCCGATGCACGAGCGTGTCCGTGCCCCCGAGCGTGGCCAGTGACGCTAGCAGCCCGGATGGGCGACGGGCAGTGCCTGGCACGGGCGACGCTAAGATCGGTGACCACGGCCGCCATCCCGCGACGGGCCGGTCGGCGAGGTTCTCGATGCCCAGGATCGCCATCGACGTCCTGCTCAAGCCCGAGATTCTCGATCCTCAGGGGCGTGCGGTGGAGCGTGCCCTTCCCGAGCTCGGGTACGGCGAGGTTTCGCGGGTACGGGTGGGCAAGCACCTCGAGCTCGACATCGACGCGGAAGGGCAGGCGCTCACCGACCGTGTCGAGCGCATGTGTGCCGAGTTCCTCGCCAACCCCGTGATCGAGACCTACCGATGGCGGATCGTCGATCACGGCGGTGACGCCGGCGATGCCTGAAGCCACGTCGGGTCGGCCGGTAGACGTGCGCGACGACCTGCCGACGCTGCCGACCGGTGAACCGGTGCTCCACCGCTGGTTCGTGCTCGCGATGCTGTTGCTGGCTCCGGTGGCGATCGGGGTGTCGGCGTGGGCATTCCTGTCCATCCCACGCGGAGAACTGCCCCCGGCCGAGCGCCGTCCGGTCGGCGACGCGCAGGTGACGATCGAACGGGGATCGGCGGTGCTGGCTGACAGTGTCGAATCCGAGCGTGGACCGTCGTGCGGTGAGCCGATCGAGCTGATCGGCGATCAGGGATCGCGTGCCGCGGTGCGGCGCACGTTGGGGGCGGCCTGCCAGCTGCTGGGTGACCCGGCCTTCGCCGAGGCGCGGCCTGGCCTGACCGCCTGGGTGGCCGGCGACGGCGTGCTGCGGATGGCCACGTTCGAGCTGTCGGGCGTGGAAAGCTCCGCGCGTGTCGAGCAGGGGCGCCTGGTGATCGAGCTCAACGCCAAGTTCGTCTACGACGACGCGACCCGTGGCGCACCCGCGCTGCTCCACCAGCTGGTGCTGATCGGCGACCCGGAATGGCCCGGGGCGGCGGTCTCGGCGAACACCGAACTCACGGCCTCACGGGTGCAGGCGGCCGCGTGTGACCGGTTGACGTTTGCGCAGGATCCGCCACGTGGATGCCGCGACGTCGACGAACTGCTCGCCGAGCCGGATCCGCTCGGGGCGTTGGTCGATGCGGGCTTTCCGCTTCGATGAGTCGTCGAGCTGTGGCCACGAGGAGGCGCCGTTGACCCGAATCGGTGTGGTGACCTTCCCCGGATCACTCGACGACGCCGATGCGCGCCGCGCGGTGGAGACCTGCGGAGGCGAATCGGTCGCGCTGTGGCATGCCGACGACACGCTCGGTGAGCTCGACGCGGTGATCCTCCCCGGCGGCTTCAGCTACGGCGACTATCTGCGCTGCGGAGCGATCGCCCACCAGTCGCCGATGATGACGGCGGTCGCCGCGTTCGCGCGCGAGGGCGGGCCGGTCCTGGGCATCTGCAACGGTTTCCAGGTGCTGTGCGAGTCCGGTCTGTTGCCGGGAGCGCTGCTGCGCAACGCCGGCCTGCGGTTCGTCAGCCGCCCGGTGCCGCTACTCGTCGCGTCGACGGCGACCCCCTGGACCCGCGCGTTCACCGAAGGTGACCGCCTGATCGTGCCGGTCAAGCACGGCGAAGGGCGATATCACGCGGATCCGACGACGCTGGACGAACTCGAGGCACGGGGCCAGGTCGTGGCGCGCTACGCGCCGGGCCACAACCCGAATGGATCGGCACGGGACATCGCCGGCGTGGCCAACGCGGCGGGCAACGTGGTCGGCCTGATGCCCCACCCCGAGCACGCCGTCGACGGCGTGCTGGCCGGGGGCACCGACGGTCGCGGGTTCTTCGCGAGCGTCATCGAAGCGGACGTCGTCGCCGGTTGAGGCGTCGTACGCGATGTCAGCGCGGGCCGGACCCGGCGCTGGCCGGACCAGGCGCGGCTGGACCCGGCGCGCGCGGTGTCAGGCGCGGCGGCGCTGACTCCGCCGGCCGCGCTGATGCACGAACAACGCCAGGTGGGCTGCGATGCCCACGGTGAGCACGGTGACGGGGATCCACATGCCCTGCGTGGCCAGGATCGCGGTCGCGATGAGCGCGCATCCGACGAGCACCGCACGAAGCGTGTTCAGTGCGTCCATCTGGGGACCTTTCACGCAGACCACTCGGCTGGCCTGCGCGGGAACCGGTCAGCGGAAGTGGGACTTCGAGGGTAGCGCCGCCCGATGCCAACCCGGCGCCCGGCCCCGATTAGGATCGCCGCCGACCGCCGCGGAGCGCCTGTGACCGAACCAGCGAGCACGTTTCCCGCCGACGAGCAGTTGACCGACGACACGGCCGCGACCCTCGCCGACGAGCTGGGGCTGGCGGCCGACGAGCTCGCACGGATCGTGGCCACCCTCGAGCGGCTGCCGAGTCGTTCCGAGCTCGCGATGTACTCGGTGATGTGGTCGGAGCACTGCTCGTACAAGTCGTCGAAGCTGCACCTGCGCCAGCTGGCGACGACGGCGTCGTGGGTGATCGCGGGCCCGGGGGAGAACGCCGGCGTGGTCGACGTCGGTGACGGGATCGCCGTCGCGTTCAAGATCGAGTCGCACAACCACCCGAGCTTCGTCGAGCCCTACCAGGGCGCGGCGACCGGTGTCGGCGGGATACTTCGCGACGTGTTCACCATGGGAGCACGACCGATCGCCATCATGGACTCGCTGCGGTTCGGCGATCCGGGCGGCTGGGTCGACGCGCACGGGCGGCTGCGGCCGCGCGACGACCGCCAGCGGCACCTCGTCGACGGGGTCGTCCGCGGCGTCGGTGGATACGGCAACTGCGTGGGGGTGGCAAACATCGGCGGTGAGCTGGTGTTCGACGACGCCTACGCGGCGAACCCTCTGGTCAACGTGCTCGCGATCGGGGTGATGTCTCGCGACCGGCTGCAGCTGGCCCGTGCCCAGTCGATCGGTGACC